>NZ_OZ244149.1:3365000-3682625 GCF_965216145.1 Candidatus Palauibacter sp.
CGCTGCTCCGGGTGGCCCGGGCGTTTCGAGAGCGAGGGAAGGCGCGCGGCAGCCTCGACTTCGACCTGCCGGAAGCGCATGTCGTGCTCGACGACGAGGGGGCTCCGATCGATGTCCGGCGGCGGGAACGGCTCGCCTCCCACATGCTCGTCGAAGACCTCATGATCGCGACGAATGAGGCGGTGGCGCGCTGGGCGATCGAGGAGGGTGTGCCGGTGCCGTATCGCATCCACGAGGAGCCGAAGGAGGAGAAGCTCGAGACGCTCCGGCTCCTCGCCGACGAGTTCGGGCTCTCGTTCCCGGGCCGGAATCCGCGCCCTCGCGATTTCCAGCGGCTCCTCGACGCGGCGAAGGGGCGGGTAGAGGAAGCGGTCATCTCGCTGCAGGTGCTCAAGAGCCTCGCGAAGGCGCGCTATTCCGCCAGCAACGAGGGCCACTTCGGCCTCGCATCCTCGGCCTACCTTCACTTCACCTCGCCGATCCGCCGCTACCCTGATCTCCTCGTGCACCGGCAGTTGTCCCGATGGCTCGCCGACCCGGGTTCGACGCGAAAGTTGAGACGGGAGGCGCTCGAGGCCACGGCGCGGCACGCGTCGGCGCGCGAGGAACACGCCGTGCGGGCGGAGCGGGATTCCGTCGACCTGAAGAAGGTCGAGTTCATGGAACGGCACCTGGGGGACCACTTCGCGGGCGCGATCAGCGGGATCGCCCGCTTCGGGCTCTTCGTCCGGCTCGAGGCGTACGACATCGAGGGGGTGGTCCATGTGAGCAACCTTCCGGGCGACTACTACGTCCCCGACGCGACGAGGCGTGTGCTCAGGGGCCGCCGCACCCGGAAGACGTACCGGCTCGGCGACGACGCCGAGGTCCGGGTGGCCCGCGTGGACCGGGAGGCGAGAAGAATCGACTTCGACCTCGTGTGAAAGTTCGACTTCCGTAGGGAAACGTGGTCTATTATGGGCCCGTTGATCATGTGAATCGCGACGTGCGGAGGGGCGGACCAGGAAGAATGGAACTCGCGAAACAGAAGGAGCGCGCGGCGGCGCTTCGGGGCCGGCTCGATGAGCTACGGGGGTATCTTTGAGGTTCCCGGGAAGCTGAGCCGCATCGCCGAACTCGAGAAGAGGATGGCGGCCCCGGGGTTCTGGAACGACCACGATGGGGCGAGGGAGGTCATCGGCGAGGCGAACCGCCTGCGGAGCTGGACGCGCCCCTGGGACTCCTGCTCGTCGCGCGTGGACGACCTGCTCGAGATGGCGGCCCTGCTCGATGATGAGGACGACGCGGAGCTGGATGCGGAACTCGCGTCGGGACTCGCCACGGCCGAGAGGGAAGTGGCCGAACTGGAGTCGCGCAACATGCTGCGCGGTGAGGACGCGCACCGCAGCGCGCTCGTCACGATCAATCCGGGCGCCGGCGGCACGGAGTCGCAGGACTGGGCCCAGATGCTGATGCGGATGTACATGCGCTGGGCCGAGCAGCACGACTACCGCGTCGAAGTCATGGACCTCCTCCCGGCCGAGGAGGGGGGGATAAAGTCGGCCACGCTCGACATCGATGGCCAGTTCGCCTACGGCTACCTCTCGGCCGAGCGCGGCGTGCACCGGCTCGTGCGGATCTCCCCCTTCGACTCCCAGGGGCGTCGCCACACCTCCTTCGCCTCGGTCTTCGTGTACCCCGTCGTGGACGACGACATCGAGATCTCGATCAACGAGGAGGAACTCCGGATCGATACTTTCCGGGCGTCGGGCGCCGGTGGCCAGCACGTGAACAAGACGGATTCCGCCGTGCGCATCACCCACGTCCCGACGAACATCGTCGTTGCGTGCCAGCAGGAACGCAGCCAGCACAAGAACAAGTCCAAAGCCATGAAGATGCTTCAGGCCGCGCTCTACCAGCGCGCCGTCGAGGAGCGGGAGGCGCGGCGGGCGGAGCTGGAGGGCTCGAAGACGAAGATCGAGTGGGGACGGCAGATCCGGTCCTACGTCCTGCAGCCGTACAAGATGGTGAAGGACCACCGGACGAACCTCGAGATCGGCAACGTGGACGCCGTACTCGACGGGGATATCGACGGCCTCATCCAGGCCTTCCTGCGCGAGTCGGGGAGGACGGCCGGGTGACCTGCTCCTCCTGCGCCGCCGCTCCGCCCGGGCTCCGCGACGGCCTCTGCCTCACCTGCTGGTATGCCTCCGCCGACCGGCCGAAGCCGGTGAGGGACCGCTTCGAGAAGCTGGTCCGCCTGCGCGACCTGGGGATCGAGCCGTACGCGTATGCCTTCGACCGCTCACACGACCTGCGCGAGGCGTTCGTGGCGTTCGAACAGACGGAATCGGAGACGAGCGAGCCGGCGGAACTCGGAGGCGTGCGGGTGGCGGGCCGGATTCTCTCCTACCGGGACCTCGGCGGGAGTGCCTTCGCCCACATCGGCGACCGCGATGGACGGCTGCAGATCCACCTCCGGCGCAACCTCCTCGGCGAGACGGGATCGGCCCTCATGGACCTGCTCGACCTCGGGGACTGGGTCGGCGTCGAGGGGACCGTCTTCCGGACGCGGCGCGGCGAAGTCACGGTGCGCGCGGAATCGCTGACCCTCCTCGCGAAGACGCTGCGCCCGCTCCCGTTCGGGAAGGAAGAGATGAGGGAGGATGGCCGGCGCATCGTCCACAGCGGCTTCGGCGACCAGGCCGCGCGCTACCGTCAGCGCTACGCCGACCTCGCGGTGAACCCGGAGGTGCGGGAGGTGTTCCGGATCCGGAGCCGGCTCGTCACCGCGTTCCGAAGCTGGCTCGACGCGCGCGGCTTCCTCGAGGTCGAGACGCCGATTCTTCAACCCCTGTACGGCGGGGCGCTGGCCCGTCCCTTCTCGACGCACCACCACCGGCTCGACCGGCGGATGTTCCTGCGCATCGCGGATGAACTCTATCTGAAGCGCCTCATCGTGGGGAACCTCGACCGCGTGTACGAGATCGGCCACGACTTCCGCAACGAGGGGATCGACCGCACGCACAACCCCGAGTTCACGATGCTCGAGCTGTATTCCGCCTTCGCGGATTATGAGGACGTGATGCGGCTCACCGAGACGATGATCAGCGACGTGGCGAGGGAAGTGATGGGGACGACCCGCTTCGCATACGACGGCGTCGAGGTGGACCTCACCCCGCCGTGGGGCCGGGTCCGCTGGGATGAGGCCTTCGCCGAGGCCTCGGGGCTCGACCTCCATACCGCGGCGGACGACGAACTCCGGGGGCTCGCGGAACGGCGGGGACGCGCCGACGCCGGGGATCTCTCCCGGGTCCAGCTCCTCGATGCACTCTTCTCGGATCTGGTGGAGGACCGGATCACCGATCCCGTCTTCGTGTACGGTCACCCGATCGAGATGAGCCCGCTCGCGAAGCCGAAGCGGGGCGAGCCGGCGCTGGCCGAGCGCTTCGAGGCGATCGTGTGCGGCTTCGAACTGGTGAACGCCTTCAGCGAACTCAACGACCCGATCGACCAGTGGAACCGCTTCGCGGCGCAGCAGAGGCTCCGGGATGCGGGCGACCAGGAGGCGATGGAGATCGACGAGGACTACGTGCGGGCGCTCGAGTACGGGCTCCCCCCGACCGGCGGGTTCGGGCTCGGGATCGACCGGCTCGTGATGCTGATGACCGGGCAGACCTCGATCCGTGACGTCGTGCTCTTCCCGATGCTCCGGCCCGAGGAGGGAGCGTCGTGAGGGACGGCCGCGGCCGCTTCGAGCGGTTCATCGCGCGGCGTTACCTGCGCGGCACGGGGCGGCGCCTCTCGGTCGTGAGTGCTCTTCGAACCCTGGGGCGGTTCGCGCGGCGACCCTGGCGTCCTCTGGCCGGCGGCCGGTCCCCGGACGCGCGGGACGCGAGGCTGGTGGCCTTCATCTCGAGTCTCGCCGTGGGCGGGGTGGCCGTGGGCGTCATGGCCCTGATCGTGGTGATCGGCGTGCTCAACGGCCTGCAGGAGAGCCTCCGGGACCGGATCCTCAGCGGCGGCCCCCACGCGCACGTGATGGAGTTCGAGAACAGCTTCAGCATGGACGACTGGCGGACGGTCCTCGACCGCGTGCGGAGCGACACCGATGTGGTGGCGGCCTCTCCCTTCGTGTTCAACAAGATCCTGCTGACCGCGGGCGACAACTACAGCGAGGCGATCGTGCTGCGCGGGATCACGGACGATCCATCGGGAACGCGCATCGACGGGCTCCTGGAGCACCTCGTGATCGGACGGGCGCCCTTCGGCCCGACCGAGTCGGGGGATCCGGGGATCGTCGTGGGCCGGGGGCTCGCGCAGCAGCTCGGGCTCTACGAGGGCAAACCCGTCGTCGCCACATCCTTCCGGAACACGCCGCTGTCGGGGATCGGCTTCTCGCCGGCCCTCAAGCGCTTCGAGGTCACCGGTATCTTCCAGACCGGGCTCTACCAGTACGATGACGAACTCGCGATGGTCCCGATCGAGGAGGCGCAGGCACTCCTCGGGCTGGGCGATGCGGTGACCGGCGTCGAGTTCGACGTGGGCGACCCCTGGGAGGCTTCGGCGGTGTCGTCACGCGTCGAGGAAGCGCTCGGCTGGCCGTACCGCGTCCAGGGCTGGCAGGAACTCAACGCGAGCCTCTTCTCGGCGCTGCGGTTGGAGAAGCTCGGGATGGCCGTCGTACTCGTCCTCATCGTCCTCGTCGCGTCCTTCAACATCGTCTCGACGCTCGTCATGATGGTCGCCGACCGCACCCGCGAGATCGGCATCCTGCGCTCGATGGGCGTGACGTCGGGCAGCGTCGGGAAGGTGTTCACCAACATGGGACTCTTCATCGGCGTCGTCGGCACGACGATCGGGGGCACGCTCGGAGCGGTTCTCGCCTGGGCGCTGAGCCGCTACGAGTTCATCACTCTCCCGATGGACGTATATTTCATCGATCGGCTCCCGATCTCGCTGGCGCCGCTCGATGTCACGCTGATCCTGCTGGGATCCGTGCTCATCTCGTATCTGGCCACGATCTACCCGGCGCGGAAGGCCGCCGCGCTGACGCCGGTCGACGCGATCAGGCACGAGTGAGCGGGAAGAAGCCGGACGCCGGGGCTCCCGCGGTCCAGGCCCGGGGGCTGGCGCGTACGTTCCCGAGCCCGGACGGGGGCTTCATCCCCGTCCTGCGCGGGATCGACCTGGCCGTGGCTGCCGGAGACTCGGTCGCCATCGTCGGCCCCAGTGGGTCCGGGAAGTCCACGCTGCTACATTTGCTCGGTGCCCTCGATCGGCCGACCCGGGGCGATGTATGGCTGGGGGGCGAGAAGGTGTCGGAACTCGGGCAGGAACGGCTGGCGGAACTGAGGAACGGGTTCGTCGGATTCGTGTTCCAGTTTCATCACCTGATGCGCGACTTCACGGCGCTGGAGAACGTGATGCTTCCGCGGCTCATCGCGGGCTCGCCGCGCGAGGAAGCCGCGGATCGAGCGGCGGCGCTGCTGGAGCAGGTGGGGCTGGCGGACCGGGCGAGCCACCGGCCGCGCCGGCTTTCCGGCGGCGAGCAGCAGCGGGTGGCCGTGGCCCGAGCGCTCGCCAACGCGCCCCCGCTCGTGCTGGCCGACGAGCCGTCCGGCAACCTCGACGCCGAGGCCACGCTGCGGTTGCACGACCTGCTGTTCGAGATGATCGACCGGCACGGAGCCGCGCTGGTCGTCGTCACGCACAGCCGTGAACTGGCCGGGCGGGCGGCGCGCGTGCTGCGCCTCGAGGGAGGCGAACTTTTCGTCGTATGATGGGACCGCCCGCTACCCCGGGCTGCCAAGGCGGCGGAATGGAGGGGTGACGATGGACTGCGAGAATTGCGGAGAACGGAAGGCGAAGATCACGCTCACGGAGATCGAGAACAACGATATGCGGACCCTCAACCTCTGTTCCACCTGCGCCACGCTCAAGGGCGTTTCGATCGGAGGCGGGTCGCCCCCGATCGCGGACCTCCTGGCGCACCTCGGCGGGACGGCGGGGAACACGCTGTTCGACGCCGGCGGCGAAGCCTGCGAGTACTGCGGGATGGGCGCCGCCGACTTCCGGAAGTCGGGAAGGCTCGGATGTCCCCAGTGCTACGCGCAGTTCAGCCGGCAACTCCGGGCGTTGCTGCGCCGCGTGCACGGTTCGTCACAGCACATGGGAAAGGTGTACGTGAGTACCGCGCCCGAGACCGACCCGGAGCAGGTGCGCCTCTCCGCCCTCAAGCGCCGACTTGAGCGCGCGGTGGAACTCGAGGACTTCGAATCGGCGGCGGGCCTCCGGGACGAAATCCACGCCCTGACCGAGGCCCCGTGACCCGCATGGTGCGCACGGATCCGCCCATCGAGGAGCAGGGCCTCGGCTGGATCGAGGAGGACGGCCCCGACAGCGAGATCGTCGTATCGAGCCGCGTGAGGCTGGCTCGCAACCTCCAGGGGTACCCCTTCGCGTCGCACGCGACCGACGACGAGCGCGAAACCCTGTTCGAGAAGGCCCGTGCCGCCGCCGCGGCCGCGGGCGTCCTGGACGACGTCGACGTGTGGGAGATCTCCCGGCTCGAACCCCGGGATCGTCTGCTGCTCCTCGAGCGGCGTCTCGTGAGCAGGGAGCTGATCGACGGGCCCGGCGGCGGTCCCCGGCGTGGAGCGGGCCTCGCCCTCTCGCGGACGCGCGCGTTCGGGCTCATGGTCAACGAAGAGGATCACCTGCGGCTGCAGATGCTCCGGGGCGGCCTTCAGCTCACCGCGGCCTGGCGTGACGTCGACCAGCTGGACGAGGCGATCGGCGCGCGGCTTCCGTACGCCTTTCACCACGAGTTCGGCTTCCTCACATCCTGTCCCACGAACGTCGGAACCGGCCTGCGTGCGTCCGTCTTCATCCACCTCCCCGCCCTCGTCCTCACGCGTCAGATCCGGAAGGTCCTGGAAGGGATGGGGCAACTTGGCGTCACCTACCGTGGTCTATACGGAGAAGGGTCGAAGATCGTCGGGAACTTCTTCCAGATCTCGAACCAGACGACGCTGGGCAAGACGGAAGAGGACCTGATCGATCAACTCTCACTCCTCGTCGGCCGCGTGATCGGATACGAGAGGCAGGCGCGTTCGGTCCTCCTGCGGGAAGCGCCGAACGTGCTCGAGGACAAGGTCTGGCGGGCGTACGGGCTCCTGCGCCACGCGAGAAGCCTGCCGTTCGAGGAGATGATGAACCTCCTTTCCGGCGTACGGCTCGGCGTCTCGCTGAAACTTCTGAAGAAACCTCGTGTAGACGTGATCAGCCGCATCATGATCCATGCCCAGACCGCGCACCTCGCGCGTGCAGCCGGCCGCCGGCTCGACGAAACGGATGCGGACGCGTTCCGAGCGAGGTACGTTCGAAGAGCCCTGAAACGCGTAGACGCCACTTGAGGCTCGGATGAACTACAACTTCACCGACCGCGTTCGGAAGGTGCTCGCGATGGCGCGCGAAGAGGCGATCCGCCTCAAGCACGACTACGTGGGGACCGAACACATCCTGCTCGGCCTCATCCGAGAGGGGGAGGGCGTCGCCGCGGCGGTGCTCGCCAACCTCGCCGCGGACCTGGACAAGTTGAGCAAGCTCGTCGAGGAGAACGTCCGCCCCGGGAAAACCGCTTCATCCATCGGCGAACTTCCCTACACGACGCGCGCCAAGAAGGTGCTCGAGCACGCGATGGCCGAGGCGAAGGAACTCAATCACAGCTACGTGGGCACGGAGCACCTTCTGCTCGGTCTCCTGAGGCAGGAGAAGGGTCTGGCGGCCCGGGTCCTCGGTGAAGCCGGCATCGGTCTGGACAGCGCTCGCACCGAGACGCTCAAGCTCCTGGGCACCGATATGCCGGCCGGGGGCACGTCGACGGCGGCCGCGGTGACAGACCCGGCCAGCAAGGGCACCAAGGGCGAACGGAAGTCCAAGACGCCGGCGCTCGACCACTTCTGCCGCGATCTGACGGAACTCGCGAGGCAGGGAAAGCTCGATCCCACGATCGGCAGGCTGGGCGAGATCGAGCGCATGATGGAGGTGCTCTCGCGACGCAAGAAGAACAATCCCGTGCTCATCGGGGAACCGGGGGTCGGGAAGACCGCGATCGTCGAGGGCCTCGCCCAGGCGATCGTGCGCGGCGACGTGCCCGACAGCCTCAAGCGGCATCGCGTGCTGGCGCTCGACATGGCGGCGGTGATCGCGGGGACGAAGTACCGGGGACAGTTCGAGGAACGGCTCAAGGCGATCGTCAACGAGACGTCCCAGTCCCGCGGCGTCATGCTGTTCATCGACGAGTTGCACACGCTCGTGGGCGCCGGCGCCGCCGAGGGCGCGATCGACGCCTCGAGCATGCTCAAACCCGCCCTCGCCCGGGGCGAACTCCAGTGCGTGGGCGCCTCCACGCTCAACGAGTACCGCAAGTACATCGAGAAGGACGGGGCGCTGGAGCGTCGCTTCCAGACCGTGATCGTCGAGGCGCCGACGATCGACGAGACGTTCGAGATCCTCCAGGGCCTGCGGAAGTACTACGAGGACCACCACAAGGTCGAGATGCCCGACGCGTCGCTTCTCGCGGCCGCCCGGCTGGCCGAGCGCTACATCACGGATCGCTTCCTCCCGGACAAGGCGATCGACGTGATCGACGAAGCCGGCGCCCGCTTGAGACTCGCGGCGCAGGTGCCGCCCACCGAGATGAAGGAGTTCCAGACGAAGCTCGAGGAACTCGCCACGTGGAAGGACGCCGCGATCAGCGACCAGGACTTCGAGCGCGCGGCCTACCTGCGCGACCGCGAGAAGGAGATTCAGGAAGAGATCAAGCGCCGGCGGGACGAATGGGAGCGCACGCAGGCCGAGTTCCGTCCCACCGTCGGGGAAGACGAAATCGCCTTCATCGTCGCACGGTGGACGGGAATCCCCGTGACGCGGCTGAAGGAGGCCGAGACGGAGCGCCTGCTTCGCATGGAGGACGAGCTCCACGAGAGCGTCGTCGGCCAGGATGAAGCGATCGAGGCCGTCAGCCGCGCGATCCGGCGCGGTCGTGCCGGCCTCAAGGACCCGAACCGCCCCATCGGCAGCTTCATCTTCTGCGGACCGACCGGGGTCGGGAAGACCGAACTCGCCCGTGCGCTGGCACGATTTCTGTTCGCGGACGACTCCGCGCTCGTGCGGGTGGACATGTCGGAGTACATGGAGAAGTTCTCCGTCAGCCGGCTCATCGGCGCCCCCCCCGGCTACGTCGGGTACGAGGATTCGGGCTCGCTGACCAAGACGATCCGCAGACGTCCATACAGCGTGGTCCTGCTCGACGAGATCGAGAAGGCGCACCCGGACGTGTTCAACATCCTCCTCCAGGTCCTCGACGAAGGCCGCCTCACCGACAACTACGGTCGTGTGATCGATTTCAAGAACACCGTCGTCATCATGACCTCGAACGTGGGGAGCCGGGACATCGGCACCTCCACCCGCATGGGCTTCACCGACGACTCCCCCGGGTTCGACTACGGCCGGATCAAGGACCGGGTCTCGGACGAGATCAACCGCGTCTTCACCCCGGAGTTCCTGAACCGCGTGGAAGAGACGATCGTCTTCCATCCGCTGAGCAAGGAACAGCTGGGCAAGATCGTCCACATCCAGCTCCGCGAGGTCCAGAAGCGCCTCGCGGAGGAGGGCCTCAGCCTCGACCTGAGCGATGCGGCCGTCCGTTTCCTCGTCGACCGAGGCTACGACGAGAAGTTCGGCGCGCGGCCCCTCAAGCGGACGATCCAGCGACATGTCGAGGACGCGCTCTCGGAGCGGATCCTGATGGCCGACTTCGAGCCCGGAGACCGGATCTCGGTGGACGTCACCGCCGACCAGGACGCCCTCGTGTTCGGCGCGCCCACACCGTCCTCGGCGACATGAATTGGCGGCCGCCGCCCGCCGGCATGACGAGCGGGCTGGCGCTGCTCGGGGCGCTCCTCACCGCCGGCGGGGCCGAGCCCGGCGCCGCGCAGGAGACGAATCTCGACCAGTTCTCGGTCCGGGTCGACTCGGTCGTGGTCGTCGGGAACCGGCGACACACGGCGAACGTCATCATCACCCGCAGCGGCCTGCGCCCGGGCAACATCGTCCGCCAGCCGCAGATCCAGGACGCGATCCGGCGCCTGTTCAGTTCGGGGGATTTCTCGGACGTCGTCGTCGGCGTGACGGATTCCGCGGATCCGGAGCAGGGCGTGTTCTACATCGGCGTCGAGGAGCGGCCCTACATCACGCAGTACGTATTCCGGGGGCTGGAGCGGGTCGGTGAAGACGTCATCCGCGACACGGTCGGCCTGGCGCCCAACAGTCCGCTGGATCCGCACCGCATCTCGCTCGCGCGCGCCACCATGCTCGAACTCCTCTCGAACGAGGGGTTCCCGACGGCGAGCGTGGACACGCTCATTCGCCCCGACCCGGCCTTTCCTCCGGATTTCCTCGTCGTGTTCGCTGTCGAAGAAGGCCCGCGACTCGGCGTCACCGCGATCACCTTCGAGGGGAACGACGCCTTCTCGGACGCCGAATTGCGGGCGGCGATGGCGACGGATGAGGAGGGGTTCTTCTGGTTCGATTCGGGAGAACTCAAGAGGGACGAGTTCCGGCGCGACCTGACCGAGCGGCTGCCGCAATTCTACGCCTCGAGCGGTTATCTCGACTTCGAGGTCCTCGGGGATACGATCATCTCGGACCGCCTGACGGGAAAGGGGCGCATCCAGATCCGCGTGCGCGAGGGAGAACAGCACCTTCTCGAGGACCTGCGGATCACCGGGAACCGGGCCTTCCCGCTGGCGGCCATCGAGCCCATCGTGCGTCGCGGCCAGCCCCGGCCCCGGGACGGCGAAACCGATCCGCCGTTCAACTTCACGGCCTTCTACGCCTCGCCGGGCGATCTCGGAGACATGTACCGGAACAACGGCTACCTCTCCTCGCGGATCACGCCGGACGTGCGTCGCATCGCGGTGACCGAAGGCGAGCAGCCGCGGGTCACGGCCCACCTCTTCATCGACGAGGGCCCCCGCAGCTACATCCGGGAGATCTCGATCGAGGGGAACACGGCCACGCACGACCGGGTGATCCGCAACCGCCTCTACATCTTCCCCGGCGACGTGTACTCGCAGGAACGCCTGATCCAGTCGTTCCAGGCGATTCAGGGGCTGAACTTCTTCGAGCCGCTTCCACCGGACGAGGCGATCAACATCCGCCCGCGCCCGGACGGGGACATCGACATCTCGCTTCGGGTCCAGGAGAAGCAGACGGGGACGATGAATTTCGGGATCACCGCCTCGGGATTCACCGGCCTCGCGGGGTTTATCGGATATTCGCAGCCCAACCTGTTCGGGCTCGCGAAGACGGGAAGCTTCCGCTGGATCTTCGGGCGTCGGCAGCAGGATCTCGACATCAGCTATTCCGATCCGGAGGTGCTCGGGAGCCACTATTCAGGCATGATTTCGCTGCGGAATTCGAGAGACCAGTTCACCGGGTTCAGCCTCGGCGACCGCCGCCAGACGGGCGGCCTCACGGAGGTCGGCACGCCGATCTTCGGGCTGCGGTCGACGCGCGTCTTCATGGGCTACTCGCTCTTTGACGACGAGGTGCGAGGGCTCGATACGACGAACGTGATCGGGCGGCGCTTCTCGCTCTTCTCCGGAACCCGCTCGGCGCTCTCCTGGCGTCTCGTCCAGGACAACCGGAACAACCCGATCTTCCCGACGAGCGGGGCCCGGAACCAGCTCGCGATCCGCCAGACGGGCGGCATCCTGGGGGGGGACGGGAACTATCAGAAGATCGACCTCACGAGTGAGTGGTTCGTGCCGGTGGGCCGGATCGGCGGGGGGCCGGGAAGTACGAGCCCCCCCATCGAACTCACCTTCGGCCTCAGCTTCGAGGCGGGGCTCATCATGGGCCAGAATCCGTTCTTCACGGAGCGATACTATGTCGGGGGCACCCAGGCGGGCATCCAGTTACGCGGGTACGACGAGGCATCCGTCACGCCGGCCGGACACATCCCCGACGACGCGCCGTTCAGCGATCTCGACCGGGTGGGGGAATCCTTCTTCCGTACGGGCGTGACTTTCGGGATCAAGCTCACGAGCAACATCTTCACCAGCGCTTTCCTGGATGCGGGGAACGTGTGGCTGGACGCGAGCCAGCTGAACCCGACGGACCTGCTCGTGGGAGCGGGGATCGGGGCGAGCCTGGTGACACCGTTCGGACCGCTGGGGCTCGATTACGCGTACGGCTTCGACCGCCGGGATGTGCTGGGGCGGCCGAATCCGGGTTGGCAACTGCACTTCAAGTTCGGACGTGTGTTCTGAACCGGGAAGATACGAAAAGGGATATTTGACATGCACTGGATCCACAGGGGTGCGGGCGCCGGGCTGGGCCGGGCGCTGGCGCTCGGGGCGCTGGCCGCGGGGCCTCTTGCGGCGCAGGAACAGGCGGGGGCGCCGTCCCTGCCGGAGGCCGCCCCGCTTCCCCCGCAGGGGACGCCCGTCGTGTTCGTGAACACGCAGGCGATCCTCCCCGTCGCCCCTGGCGCCGATTCGGCGGGGATCGCGTACGAGCGCGTTTCCGCCGAGTTCGAGAGCCAGCTTCAATCCTTCGCGGCGGAGATCGACTCCCTGATCGGGGCGTACCAGCAGCAGCAGTCGCTGCTCGACCCGGCGGGACGCCAGCAAAAGGAGCAGGAGATCCGCGACAGGCAGCAGCAGGCCGCGACGAGACAGCAGGAACTGAACGTGGAGCTGGATCGGCGCCGCGCGGAACTCCTGGCGCCGATTCTCGAACGGGTGACCGCCGTGATCGACGAGATCCGCGCCGAGCAGAGCTACTCGATCGTGCTCGACATGACCGAGTCCGGCGTGGTGGCGGCGGACGCGGCGCTCGACATCACCCCCGCCGTGCTCGAGCGTCTCGGGATCGACCCCGGCGGCGGCGCCTCAACGTCCGGCGGATAGCGGGCCGGGGCCTGCCGGCCCCCCTCCCGGGTCCGCCGAACGAGGCGCCTTTCGCATGCCTTCCTTCACCGTCTCCGAACTCGCGCTGCGCGTGGGGGCGACGGTCTCGGGCAACCCGGACCGATCCCTGAGCGGGGTCGCCTCGCTGGGCGCCGCGGGCCCGGAGGATCTCACCTTCTTCGCCCGGGAAGCGATGCGGAACGCGGTCGGCGAGACGGGTGCCGGGGCGGTCCTCGCCCCGGCCGGCTTCGACGTGTCGGGCGTCGCGTTCAGCGTGTTGACGGTCGATGACCCGGAGTTCGCCTTCGCCAGAGTCGTGCCGCTGTTCCACCCGGAGCGGGAACCACCGACCGGCGTGCATCCGTCGGCGCGGATCGGAAGGGGCGCGCGGATCGGAGAGGGCGTGTCGCTGGGGCGGGGCGTGATCGTCGAGGCCGGGGCGCGGATCGGCCGGGGGACGTGGGTGGGGCCCGGCACGCTGATCGGGCGCGGTGCCCGCCTCGGGGCCGAGTGCCGGATCGGCCACGCCGTCTCCATCCTGCACGACGTCGAGATCGGCGACCGCGTGCGCGTGCATGCGGGCGCCCGCATCGGAACGGACGGCTTCGGGTACGCGGCCGGGCCGGGGGGGGCGCACAAGATTCCGCACATCGGCGGCTGCGTGATCGGCGATGACGTGGAGATCGGCGCGAACTGCACGATCGACCGAGGCGCGCTCGAGGCGACCCGGATCGGCGACCGGACCAAGCTGGACAACCTCGTCCATGTGGCCCACAACGTCCGCATCGGGCGTGACTGCCTCATCACCGCCCAGGTGGGCATCGCGGGCAGCACCGTCATCGGCGCGGGCGCGCAGCTGGGCGGCCAGGTGGGGATCGCCGGACACCTTACGATCGGGCCGGGATCGCGAATCGCGGCCCAGGCCGGGGTGATGCGCGACGTGCCCGCCGGTGCGGCCCACGGGGGGACGCCCGCGCAGCCGCAGCGGGCGTGGATGAAGGCGGCCGCCCACACGCGAAGGCTCCCCGAACTCCTGCGAAGGGTCTCCCGCCTGGAGCGGCGGCTCGGCCTCGGTCGGTCGGGGAGGCAGGATCCGGCGGAAGACGGGACGGCTTGACCGCGCGACAGCGGACGATCGCGCGCCCCGTCGAGGTCCGCGGTCACGGCCTGCATACGGGCGAGGCCTCGGTCGTCACGCTCCATCCCGCCCCCGAAGACACGGGCCTCCGCTTCCGGCGCACGGACCTCCCCGGCGCGCCCGAACTCCCCGCCACGGTCGACGCGGTGGATTCGGTCTACCGCGAGACGGCCCTTCGCCGTGGTGAGGCCATCGTGCGGACCGTCGAGCACGTGCTCTCCGCGGCGCACGGCCTCGGCCTCGACAACCTCCGGATCGACGTCTCGGGGCCGGAGCCCCCCGCGCTGGACGGGAGTGCGGCTCCGTGGTGCCAGCGGCTGCTGGAAGCCGGAGAAGTCGCCCAGAAGGCGGCGGCGGCGCGCTTGCGCGTGGACCAGCCGTTCCGCCTCCGGGTGGGCGAGGCGCGATACGATGTCCTCCCCGCCAGATCGTGTCGCGTGTCCGCGACGATCGACTTCGACCATCCCCTCATCGGCCGGCAGTTCGCGACCGTGCGGCTGACCCGCGAGGAGTTCGTGCGGGAGATCGCGGGGGCACGCACCTTCGGCCTGTCGGCCTGGCGCGAAGAGCTCCACGAGCGGGGACTCGCGCTGGGGGCGACACCGGAGAACACGCTCGTCCTCTCCTCGGAGGGACTGGAAGCCGATCAGGAACTCCGCTTTCCGGACGAGTTCGTTCGCCACAAGATCCTCGACATCGTCGGCGATCTCGCCCTCGTCGGCGCGAGACTGCAATGTCATGTGATCTCGGAACGCCCGGGACACCGCGGCAATCTTGAACTCGCCCGCCGGCTGAGGAGCCGGCTCGGGGCAGAACGAGAGTGGGTGATGGACGTCACCGATATCCTGAAGGTTCTCCCGCACCGCTACCCGATGCTCCTCGTGGACCGCGTGCTCGAGATCGAACCGGGGAAACGCATCGTCGGGCTCAAGAACGTGAGCGCCAACGAACCTTTCTTCGCGGGGCACTTCCCGGGCCGCCCCGTCATGCCGGGGGTACTCATCGTCGAGGCGCTGGCCCAGTGTGGCGGACTCCTGCTCATGGGCGGACTCGAAGACCCGGAGGAGAAGGTCATCTATTTCCTCGCCGTGGACGACGTGAAGTTCCGGAGACCCGTCGTTCCCGGAGACCAGCTCCGGCTCGAACTCGAACTGCTGCAGGGACGGGGGCGGCGCGGCCGGCTCAAGGGCGTGGCGAGGGTGGACGGCAAGGTCGTGGCCGAAGCGACGATCCTCGGCCAGATCATGGATCGGTGACGTCGACCGGCCACGCTCCCGGGTGGCACGCGACCTCGATCATCGACGACGCGGCGCGTATCGCGCCCAGCGCGACGATCGGGCCGTACTCGGTCATCGGGCCCGGCGTCGAGATCGGCGAGCGGGTACGGATCGGTCCCCACGTGCTGATCGAGCGAGACACGAGGGTGGACGACGAAGTGCGGGTCGCCAAGGGGGCGGTCCTGGGCTCGGACCCTCAGGACCTGAAGTACGCGGGCGAGCGGACGTTCCTGGAGATCGGCCCCCGCACCGTCGTGCGCGAGTTCACGACGGTGAATCGGGGCACCGCGGCGAGCGGCCTCACCACGGTGGGGGCCGATACGCTCGTGATGGCCTACGTGCACATCGCGCACGACTGCCGCGTGGGAGACCACGTGGTCCTCGCCAACGGCGTCACCATGGCGGGGCACGTCGAGATCGGGGAGTGGGCGATCGTGGGCGGGCTGACCGGGATTCAGCAGTTCACCCGGATCGGCCGACACGCGATGGTGGGCGGCGGCGCGCGGCTCGTGCGCGACGTGGCGCCCTACACGCTCGTGCGCGGGAGCCCCACGACCCGCACCTGCGGCATCAACCGGATCGGGCTCGAACGCCGGGGGGTCGAGCCGGAGGCGATCCGCGCCCTGCAGGGGGCCTATCGGGAGATCTTCCGCTCCGCCGCGCCGCTCCGGGTGATCCTCGACCGGCTGGGCAGCGAGGAGGAGACGCCGGAGGTTCGTGAACTCGTCGCCTTCATCCGCGACGCGGGGCGGGGGATCACACCGGCCCGGTCCCGCCCGGAAGGGGACCCGCCGCCGGAGGGACGGGAACCGCGACCCGGAGCCGCATGAATCCGATCCCCGCCGGCGTAGTGGGCGTGGGGCGTCTCGGCGCGGCGCACGCCCGGCTCCTTGCCGGGAGCCCCGCCTTCGAACTGGTCGGGGTTCACGATCGGGCGCGTTCGCGGGCGGAGGAGGTCGCGGCCGCCCTCTCCGTGCCGGCGTTCCCCGACGCGGCGGAGCTGCACGCCCGCGCCGAAGCGGTCGTCATCGCGGTGCCGACGGCGGCGCACCACGCGGCGGCGGTCGCGGCCATCGCGGCCGGATGTCACGCGCTCGTCGAGAAGCCGCTTGCGTCGACGCTCGAGGAGGCGGACGAGATCGTCCGGCTCGCGGACGAAACGGGGGTCGTCCTCGGGGTGGGACACGTCGAACGCTTCAACGGGGTCCTGCAGGCCGCCGAACCCTTCCTCGACCGGCCCCGCTTCATCGAGTCGCTGCGCATGGCCCCCTTTCAGCCCCGGGGAGCCGACGTCACGGTAGTCCTGGATCTCATGATCCACGACATCGACCTGGTCCTCACGCTGGCCCGGACGCCGCTGGCGGACGTGCGGGCGGTGGGCGTGTCGGTCATCTCCCCCTGGATCGACCTCGCCAACGCCCGGCTCTCCTTCGAGAACGGAACGGTGGCGAACATCACCGCCAGCCGGGTCTCCTTCAGGACGATCCGCCAACTGCGGTTGTTCCAGCGATCCGGGTACTTCAGCTTGGACCTCGCGGAGGGAACGGGGCACTACTACCGGCGTCGCGACCCGCAAGAGGTGGGGCGGGTCGCCGGAGTCGAGAATCTCGTCGAGCCCATCCCGCTGGAGGCCCCTCCGGGGGAACCGCTGGCGCGGGAACTCGACGCCTTCGCCGATGCGATCGCCGGGCGACCGACCCGGCTGGTTTCGGGGTATGCGGGGCGGGAAGCGCTCGAAGTCGCGACCCGGATCACCCGCGAGATCGAGGAGTTCGTACATGTCGTTGATCAAGATTCGTGAGGAGCGGAAGAAGCTCGGGAGCGCGGTCAAGCGAGGGCCGAAGACCATCGTCCTTCTCGTCCTCCTCGCGCTCGTGTTCATGCTGATGGTCTATCTCGGCCGGTTCTCCTGAGCCCCGCTCCGAGCCCGGAACCGGCGATCTTCATCTCGGCCGGTGAGGCCTCGGGAGATCGGCATGGGGCGGCGGTCGCACGCGCGATCCGGGCGGGGCTGCCCGGCGCGAGGCTGTTCGGGATCGGGGGGCGCGAGATGGAGGCCGCCGGGGTCGCGCGCCTCGCCGGCCTGGAAGCGCTGTCGGTCATGGGGGGGGCGGAGGTCCTCCGGCGGCTGCCCTCCCTGCTCGGGCTGGAGCGCCGGATCCGGCGCCTCTTCGCCGCCGAGGGGGTCGGGCTCTTCCTGCCCATCGATTACCCGGGGTTGAACCTGCGTCTGGCGCGGGCCGCGCGGCGGCAGGGGCGTCGCGTGCTCTATTTCATCGCCCCGCAGGTATGGGCGTGGCGACAGGGAAGGGCGCGCCGTCTCGCACGAGACTGCGACCGCGTCCTGACGGTGCTCCCGTTCGAGGCGGACCTCCTGGAGAAATACGGCGTGGACGCGGAGTTCGTCGGGCACCCGCTGCTCGACGCGCGCGAGTCCGCCAGCCGCCAGCCGCCAGCCGCCGGCGAACGGGTGATCGGGCTCTTCCCTGGGTCCCGCGCGCAGGAGGTACGATTCATGCTTCCGGTCTTCGCGGACGCCGCGCGCCGGCTCGCCCGCCGTCACGCCGGCCTCGAGGTCCGGGTGGCGCGGCCGCCTCACCTGCCCGAGACGCTCTACGAGGGGAGCGGGTTTCCCACCGCGAGCCCGGAGGACGTGCTGGGACAGGCCACGGCGGCGATCACGAAGTCGGGGACGATCACGCTCGAACTCGCGCTCGCGGGGATACCCATGGTCGTGGGGTACCGAACGACGCGGCTGGAATGGGCCATCGGTCGTCGGCTGGTGCGGGTTCCCTCGATCGTGCTGGTCAACCTCGTGACCGGGGCGCGCGTCGTCCCGGAACTGCTGCAGGACCGGCTGACCCCGGGACGGATGGCGTCCGCGCTCGAGCCCCTTCTCGAGGAGGCCTCCCCGGAGCGCCGGGCCATGCTGAGGGGCTTCGCGGCGCTGCGGGACCGGCTCGGCGAGCCCGGCTGCGCGGCCCGGGTCGCCGCGAGAGCGATCGAGCTCCTCGCGTGAGCGCCCGGCGCATCCCCGTCGGCGTCGCGGTCCGGATCCTGCGGATCGCCTTGCCCCTGTGCCGCACCTGGCGTTTCCGGCACCCGGACGATCCCGCGCAACCCTGCCATCCGATCCTGGCGCGCGCGGTCCATGCCTGCTGGCACGAGCACCTCCTGCCGCTTGCATGGCTCTTCGCCGACCAGGATCTGGCGACGCTCGCAAGCCGGGACCGCGACGGCGAGATCGTCTCGCGGATCCTGGGCGGGCTCGGCTACGAGGTGGCCCGGGGCTCGAGCACGCGGGGCGGCCAGGCCGGCTTTCGGCACCTGGCGCGCTCCTATAAGGAAGGGCGTGGCGTCATCCTCACGGGAGATGGTCCGCGCGGCCCCCGGCGCTCGTTCAAGGACGGCGGCGCCCGTCTCGCCGCCCACGCCCGGGGGGCCGTGACGGCGGTCGGGGTCGCGGCCTCGGCGGGCTGGCGGCTCTCGACCTGGGACCGCTTCCTGATCCCGGCCCCGGGTGCCACCGTCTTCGTCTCGCTGGGGTCCGTGCGTCCGAGACGCGCCGCCGGCCCGATCGTCACCGCCGACATCGAAGCCGCGCTCGCGCGCGAGGTGGCCCGCTGCGAGCAGGCGGCCCGGGAGGCCCGCTGGGCCCGCCCGCCCGCGATCGTGCGCCGCAGGCCGGCGCACGGCGTACGCTGGTCCGCGAGCCCGCAGCCGAAGCGCCGGCCGATGAGCGGGGCGCCCAGGCTGCGGAGCGCCTCTGAGCGCCTGGTCCGCAGCCAATGGAGACGCACCCGCCCGTCGCCGCCGCTACGGGTGGTCGCGGGCGCGTACGGACTCATCCACGACGCGCGCCACGGCCTCTACGACAGCGGCCTGCTCAGGACGCACGCCGCCGGCCTCCCGGTGATCTCCGTCGGCGGCGTGACGGCGGGCGGGAGTGGCAAGACGCCCGTCGCCGCCCTCCTCGCCCGCCTGCTGGCGGCCGAAGGTCACCGACCCGCGATCCTCGCTCGCGGCTTTGCCGACGAACTCGAACTGCTCGTCCTCGAAGCGCCGGCAGCCTACGTGTGGGGACACCCGGACCGCGTGCGCTCGGCCCGGCGCGCCACCGCGGAGGGGGCCACCGTCGCGATCCTCGACGACGGATTCCAGCACCGGCGCCTCCGCCGCGACTTCAACCTTCTTCTCGTCGATCGCGACGCGCTGCGCCGCACGAACGGGTCCCGGCTGCCCGCGGGTCCGTTCCGGGAACGCTGGACGTGGGCGGCCGCCCGCGCCGACGCGATCATCTCCACGGGACGGGAGCCGTGGACCCTTGAGGTGGCGGACTTCGAACGGCGACTCCGCGCCCGACTCCGGAGGCGGGGGATCGGGACCCCGATCGCCAGCGCGGTGTTCGAGGCGGGCCCCCCGCGCCCGTCGAATGCCGGTGCTCAGGCGTGGGTCGGGCCGCCGGCGCCCCGGCTCGCCTTGACCGGAATCATGAAGCCCAATCTCTTCTTCGCGCAGGCCGGCGCTCGCTGCGGGTCGGTCCGGGAGGGAATCGCCCTCGGGGATCACCGCGCGCCCGCGCCGGCCGATCGGGAGCGCCTCACGGCGGCGGCGGGGAAGGGAGGTGTACTGACCACACAGAAGGATCTTGCCCGGCTCGGGCCGTTCCTTGGCCCCGACCTGCCGATCTGGGTCCTCCCGGAAACGCTGACCTGGAAGGGTAGGGGCTGGGAGGACGTGAGAGGCCTGATTCTCCACGCGGCGGCATGGGGCCGGAGGGCCGACGACCCGGGAGGCGGAGCGTGACGAGGATTCTCGTGGTTTCCGTCGGACGCAAGCGCGCTTCCGCGATCCTCCGCGCGACGGAGGAGTACGAGGCGCGCCTGCGGCGTTACGTCAGGTTCGACAGCGTCCTCGTAGAGCCGGCCCGCCTGCCGGATGCCCGCGCCGGGGATGCGCGCGAGCGGGAAGCCGCCGCGCTCGAGCGCCGCCTGCCGGACGACCTGGAGTTCGTCGCGCTGACACGGGAAGGAGAGCCGTGGTCGACGCGGAGACTCGCCGATTACCTGGATGCGATGCGCACCTATGGACGTCCCGGAGCCACCTTCGCGATCGGAGGCGCGCACGGACTCGCCCCCCGCCTCCTCGCCCGGGCACGGACCCGGCTGGCCCTCTCGGCCATGACACTGCCGCACGAGGTGGCGCGGCTCCTCCTCACGGAGCAACTCTATCGCGCCGCGACGATCCTCCGGGGCGAACCCTACCACAAGGGCCCATGAGCGCACCCGCGGAGTGGTTTCGGGATTGGTTCGGTGATGCGTACCTGGAACTGTATCCCCATCGGGACGAGGAAGAGGCCGCGCGGGGCGTCGCCCTCTACCGGGAGCGCAGCGGGCTTCGCGCGGGGGCCCGCGTACTGGATCTGGCCTGCGGCGCGGGCCGCCACCTCCGGCGGCTCCGGGCCGCCGGCCTGCGCGCCTCGGGGATCGATCTCTCCGCTCCCCTCCTGCGCGCGGCCCTCGGACGACCGGGCCTCGCCGGCTCCCTCGTACGCGCCGACATGCGTGCGCTCCCCTTCGCCGACACATGCTTCGATGGTCTCGTCAACTTCTTCACGTCGTTCGGCTATTTCCTCTCGCCCGAGGAGGACATTCAGGTCCTCGGCGAGATCCGCCGTGTCCTCCGGCCCGGGGCGCCGTTCCTGATGGACTACCTGAACGCCGCCTGGGTCATGGAGCGCCTCGATCCCGAATCCGTGGGAGAGGTCAACGGCACGCCCGTACGGCAGACGCGCTGGGTGGAGGGAGACCAGGTCTTCAAGCGCATCGAGATCGGCGGCGGGGCGGGCAAGCCCCCTCAGGTCTACCACGAGCGGGTTCGGCTCTACGCGCCCGAAGCGTTGCGCGACCTCCTGCGCGAGAAGGGCCTCGATATGCGGGACAGGTTTGGAAACTACGATGGCGCCCCGTTCGGGCCCGACTCGCCCCGCCTCCTCATGATGGGACGAGCCCTGTGACCCGTTCCCCGGCGAGAGCGACCCCCGAAATCCATTCCCGCATCCTGGCCGAGCCCGGTTCGCTCCCTCACGCAGCCCTCTCGGGGGGCGCCGAGATCGCGCTGCCGAGCGCCGCGGCCCTGGACCCGCTGGCGCTACCCCCGCCACGGGCCGCCCGCCTCGGCCCCGAGGTGTTCGGGACGTCCGGACCCGAGACCCGAAGTCGTCTCGAGGCCGTCCTGCGGGGGGAAGGGTATTTCGTATCGACCGGACACCAGCCCGTCCTCCTCCTCGGACCCTTCTACGTCATCTATAAGACGCTCACCGCGATCTCGCTCGCCGCCCACCTCGAGCGGATGCTCGAGCGCCCCGTCGTGCCCCTTTTCTGGATCGCGGCGGACGACCACGACTGGGCCGAGGTGGGGCGCACGACACTGCTCGATCGGGAGGACGCCGCGCGGACCCTGGCACTCTCCGTGCCGGAGGGTTCCGACCGACGTTCGGTCGGCTCCCACGGACTCTCTCCGTCCATGATGTCGATTCTTGATGAAATAGGTGACATACTTCCTATATCTGAATTTACATCAGGTTATATGAAGTTGATCCGAGATGCATATTCCGAACAGGCGACGGTCTCGCAGGCCTTTGCACGCCTTCTGCACGCGATCCTCGGCGACCGGGGATACGCATGGGTCGACTCCGCCCAGCCGGCGCTTGGACGGGCGGCCGTCCCGATGTATCGGCGCATGCTCGCGGACTGGGGCGCGGTCCTGGAGGCGGGGGATCTCGGAGCGCGACGTGTCATGGAGTCGGGGTTCGAAGCGCCGATCGCGGAGATCGATGGCGCCCTCCCGCTCTTCTTCGACGATGGCGGGGGGCGGCGGCGCCTGAGGCGCGACGGGGAGGGCTTTCGGGCCGCGCCGTCGGGACCGGGAGAGAGCATGGGGACGTGGCGGGGTCGGATCGAGACACTCCCGGCCCGTTTTTCGCCCAACGTCGCGTCGCGTCCGGTGCTCGAATCCTGGCTCCTTCCGGTGGCGGCCACGGTGCTCGGGCCGGGAGAGATCTCCTACTGGAGCCAGCTGCCCCCGCTGTTCGAAGCCCTCGAGGTGCCGATCCCCTCCGTCCAGCCGCGGACGGCGTGGACGCTCATCGAGCCTCGCATCCGACGGATTCTCGACCGGACGGGCGTTTCGGCGCGGGAGCTCTCCGAGGGAGCGGAACCGGCCGTGGCCCGGCTCACGCGGGAAGCACGACCCGAGAACCTGGAACGGGCCCTGCGCCAACTTCGTGAGCGTACGGAGTCGGGACTGGAGGAGGTTGAGCAGGTCGTGGGCGAACAGGTGCCCGGACTCAGGGCCGCGGTCGGGAAGACACGGAGGGGGATGCTCGGCGCGGCCGCCGAGCTCTCGAGGCAGGTCGACCGGGAGACCCGCCGCCGGCTCGACATCCGCTTGGGCCAGGTTCGGCGAGCCGCGGACAATCTCTTCCCCGGGAAACGCCCGCAGGAGCGCACGCTCAGCCCGCTGCCCTTTCTCTGCCGGTACGGACCGGAATTCCTCGACCGCCTCGCGCGCGAAACGGACCGCCGGGTCGCCTCCTCCTTGGCGCCGCCCGGAACGGGCGGATAGCTTTTGCGGCTGAGGGGTATCGGTCGGGGGCGGGTGACTCCAGGGGCCGCTTGCCCGCCCGTCACGGTCGCGGATTCGGGGGCGAAGTTGACGCGAAAAGGCAGTCCACGATGACTATCGCCTTCATGGTGGTCCTCGCGATGATCATCCTCATTCCGGTCCTCGCCATTCTGATCGACTCCCCGCTCTCGGAAGCTCTCGCCCGCCGCATCGGCAGCGGCGGCGATGCGCCCCAGGTCCAGTCCGCCCGCCTCGACGCCATCGAGCAGGAGATCCAGTTCCTGACACAGACGGTCGAGGAGGTCCGCGAGGAGACGGCGTTCGTCCGCGCGCTGGTCGAGGGGGACGGACCCCTCCCGGCGCTGCCGCCGAGCGAACCGCATCGGGCGGGCGGGGGCGACCGGGAGAGCTGACCTGACGGACGCAAAGGCGCCTGGGCAGGGCCGGTCGGCGGCGCTCGTCGGCGCCGGCATACTGGCCAGCCGCATCTCCGGATTCCTGCGCGACGTCATCATCGCCGCCGCGTTCGGGCTGGGCGGCGCCATGGACGCCTACGGCGCCGCGCTCAAGATCCCGAACGCCTTTCGGAACCTCCTGAGCGAGGGAGCGTTGTCCGCCTCCTTCGTGCCCGTGTTCTCCTCGCAGCTCGAGCGAGGCGATGCGGCGTCGGCCCGGAGGCTCGCCCAGGGCGTGCTGGGCCGACTTCTCGCCCTGACCGCGCTCGTGGTCGCCGCGGCGACCGCCGCCGCGCCGTGGCTCGTGGCGCTCTTCGCACCTGGCTTCGATGCGGAACTCAGCGCCGACACGGCACGGCTCGTCCGCATCCTCTTCCCCATGTCGGGCGTGATGATCGTCGGCGCCTGGTGCCTCGGCATCCTGACGAGCCACCGCCGCTTCTTCCTCCCCTTCGTCGCGCCCGTGGTCTGGAATCTGTCGCAGATCGTCGGCCTCCTGCTCGGGGCGCGACTGGGGTGGGCGCCGCTCATCGAGGTGCTCGCCTGGTCCACCTTGATCGGCAGCGGGCTGCAGGTGGGCGTGCAGCTGCCCGCCGTGCGCCGCCTGCTCGGGACGCTGCGTCCGCGCATCGACCGCGGCTTCGAGCCCACGGGCCGCGTCGCGCGCAACGCCGTTCCCGTCGCCGCGGGGCAGGGCATCTTCCAGATCTCGAGCCTGACGGACGTTTTCCTCGCCAGCCTGCTCATCGAGGGCGCGTTGTCCGGCATCTACTACGCCCAGCGGATCGCGCTCCTGCCGCTGGCGCTGTTCGGCGCCTCGGTCGCGGTGGCGGCGCTGCCCTCGATGTCCCGCGAACGGGACGTCGAGGCACTGCGCTCCCACCTCGCGACCGGGGTGCGGCGCGTGGCCTGGTTCATCTTCCCGTCCGTCGTCGTCCTCCTCCTTCTGGGCGACCTCGCGATATCCCTCATCTATCAGCGGGGGGACTTCGCCGCCGAACACGTGCCGGTCGTGCACTGGATCCTGGGCGCGTACGCGCTGGGCCTCGTGGCCACGAGCCTCACGAAGCTGTTCGCGAGCGCGTTCCACGCCCTCCAGGACACGCGCACCCCGGTGAAGTACGCCGCGACGGGGGTCGTTCTCGGTATCGCGGTCGGCGCGACCGCAGCCCTGTGGCTCGACGCGCGCGGCTTCGGGCTTCGCGCCGCGGCCGGCATCGTGTTCGGGGGCTCCGTGGGCGCGTGGATCAACCTCGCCCTCCTGACCCGCGGGCTGGGACGGCGCGGCGGGGGGGGCTGGCTCGCTCCCGTACGGGGCTCGCTGGTCCGCATGGGGCTCGGCGCCCTTCTCGCGGGGGGGGCGGCGTGGCTCCTGCGCGTCTGGCTCGAGGCCGCGCTGCCGGACGGTTTCCTCGGCCACGCCCTCATGCTCGCCATCGCCTTGGCGGGGGGGGGGCTCTGTTACGTGTCCGTGGCGGGCCTCCCGAGGACGCTCCGGACCGTCCGGGGGGATGCGTGAGCCGGGCGGGGCGGCCGAGCCGGACGAACCTCGACGCGTTGCGCGAGCAGGCGCGGGCGCTCCCCCGCGAGCCCGGCGTGTATCTGTTTCGGGATGCGGCCGGCGAGGTGCTCTACGTGGGCAAGGCGAAGTCGCTCCGCGCGCGGGTCGCCTCCTACTTCGGGGCGGAGGCGAGCCGTTCCGTGAAGCTCGTCCGTCTCGTGCGGGAGATCGACAGCATCGAGACCTTCCCGGTGCGCTCGGAAGCCGAGGCGCTCCTCCTCGAATGGAACCTCATCCGCGAGTTCGGACCGCGCTTCAACATCCAGCTCCGCGACGACAAGAGCTATCCGTACATAAAGATCACGGTGACCGAGCCCTTTCCCCGCATCTTCGTGACACGCCGGCTCGACGACGACGGGTCGCGCTACCTGGGCCCCTTCACGGACGTGGGGGCGATGCGCCGCGCCCTGCGCACGATCAAGAAGATGTACACCGTGCGCTCGTGCCATTACCGAATGCCGGAGGAGCTGCCGCCGCGTCCCTGTCTCGACTACCACATCGGACGCTGCAAGGCTCCGTGCGCGGGCCTGCAATCCGAGGCGGACTACCGCGGCATGATCGACGAGATCCTCGAGATCCTGGGAGGACGGACGGGCGTGGTCCGACGCTCCGTGGAGCGGAGGATGGCGGAGGCCGCCGATGCGATGGAGTACGAACGGGCGGCCGAATCGAGGGATGTCCTGCGCGGACTCGACCAGCTCGAGAGCCGCCAGACGGCGATCGATCCGCGGGGCGGGAGCCACGACGTGATCGGCTTCGCGCGCGAAGACGAGGGCGGGTCGGTGTGCGGGATCGTGCTGCGGGTGCGCGAGGGGCGCCTCGTCGGCCGGAGGATCCACTACCTGGGCAACGTGGGCGAGGAGGCGGATGACGCCGTGCTCGGGGCGCTCGTCAAAGGCTTCTACCTTCGGCACGCGGACGATGTCCCCTCCGAGCTGCTGGTCCCGGAGCCCTTCGAGGAACAGGATCTCGTGGAGGAATACCTGTCGGGGCTCGCCGACCGCCGCTTCCGCGTTCGGGTCCCCGTACGGGGACCGAAGCGGGAGCTGACCCGGGCCGCGAACCGCAACGCGGCACACGTGCTCGCCCGGGATCGGAGCGAGCGCGAGGAAGAGCCGGCGGCGGACCGCGGAGCGGGGGGCGTGCCGCCCGCCGCGGCCCGTCTCGGGGAGGCGCTGGAACTGGGACAGCCGGCGCGGGAGATCGTCTGCTTCGACGTGTCGACGCTGGCGGGACGGGAATCGGTGGGCAGCTGCGTGTGGCTCAGCGACGGACGCCCGCACAAGGACGAATACCGCAGATTCCGGATCCGGGAATCGGAGGACGGGAAACCGGACGACTACGCGATGATGCAGGAGATCGTCTCGCGCTACTTCGACCGGCGCGTGCGCGAGGGTCACCCCCTTCCGGACCTGGTGGTGGTGGACGGGGGCAGGGGACAGCTGTCGGCGGCCCGCCAGGCGATGGACGCGGCCGGGGTGTCGGACCTCCCCACCGTGGCACTGGCCAAGCGCGAGGAAGAGGTGTTCCGGCCGGAGTCGGCGCTCCCGCTGCGCCTCCCGCGCACGGATCCGGGCCTGCACTGGCTGCAGCGGGCACGTGACGAGGCGCACCGCTTCGCGCTCCAATACAACCGCACGCTCCGCCGCCGGCGCGCGCTGCGCTCGCGGCTGGGCGAGATCCCGGGCGTGGGGCCGGCGCGCGAACAACTACTGCTAGAGCGCTTCGGGAGTCTCGACATCATCCGCCGCGCCACGGTGGCACAACTCACCCGCACGCCCGGGATCGGGCGGGCGACCGCGGCCTCGATCCTCTCCTCCCTCCGTCCCGACGAGACGGAACCGGGCTACAAGTCGGGCGACGCGTCGGGTTCCACGAGCGACTCCGGGTCCGGTGAGGGCTCCCGGGCAGGGCCCTTCTGATGCGGGGGCGGCCGCCCGCCGGCCTCTGCGCCGCGTGCCGGCATCGGCGCTGGATCACGAGCGATCGCGGGGCGTCCTTCCTCCTCTGTCGGCTCTCGCGTCGCGACCCGAGATTCCCGCGCTATCCCCGACTGCCCGTACTTCGCTGTGATGGCTTCGACCCGGAGGAACCGGCCGCATGACGGCCCCCATGCGCACACGTTTCGCCCCGAGTCCGACGGGGGCGCTCCACCTCGGCAACGCGCGCACCGCGATCCTGAACTGGCTGTTCGCACGCCGCCACGGGGGCGCCTTCGTGCTCCGTCTGGAGGATACGGATACCGAGCGCGGCGTCCGCGACGGGGAAGCGATGATCTACGAGGCACTCGACTGGCTCGGACTCCGGCCCGACGAGGGGCCCCGCGAGGGCGGGCCGTTCGGGCCGTACCGGCAGTCGGAGCGCGGGGCGCTGCACCGCGAACGGGCGCGGGAACTGATCGAGTCAGGCCGCGCCTTCCGCTGCTACTGTGCACCGGACGAACTGGAAGCCCGTCGGGAGGCGGCGATCGCCGCGGGAGAACCCACCGGCCGCGACGCGCGCTGCCGCGACCTCCCGGCGGACGAGGCGCGCCGCTACGAGGCCGCGGGGCGCACGCCGGCAATCCGCCTCCGCGTGGCGTCGGGTCCGGTCGCGTTCGACGACTTCCTCAAGGGCACGCTCGCCATCGATGGAGACGATCTGGGCGACATGGTGCTCGTACGGAGCGACGGTCGGCCCACCTACAACTTCGCCGTCGCGGTGGACGACATCGCGATGGAGATCAGCCATGTGATCCGTGGCGTGGGACACCTCTCGAACACCCCCAAACAGGTCCTCCTGTACCGGGCCTTCGGCGTGGAACCGCCGGAGTTCGTCCACATCCCGACCGTCCTCGCCCCCGGGGGAGGGAAGCTCTCCAAGCGACGCGGGGCGGCCGGCGTCCTCGACTACCGCGAGCGGGGCTTCCATCCGGACGCAATCCTGAACTATCTCTCGCTGCTTTCCTGGTCGTCGGAGGACGGGGAGGAGTTCCTGAGCCGGGGGGCGCTCGTCGAGCGGATCGATCTCGACCGGCTGGGGGCGGCGGACAGCGAGGTGGACGAGGAGAAGATGGCCTGGCTGTCGGGGCGGCACCTGAGGGCGGAGCCGCCCGAGCGGCTGGCCCGGCGCTGGGCCGGACAGCTCGACGCGGAGGGATTGGGCCTGACCGACGCCGACCTCCGCCGCGCCGCGGAGGTATTCGCCAAACGCACGCGACTTGTGACCGACGCCTCGTCGGAGGTCGAGCCGATCTTCCGCGCGCCGCCGCTCGGCGGGGCGGCCGCGCGGCAGGTGCTCTCGGCCCCGGAGGCGGGGGCCGCGATTCGCTTCGCCCGGGCCGCCTGGGAAGAGACGGCGTGGCGACCCGAGCCCCTCGCCCGGACGCTCCGCGGAGCGATGCGGGAGGCCGGGCTGCCCGGGCGGGCCTTCTTCCCGCCCGTTAGGGTCGCCCTGACCGGGCAGCCTCACGGCCCCGACCTGGGGGAGGTCGCGTACGCCCTCGGACGGGAGCGGACGCTGGAACGCCTGGACGCGGCGGCGCCCGGGGCCGCCACCGAGTTCGACACGAGCCACGGCGGACACAACAACGGAAGCAACGACAAGGAGACGAGCGTATGAGCTGGCGCCTCGAATGCGGTGCCTGCGGGCGGCCGGCCGCCCGGCCATTGGCCACGGTCTGCCCCGACTGCGGGAAACCCCTGCTGGCACGGTACGACCTCGCGGACCTCGACGGTGAAGCCCTCCGGCGCGCGTGGGCCGCGCGCCCGGCCGGGATGTGGCGCTACCGCGAGATCATGCCGCTCGACCCCGACGAAGAACCGGTGACGCTCGGCGAGGGGGGTACGCCACTGCTCGAACTCCGGCTCGGCGGCGAGTTCGAGGACATGACGCTCCTCGTCAAGGACGAGGGCCTGAATCCGACCGGCAGCTTCAAGGACCGGGGCCTGTGCGCCGCGATCACGCGCGCCGTGCACGAGGGCGCGACGGACTTCGTGATCCCGAGCGCGGGGAACGCCGGCGCGGCGCTCGCGGCCTACGCGGCGCGGGCCGGCGCGTCCGCCCGTCTCTTCATCCCCGAGGACACGCCGGAGGGCGTCGCCCGGCGCTGCGAGCACTACGGGGCCGAGACGACGCGGGTCGACGGGCTGATCGACGAGTGCGGCCGCCTGTCCGCCGAGTATGCCGCAGAGACCGGGGCGTTCAACATCTCCACCCTCAAGGAGCCGTACCGGATCGAGGGCAAGAAGACGATGATGCTCGAGATCGTCGAGTCGCTGGGCTGGCGGCCGCCCGACGCGATCGTCTACCCGACCGGCGGCGGCACCGGCCTGATCGGGAGCCACAAGACGCTCTCCGAACTCCGCGAACTGGGGCTCATCGAGGGCGGCACGAGACTGTACGCGGTACAGGGCTCGGGCTGCGCCCCGATCGTGCGGGCGCACGCGGCGGGCGCGACCCATGCGGAGCCGTGGCGGGACGCGTCGACCGAGGCCTGGGGCCTCCGGGTCCCCGGGGCGCTCGGAGACTTCCTCATCCTCGAGGCGCTGCGCGAGTCGGAGGGCGGCGCGGTCGCCGTCCCGGACGAAGCCATGATGACCGCGGCACTCGAGCTTGGCGCGGCCGGCGTGGGGGCGTGTATCGAAGGAGGAGCAACCCTTGCGGCCGCACGGGAACTCCGGCGCTCGGGGGAGTTGAGGGACGGAGAAACCGTCGTCCTCTTCAACACCGCGCACCTGCTGACCTATTGAGCGGAGCCCTGGTCGGGCGTTCGTGCGCGGGGGCGGTATTCCGGCTATCTTGGACAGTCGGACAGGTCACACAACCAACAGGGGTTCAGAGCGATGTTCAACACGGTGCATGCAGACGCGAAGACGGCGGCCACGGCGGTCCTCGTACTCGGCGTCCTACCTGCGGCGTTGTTCGGGCAGGAGCAGGAATGCCAGTTCGATCCGAGCGATTCGGCGAGCCGCGCGTCGGAGGCGATGCAGGATCTCGAAACGGCGACCGCTGCGGACAGCCTCACCGCCTTCACCGAGGCCTGGGCGGGCCTCGAGGACGACCTCGACAGCGACAACCCCGTCGTCTTCCTGATGGGGGCCCAGGTGCAGATGGGCCTCGACGACTTCGCGGAAGCAACGGGGCTTCTGGACCGTTTCGACGAACTCGCGCCACCCGAGTGCATGGTGCACGGGGAGAACCAGCGCTACAACGGCTGGGTGCGGCTCTACAACCGGGGGGTGAACGCCTACAGCGCCTCCGACACGGAGGCCGCGATCGAGGCGTTCATGCTCGCGAACGAGCTGCGGCCTGACATGCGAACGTACAACATGGCCGCGGGCCTGCAGGCGCAGACCGGGGCGACCGATGCCGCGATCGAGACGTATCGCACCGCACTCGCGACGGACATGGCCGAGGTCGACGCCGAGCAGATGCGGGACGCCGTGCGCGGGCTCGGTGACCTCCTGATGGCCGAGGGCCGTGGCGATGAAGCCGCGGACACCTACGGCGCATATCTCGCCGAGAACCCGGACGATGTCGTGATCCGGATCCGGTACGCGGGCGTGCTCGCGGATCAGGACCGGGCCGACGAGGCGGCGGCCATCTACGCGGACATCCTCGGACGCACGGATCTCAGCTACGACCAGTGGCTCGAGGTCGGGGTCGGGGTCTACGAGGCGCAGAACTTCGAGGACGCGACGACCGCGTTCGGAAACGCGCGCCAGGGGAATCCCTACAACAAGGAGGCGATGGAGAACTACGTCAACGCCTCCACCCAGGCCGGACGTCCGGGGCCGGTCATCCCCCTCGCCGACACCCTGACCACGTGGTATCCCTACGATCAGCTTGCGTTCCAGCTTCACGCCACGGCCCTGGGTCGCGCAGACATGAACGATCAGGCGATGGCGGTCATGGCGGAGGGTGAGGCGGCCGCGCTCTCGTTCACCTTCGCCCAGATGGCCGCCACGTCGGGCGGGAGTTACGTCGTGCAGGTCGACTTCACGGCGCGCACGGCGAGCGGCACGCTGCAGATCCCGTTCGAGTTCCTGGACGCGAACGGGCAGGTCGCGATGACCCATACGCAGACGACGGACGCCGCTGCGGGGAATTTCCGCTTCGAGGTCACCTCCGACGTGCCGCTGGCCGGATTCCGCTACGGGACCATCGGGGGCTGACCGACCGGACGGAGAGCCCCCCCGGGATCCGGACCTTCCGACCGCTTCATCATGATTCGAATCGCCAGAGTCGAGCCGGGCTCGATCGCCGCCGACCTCGACCTCCCCGCCGGTCTCGCCGTGCTCGAGATCAACGGCCGCCCCATCCGGGACAGCCTCGATCTCCTCTTCCATCAGGCGGAACCGTCGCTGCAGATGCTCGCGGAGCGCCCCTCGGGCGAGCGTCTCCTGTTCGAGATCGAGAAGCCGCCGGACGAGCCGCTCGGCATCATCCCCGAGCCCGACAAGATCCGCCGCTGTACGAACGCCTGCCCGTTCTGTTTCGTGAAGGGGAATCCCAGGAAGGACAAGCTTCGGGCGCCCCTGTACGTGAAGGATGACGACTATCGGCTGTCCTTCATGCACGGCCACTACATCACGCTGACGAACCTGCGTCCCGAGGACTGGGACCGGATCTTCGAACAGCGACTCTCGCCTCTGTATGTGAGCGTCCACGCCACCGAGCCGGAGATTCGGCTCGCGATGCTGAAGAACCCCCGCAGCGCCAACATCAATCAGGACCTCGACCGCCTGGCCGACGGGGGCATCCTCGTGCACGCGCAGGTCGTCCTCTGCCCGGATCTGAACGACGGCGACCATCTCACGCGTACGATCGAGAACCTCTACGACCGGCGGGAGGCGATCCGGTCGCTCTCCATCGTCCCGGTGGGACTCACGACCTGGAACGCCGCGCCCGGGGGGCGCACCCTCGAGCCCGCCGAGTGTCGCGCGGCACTCGCGGCCGTGGACGCGATCCGGGAGCGGGCGCTGGCCGAACGCGGCCAGGGGTGGTGCTACGCGGCGGACGAGCTGTACCTGCAGGCGGGGCTGGCGCCGCCGGGCGCGGCCTATTTCGACGACCAGGACCTGGAGAGCAACGGGGTCGGCGCGATCTCGAGCCTGACAGACCGCTTGGCGGGACGGCTCGAGGATCTCGGCCCGCTCGACGGCTGCCGCGTGGTCGCGGTGACCGGCGCATCGATGGGGCCTACGCTGGCCGGCCTCGCGGACCGGATCGCCCGCCGGACCGGGGCCGAGGTGTCCGCCGTGGCGGTCGAGAACACGCTCTACGGGCCCATGGTCACCACGGCGGGGCTGCTGCCGGGCGCGGACCATGCGAAGGCGCTCCGCGAGGGCGGGGATTTCGATGTCGCTCTCTTCTCCGTTCAGGCGCTCAACGACGACGATCTGTTCCTCGATGACATGAGCCTGTCCGACCTTCGTGCCGAGTTCCCCGGTCGCCGGGTCGAGCCCTCGCACGATTTCGTCGACGTCCTCTCCGGGCTGTAGACGCCGTGGCCTTGCAGACCGTGGCCATCGTGGGCCGCCCCAACGTGGGCAAGTCGACGCTGTTCAACCGGATCCTCCGTCGCCGGCTGGCCATCGTGGCGGAGCGCCCCGGCGTGACGCGCGACCGGCAGTTCGCGGAGGCCGAGTGGGCGGGACGCCGGTTCCTGCTCGTCGATACGGGCGGGCTCGTCGAAGGGCCGGGGGGGCAGATCGACCAGGAGGTACGGCGCCAGGCGGAGACCGCGATCGGCCATGCCGACGTGGTCATCCTCGTCGTCGACGGACGGGAGGGGGTGTTGCCCGTCGACCGGCATGTGGGCGACCTCCTGCGCCGCTCGGGCCTGCCCGTGATCCTGGGCGTGAACAAGCTGGACGAACTCGGGGGATCCGTCGAGCATCTCGAGTTCTACGAACTGGGCCTCGGCGACCCCACGCCGCTGGCGGCGCTCAGCGGCAAGGGTTCGGGGGACCTGCTCGACCGCGTGGTCGAGGCGCTCCCCGAGGCCCACGAGGCCGAAGACGGGGGCACCGACCTCCGGGTCGCGGTCATCGGGCGCCCCAACGTGGGCAAGTCGAGCTTCGTCAACCGGCTCCTGGGCGAAGATCGGGTCATCGTCCACGAGGAGGCCGGGACGACCCGGGACGCGATCGACACGGAACTCGAGATCGGGGACCGTCGCGTGTGTCTGATCGACACCGCGGGGCTCCGGAGACAGGCGCGCATCGCGGACGACCTCGAGTTTCTGGGCCGCCTCCGCGCGGCGTCGGCGATCGAGCGCGCGGACGTCTGCCTCCTCCTCGTCGACACCGAGGCCGGTGCCGCGAACCAGGACTTCAGGATCGGACACCAGGCCTGGGACGCCGGCAAAGGGCTCGTGTTCGTGGCGAACAAATGGGACCTGATCGAGGACCGGGGACCGTCGGCAATGGCCGGGTTCGATCGCCAACTCCGAGAGCGGGCGCACTATCTTCGCTGGGTTCCGATCATCACCTGCTCCGCGCTCTCTGGAAAGCGCGTGCGCAAGGTGATGAACCTGGCGTTCGCCGCGCAGGAGGAGCGTGCGCGGCGCATCCCGACCGCCGAAGTCAACAAGGTCCTGCGCGACCTCGTCGCGCGCCGCCAGCCGCCCCAGGGAGGGCGTGGCGACGTGAGGCTGCTGTACGGAAGCCAGGTGGCGTCGTCCCCGCCGCTGTTCGTACTCTGGTCCAACCGCCCCCATGATCTGAAGGAGCACTACGTGCGATACCTCGTCGCCGGCTTCCGGGAGGCCTGGGGATTCGAGGGATCTCCCATCCGGATCAAGCTGAAGCAACGCTCGGAGCGCGCGTGACGGCCCCGCTGCTCACGCTCTTCGCCTATCTGATGGGGGCGTTCCCGACCAGCTACCTCGTGGGGCGGCTGTACGGCTACGATCTGCGCCGGGAGGGGAGCGGCAACCTCGGGTCCACCAACGTATACCGCATCCTCGGCTTCTTCCCGGCTGTCGTGGTGCTCCTCGTCGACCTCCTCAAGGGGTTTCTGCCCGTCTGGTTTTTTCCGCTCTGGGACGGGAGGACGGGGGCGTGGGCGCTCGCGTACGGGCTTGCGGCCATCACCGGACACGTGTGGCCCGTGTACACGAGGTTCAAGGGAGGGAAGGGGGTCGCGACCGCGGCCGGGACGATGGCGGCGCTGGCGCCCGTGGCGGTGACCGTCGCCTTCTCCGTGTGGGTCATGACGGTGATCCTCACCCGCACCGCGTCCGTCGCCTCCCTCGTCTCCGCAAGCCTCGTCCCGATCATGGCGCGCGCCTCGGCGGCGCCGCGGTCGGTCGTCTCGTACGCGATTCTGCTCGCCGTGACGGTCTGGTGGACGCACCGGGCGAACCTCGCGCGCATCGTTCGTCGCGAGGAGTTGCAGATCGACTGGCGGCGCGGACGCGTGCGACCCCGCGCGGCGGACCGGCGGCAGGACCGGAGGGACGAACCGTGAGCCGCGCGGTGGTGACCGTGCTGGGCGCCGGAAGCTGGGGCACGGCGCTCACGGACGTGCTGGTGCGGAACGGCCACGAGGTTCGCCTGTGGGCGCGCGACGAGGCGCACGCCGCCGCCATCCGCGAGGCGGGCGTCAACGAGCGCTACCTGCCCGGGATCGAACTCGCCCGGCCGCACGCGATCACCTCCGACCTCGAGGCGGCGCTCGGCGGCACGCGCTTCGTGGTCTCCGTCTGCCCGTCGCACGCGGTGCGGGCGGTGCTCACGCGGGCGGCTCCGCATCTGGAGGACCAGATCCTGATCTCGGCCTCGAAGGGGATCGAGGTCGGGACGCGCCGGCGGATGTCGGAGGTCATCGTGGAGACGCTCGGCGATGCCGCGTCCTCCCGGACCGTCGTCCTCTCCGGCCCCAGCTTCGCCGAGGAACTGCTGCGCCGGCTTCCGACCGCCGTGGTCGCGGCGAGCCGGCGCGAGGCACACGCGCTTGCGGTCCAGAGCCTGTTCCGGAACGGCTATTTCCGCGTCTATACGCAGCCGGACGTTGACGGGGTGGAGTTGGGAGGCGCACTCAAGAACGTGATCGCTCTCGGCGCGGGTATCTCGGACGGGCTCGAGTTGGGGTCGAACGCGCGGGCGGCGCTCATCAACCGCGGGCTGGCGGAGATCGTGCGCCTCGCCAAACACTTCGGGGCGCGCGAGACGACGCTGGGCGGACTCGCCGGACTCGGCGACCTCGTCCTCACCTGCACGGGTCGGCTGAGCCGGAATCGCTCCGCCGGCCTAGCCATCGGGTCGGGCCGCCGTCCGTCCGAGGCCATCGGAGAGATGGAGCAGGTGGTCGAAGGTGTGCGGACGGCGCGGGCGGCGTACGAACTCAGTCGTCAGCTCGACGTGGAGATGCCGATCACGAGTGCCGTATATTCGATATTGTACGAAGATGTCGCGCCCCGAGCCGCGCTGGCCCGGTTGATGGCGCGCGAGCCGAAGCCGGAACGCTGGGGCTGACCGCCGGGACCGAACGCGGGGGCCCGGGAGCACGCGCCGGAGAGGCCGGAGAGGGGGAGCGTGGCGGATCGCATCGCCCCGAAGGAGTACTATTCGATCGGCGACGTGTGCGAGATCGCCGATCTCAAGCCGCACGTCCTCCGCTACTGGGAGAGCCAGTTCTCCATCCTGAGGCCCACCAAGAACCGGGCCGGAAACCGGGTCTACCGCCGCAAGCAGATCAAGCTCGTCCAGCTCCTGCGGCACCTCCTCTACACGGAACGCTACACGATCGAGGGCGCGCGGAGGAAGCTCGAACAGCTGCGGACGAGCGGACAGCTCGCCAAGGCGGCGCGCGTGGCCTGGGACCGGGAGACGATTCGCGACCTGCGCCGGGAGGCGGACGATCTGGTCGCGCTGCTCGAGGAGGGCGAGGCGGGGTGACCGACGCGGCCAGACCCGTCCTCCTGTGTACGAACGACGACGGCGTGCAGGCGGGCGGTCTCGCGCTCCTGGCGGGGGTGGCGGAGTCCTTCGGCGACGTGTGGACCGTGGCTCCGGACCGCGAGCAGAGCGCGACGAGCCATGCGCTCTCGCTGTACCGTCCGCTCCGCCTCACGCGGCTCGATGATCGGCGCTACATGGTGGACGGGACGCCGACCGACTGCGTGGTCGTAGCCCTCAAGGAGATCCTCGAGACGCCGCCCCGCTTCGTCCTCTCGGGCGTCAACCACGGGCCGAACATGGGCGAGGACGTCCTCTACTCGGGCACCGTGGCGGCCGCGATGGAGGCGACGATCCTCGGGGTCCCGGCGGTCGCCTTCTCGTTCACCGGCGATGACGAGACGGTGCTCGAGACGTACGGAGACCTGCTCGGCGGGCTGATCCGGTCCTGCCTCCGGAGGACGGAGTTTCCGGAAGAGACCTTCCTCAACGTGAACCTCCCGAACCGCCCGGCGAGCGAAGTGGAGGGCGTCGTCGTCACCGCGCTCGGGCGGCGCGTGTATATCGATTCCCTGCGCCGGAGCCGGGATGAGCACGGCCACGACTACTTCCGGATCGGGGGAGGACACTCCGCGTGGCGGGGCAGGGAGGATTCGGACTTCCGGGCCGTACGCGCCGGCTACGTGTCGGTGACGCCGCTGCACCTGGACCTGACGAACTTCGAACTGCTGAACGAGGTGAGGTCGTGGGGCCTGGGGAGCTGACGGCTCGCGGAGGGACTGCCGAATACCAGCGCGACCGCCGGCGCCTGGTGGAGCACCTTCGGACCCGGGGCGTGCGGGATCTCGGGCTCCTGCACGCCTTCGACACCGTACCGCGGCACCTCTTCGTCCCGGAAGTCCTCCGGGGCCGGGCCTACGAGGACATCCCGCTCCCGATCGGCGCGGGACAGACGATCTCCAGCCCCATGATCCATGCGCTGAGCATCGAATGCGCAGGGGTTCGCGCGGGCCAGCGCGTGCTCGAGGTCGGGACGGGGGCCGGCTTCCAGACCGCGCTGCTCGCGACGCTGGGGGCGGAGGTGTACTCGATCGAACGCATCGCGTCGCTGCACGAGGGCGCGGCGCGGGCGCTCTCCCGGGTGGGGGTGGAGGCCCATCTGATGCTGGGAGACGGCAGCCTCGGATGGCCGGAACATGCGCCGTTCCACGCCATCATCGTGGGTGCCGCCACGGCGCGGCCGCCCGCCGCGCTCCTCGAACAGCTGGCCGAGGGCGGACGGATGATCGTCCCCGTGGGGGGGCGGCGGCAGGAGCTGTATCGGTACACCCGGCGGGGCGAGGACGTCTCGCACGAGAAACTCACCCGTGTCCGCTTCGTGCCGCTCATCGAGGAGACCCGGCGGGGCGGGGGACGAGGCCGCGGCCGGTGAAGGCGTGGGCGGCGCTCTATGCGAAAGGGCTGGCCATGGGGCTGGCCGACCTCGTGCCGGGCGTGTCCGGGGGCACGATCGCTCTCATCTCGGGCATCTACGACGAGCTCGTGGAGACGATCGCGGGCCTGGACCACAGGCTGCCGGGTACGCTGCGCGAGCGGGGCCTGCGGGGCACCTGGGAGCAGGCGAACCTCGGCTTCCTGGCCGTCCTGCTCGCCGGCATCCTCACGAGCGTCATCGGGTTCGCCGGGGTGCTGCACTGGCTGCTCGCGAACCGGCCCGTTCAGCTGTGGGCCTTCTTCTTCGGCCTGGTGGCCGCGTCCGTTCCGCTCGTCGGGCGCCGAGTGGCCGAGCGCCGGGCCGGCCTCTGGGCCCTCGGTGCGGCCGGGGCCGTGCTCGCGGGCGCCGTCACGGCGCTTCCCCCACTCGTGAGGTCCGACGCGCCGCTCTTTCTCGCCGCGGCGGCGGCGGTGGCCGCCTGCGCCATGATCCTGCCCGGCATCTCCGGCAGCTTCATCCTGCTCATCCTCGGCGCCTACGCCCCCGTGATCGGCGCCCTCCAGGGCCTCGACGCAATACGGCTCCTCGCCGTCGCCCTCGGCGTCGCCGCGGGCCTGCTCGGCTTCAGCCGCGTGCTCAGACGGCTGCTGGCGCGGCGCCGGGCGGCGACGCTGAGCCTCCTCACCGGCTTCCTGCTCGGGTCACTGAACGCGCTCTGGCCGTGGAAGGACCGGGTCCGCGAGCTGTACACGCACAGCGGGGGCCGGGTCGAATGGCTCATGGAGAACCGGTGGCCCGCATCTCCCGGCGAAATCTGGCCCGCGGCGGGCCTCATGCTCCTCGGGGCGGCCGCGGTGCTGGCCATCGATCGCGCCGCGCGGACGCGCGACCTGCGCGGCGAGTAGCGGCGATTCGCCGGGCCGGATAGCTTCCACGCCGTTCACGCACCGACCTCAAGGAGGGAACACGGGCATGGCCGACGCACTCGCCGGCGGAAAGGGACCAGGGGGACAGGGCCACCGGGACGATGCCTTCGTCCGGTCCACATTCCGGCTCGCCGATTGGGTCACCAAGAACCTGCGATCGGTGCTCGTCGGCGGGGCCGGCATCGCGATCATCGTCGTGGGGGTCGTGTACTACGTCAACTTCCAGGCCTCCGTACGCGAGCAGGCCGCGACCGAACTCGCGACCCTCCGGCTGGGCGCGACGGGCCCCGAGATGCTGATCCCGGATCTCGAGGCGTACGTCCAGCGCTTCGCCGACGCGGAGGCCGCGGACGAAGGCCGGCTCCTGCTCGCGCGGATATACCTCGACACGGGCCAGCCGGTCGAAGCCGAGCGGGTGGCGAACGAGATCTCCGCGGCGCCCGACGAGCCGGTGGGACTCGCGGCACAGACCCTCCGGGCCGCCGCCCAGGAAGCGTCCGGGGACGCGGAAACCGCCGTCGCGACCTACCAGAGGCTGGGTGAGGTGGCCCGCTTCCCGTTCCAGCGTCGCGAGGCGCGAGCCTCGGCGGCCCGAATCCTCACCTCGCTGGGCCGCATGGAAGAGGCCGAGACGATCTACGCCGCCATCGCCGAGGAGGCCGCCGAGGAAGATCCGGTCGAGGCGAGCGTCTACCGCCTCCGGCTCGGCGAGGTCAAGGCGCGTCGCGACCGGGCCAGCGGCTGACCAGCCCGTATCCGCCCGGGGCCGTCAGCGAGGTAAATCCGCCTCCGCCGGGGTTCTGGCGTCGGTTCAAGCTGGCGTGGGCGGTCCTTCGGGGTCGTGACGCCGAGCGCCGGATGCGCGATCTACAGCGCGAGGCTGCGGAACTCGATGAACAGCTCAGCTAGCGTCGGCTCGTGAGCGAGGTGATTTACCCTTGATCTAATCTTCCCGCGAACCCCGTCCCGATCCGTCAGCCTAACCGGAAGTACCAGCGGTGACGGACAGGGAAGCGGGGGACGAGCGAAGGAAAGGCTTGACACCGGAAACGTCGGAGTGTAAACGGTGTACGCGGTGGCGGGTATGTCAACCCACCGGAGTTGCGTCCAACACTGACAAGGGTGGTCTGTGACATCTTCGATGCGCGACGAGCTTGGCCGTTGGCTGGAGGAACTAGGGCTACATGCAACCGACTTTGAGATCGAGGATCCGAGTTGGGAGTGGGCGGTCGTAGTCACCCCTACTCCGACTGCCGAACCACCGCGCGTCCTCGTAGCCCTGCGCAGCGGCGTGGGGCATCTCACGCTCCAGCATACCACGTCGGTTTCAGAGAGTCACTTGACGTTGATGGCCAACCTAGCCGAGCCGGTTCGTGAGACCTTCTTGGCGGATCTTCATCTCAAGCTCTTTTCCCGTCCTCTCGAAATCAGTTTCGCCGGTGATCCTTTGGGTGAGGGTAGTGAAGCCGCCAGCATGAGGATAACGCTGCAAACGCGACTCATCGACGAACGCGTGACCTGCGAGCGCTTCTACACTGCGTACAAGGTCGTTCGAAACGCGGGCACTGTCGTCAATCTGATGTTCACTAGGCTCGTCGCTCGCGGAGATTGGCCATGAGGCACGTCATGATGGACCCCATATGTGTCAATCGTCTGGGCGAAGTAGGGAGGGGCTGGTTCCCCGAACCGCCACTCGTTTTCGACGCGGCTGGCACGGCCTTCGTCATCGACTCGGACCGCGACGAGCCCGTGTGCAGTCGTGAGTACGGTCCGACCCTGGCCTATTTCGTGGAGAGCCAGACACCAGACCCCCGAGGGCTTTGGTTCGCACACACACCGCGCAGCCGCGTGGCTGACCAATGGCAGATACTTGAGCTCCGGGATCCTGAGGATGCAATCCCTTCCGTTGAGCATGTCGCCCCTTCTTCAGAGGATGTCGCGGGGAGGGTGAAGGACATCGTCCGAGGGCTGGACATGGACGCTGAGTTCTCGCAACTGCGTACCCACACGGTTCCCGAGGATGGCCGCTCCATCACGTTCACCGTGATGAAGATCATCCTCCCCGAAACCTCGTACGGCAAAGAAGCCATTGCTCGGGTCTACGAAGCTCTCGGGGAGGGGTTGACCGAAGCCGAGGGCGAAGCCTTGTCTACGTGGGTGATCCCCGGAGAATGAGCCCCACCTTCTGCCCAGAAGACTTCTTCGAGACGGCCAAGGAACTCAAGGACAAGCGCTTCCCGACCGAGGCGGATCTAAGGACGGCCGTCGGGCGTGCCTACTACGCGGCTTACGGAGCCGCCAAGGCTCGGTATCTGGCCGCTCAGGCGCCAGGAAACCGGGAGATACGCCACGGGGAGGTCGGGAGCATCATCATGGGCGTAGTCCCCGGCCCTGTCATAGCGAAGACCTGGGACGCGCTGATGAGGATGAGAAAAACCAGCGATTACGTGTACGACCAACCAGTCACGAAGCAGGACGCACGGTCTGCCCTGGACCATTCTGACATTCTGCTTACCGCCATACGCCAAGCGGACGACGCTTCCTTCAAGAAGATATCCATCTGATCCGCGCGGTCCAGAAGTTCCGGTCATGTGGTGGCGATAGCTATATAAGATATAGTCCCGAATCTTCGGGCGATTCGGCGGCATATGCGCCCATCTGGAGCGCCGAATCCGGCGCAAGTCCAAACCTCCCCGGTGTACCTTCCCGCGTGTACATGAGGCGGAATATAGGCGGGCCGATCGGGGCCGCAATCTGGCCTCCAGAAATCGGGGGTCTCGTCCGTGGCCGTGGGGCCTCCCGATCTTCCTCCGACGTGTACCGTAGGGATTCGCGGTTCCCGGCCTATCCGCCGGGCTCCTCCATCAGAGACGGGCAATAAAGGGCCGTCGCCTCTGATCTCCGCGTCCCGTCGGCCGCTCCGAAAATCAATGCGTTGGCGATACGCTCGCCAGAGGAAGGCTCCTCCATTCCTTGAAGCCGAAGGGCGTTCGCGCCCAACTTTCCAGCTTCCTCCCTCAACTTGCTCAACATCCCCGATTCGTTCGTCCAATTTCCGCTTCCAGACCCGTGAAGGATGGCAACGCGCCCGCAATCCTCCGGCATTTCGTCATCGGCGAAGAAGACGTGAACGGCCTCCGGGTAGATCACCCGGCCAGCGCGAGGGGCGCCCGGCAACATGGTTGTCTGCACCCTGACGCATCCGGCCACGAGTAGCACCGCGATGCCAAGCGTGATGAGATTTGGTCCACGTCGTGTCTCCATCGCTGGCCCCTTTTGGAAGTAAGGTCGAAACCTGACCCGACAGTATGCGAATCGAGGTACACGGCTGGCAACGGGCGCGAGGCTCGCCGGAGGCGCGTAGCTTCCATCCCTTCGGTTCGGCTTCCTGCGGCTTGGCTTAGCGCGGAGGTCGAGGTCCGGGAGACGGGCGTCCGCTTGTTCTCCATCGGCTCCGATCCGAAGCGGGCGCAGGGTTTGAGGCCGTCTCTGTGGATCGGTGACGAGATCGCGAGTTGGGCACGTTCGACGGCCGAAAATGGCGCATAAGATATATTATGTAAACTTACCGCGAAAAAGTAACCTGTCCCGGATACATTGCCCCGTCGCACGACGCTACCGAAATCGGGACGTGAACTGAGCAGACGCGGCGAAGACCCCGACGGGATCCGCCGGGCGATCTCGCAGATTCGCGCGCCGCGGGAGCCGGACGGCCCTGGCTAAGGGCTAGAAGGTGAAGGTGTGGGAGTACTTCACCATGAGCGCCCGCCCCGCCGAGAACGGGAGGCGCGGGTCGATGCCTCCGTTCGTGCGGTCCATGTGGTAGCCCTCGTTGTAGACCACCCACAGGTCCACGCCCTCGTGGAAGTGGTACCGGAAGCGCGCGTTCACGGTCGTCTGGTCCACGGTCGAGTTGTACTGAGCGAGCGCGCTGAACGAGAGGTGGGTGTCGAGCGAATAATCCACCCTGATCCGCGCCAGGTGGGTCGTCAGGGGGCTCTGGCCCGGGAATTCGAAGCGATTGATGTCGTAGCTGGGCCGGAGCTCGAGATGACTCGAGAGGTTGACGGCCGGGCTCAGCTGCAGGCTCGCGCGGCGCCCGTCGTAGAAACTCCCGACAGATCCGCCGAGCTCCCCTCGCAAGAGGCCTCCCCGCGAGAGACGCCACGACAGGTCCGCTTCGTGGAACCAGTATTCCCCGGGGTTGATCTGGAGGCTCGCGACCCGGAACGGCTCGCGGATGCTTTCGAAGCTCGAACGAGAGGTGAGGGTCATGAAGGCGCCCGACTTCATGGCGAGGAGCAGCATCGGAGCGATGGTGCGCGACTCCGGCGTGATATCCGAGTTCCGGTAGTAGTGGTCCGTGCTGCCCCCGATCATCACCGTGCGCATCTTCGAGTCCGCGCCGAGGAACCAGGAGTACTCGGCCGACCCGCCGAAGAGGGTGAAGTCATCCCGGAGCTGGAAGCCGAGACGCGGCAGGTAGTCCACTCCCACCCGCCGGTACTGCGCGCTGTAGTTGAACCCTTGCTGCCTCCGGCGTTCGAACTGGGCGAAGAAGGCCCCCGCGTCGAGCGGGTTCCGCTCCACGACCTCGTCGTCGAAGGTCTGGGCCCACTTCAGCGTCAGGTACTCGTCCCCGAACAGCCGGATCTCGCCGTCCGCGCCCCAAGCGATGTTGCGCTCGCCGTTCGCGTCCACCCGGGTGGTCAGGATCCCGCCGACCGATGAGTTGTCGTTGAACACCTTCTGCTTGAGCCGGAGCACCCCCATGTTCTCGCCCGCCCGCCCCGAATTCGGAGCCGTCTGCATGTTGAGGAACCCGAAGTCGAGCCCCCCGGCCCGCCCCACCACGCGCGCGCCCCCATAGATACGGACCAGATCTCCGCGGTCGAGCCCGATGCGGCGGCTGAAGAACACCCGGTCCGTGATCCCGCCGGTGGCGAAATCGAAGGTCGCCGACCGCTCCTGGAAGAACTGCCGCTTCTCCGGGAAAAAGAGCGGGAAACGGGTCAGGTTGATCTGCTGGTCGTCCGCCTCGACCTGGGCGAAGTCCGTGTTCGCCGTCAGGTCGATGGACAGGTTCGAGGAGGGCGAGTACTTGATGTCGAGGCCCGGTTCCCGCGTGGGCTCGTCGGTCGTGTCCCAGTACGCGGCCTGTACGGCCGGCGGCTCGAGCAGGGTCGGAATCTGCGTCATCCCGCCGAGCAGGTACGGCGTCACGTAGACCGGCTTCGTGCGGTCCACCTTCGTGAAGGTGACCCGCTGCGCGAGCGACGGTTTGCCGAAGCCGAAGAAGCCGTATTCGGGCGAGATGTCGGGATAGACGTGGCGCTCGTTCTTGCGCGAGATGGAGCGGTAGACGATGAGCCCCATCGTCACGTCCCCGCCGGTATTCTGGAACCCCAGCGTCGAGAACGGGATGCGCATCTCAGCGGACCACCCTTCGGCCATCGGCTGCGCGAGGCCGTCCCAGTGCGCGTTCCAGTCGCTGTTGAACGGCCTCGTCCCCGCCGTGAACTCGGCGTCGCTCCACACGGTGCGGTCGGATCTCGCCCCGTTCGGATTCACCACGAACGCGACAGCCGTCTCGTGATCGTTGTAGCTGTCGATCACGATGGAGAACTGGTCGTCTCCGCTGAACCCGTCGCGGGTGTAACTGTTCGCGCGGATCCCCGAGGGGTCCGAGTCGAACATCCGACCCGAAACGTAGAGATACCGGTCGTCGTAGGCGATCCGGATTTCCGTCCGCTCCGTCGCTTCCCCGCCGTAGATGGGCGAATACATGACGACGGGCACGGGTTCGATGTCGGCCCAGGCAGGCTCGTCGACGAGGCCGTCGAGGTGGATGTGCCCGTGCCCCTCGAGCCGCGTGAGGGGGACGGAGGGCTTGTCGCGCCCCCCGCTCTGCGCGGCCGCCTGCACCGGAACCCCGACCGCGAGCGCCGCCCACATGCCGAGCGCCGCCAGGCGCCCGATGTTCAGGCGAGCCATCTTCGCCCCTGTCTCACCAAATGAAGGTGTGCGAGTACTTGACCATGATGTTCCGTCCCGCCGACCACGGGAGTCTCGGCCCAAACCGCTGATCGCGTTCGAAGTTCAACCCTTCATTGTACACGATCCACAGATCCGTGCCTTCCCGAAAGTGGTACCGGAAGCGCGCGTTGATGCTCGTGCGCTCGTCGATGTTGTTGTACTGCGCGAAAGTGCTGAGCGAGAGGTGCGTGTTGAAGGCGAAATTCAGCCGTAGGCGACCGAGTTGCGTCGTCGTCTCTTCGCCCCGGTCGGGGAACTCGATCCGATTGACCTCGTAGCCGCCGACCACTTCCAGGTAGCGGGAAACGGTCCACGTGGGGTTGAAGATCAGCCCCACGCGCCGCCCGTCGTAGAAGCTCCCCACCGTCGTCCTGATATCGCCCCGGAAGATCGTGCTGCGCGGCAGCATCCAGTCGATGCCGACCTCGTGGAACCAGTATTGGCCCGGCTGGATGGACACCGTACCGACCGGAAACGGTGTCCGGATGTCCTCGAACTGTGTGTTCGAGTAGGCCGTGATGTTCGCGGTCGACTTGAAATCGAACGACACCGAGGGACGAATGGAGCGGGATTCGATCGTGAGGTCGGCGTTGCGGTGGTAGTTCTCGCCCATCGCCAACAGGGTGACACTGTTGAGCGAAGCGCTGGGGCCCTGGAGCCAGGTATGGGCGAACTGGCCGCCGTACAGCGTGAAGTCGTTCCGCAGCTGGAAACCGAGGCGCGGCAGGTAGTCCGGACCCACGCGTCGGTAGTAGAGATTGTACCAGATGCCGCGATCCGTCCGTCGCTCCCACCGGGCGCGGATGAGACTCGCGTCGAGCGTGTTGCGCTCCCTGACCTCCTCGTCGAGGCTCTGCGCCCACGTCAACGTCAGGTACTCGTTGCCGAACGGACGCAGTTGAGAATCCAGCCCGTAGACGACGTTGTCCTGGCCGTTCGAGCCGTAACGGGTCGCGACGATCCCTCCGACGAACGAATACGGATTGAACACCTGCTGCTTGAGCCGCAACACACCCATGTTTTCGCCCGATCGCCCCGCGGTCGGAGCGGTCTGCATGTTGAGGAATCCGAAGTCCAGGCCCCCGAGCCGGCCGACCAGCCTCGCGCCCCCGTATATCCGGACGAGTTCTCCCCGCTCGAGCCCGATGCGCCGACTGAAGAAAACACGGTCGGTGAAGCCCCCGGTCCCGAAGTCGAAGGTCGAGGTGCGTTCCTGGAAGAACTGGCGCTTCTCGGGAAAGAAGAGCGAGAACCGGGTGAGGTTGACCTGTTGGTCGTCCGCCTCCACCTGGGCGAAGTCGGTGTTGACGGTGAGATCGATGGCCAGATTCGACGACGGAGAATACTTGAGGTCCAGGCCGGGCTCGGCCGTGTGATCCTGCTCCGTCCCCCAGAACGAGGCGGCGGCGGACGGCTCCCGCAGGACCGGTGTTCGGCTGAGGCCCCCGAGCACGTACGGGGTCACGTATGCGGGTGTCTTGGGCTGGACCCCGCGCAGCGTCATCCGCTGGCCCTGTGACGGCTTGAGGAACCCTCCCTGGCCCCATTCGCGTCCGATCGTCGGATAGACGTGGCGCTCGTTCTTTCGGCCGATGAAGCGGTAGATGATGATCCCCATCGTCACTTCGTCACCCTCCGCCTGGAATCCCAGGGTGGAGAACGGGATCCGGTATTCCGCGAACCACCCCTCTTCGTTTCGCGAGGTGAGGACGTGCCAATGGGCGTTCCAGTCGGCGTTGAACGGCATCACGTCTCCCGTGAACACGCCATCGTTGGAGAGCGAGCGATCCTGGCGGACGCCGGCAGGTGTGGTACCGAACCACAGTCCGGTCTCGTAATCGTTGTAGCTGTCGATCACGACCGAGAGGAGATCATCGCCGCTGAACGCATCACGGTAGAAAGTGTTCGAGCGGATGCCTTCAGGGTCCGAGTCGTACATCCGCCCGGACAGGTAGAGGTACTCGTCATCATGCGCGATCCGGACCTCGGTCCGCTCCGTCATCTCGCCCCCGTGGGTCGGGGCCCACATGAACATCGGCAGTGGCTCGATCGCGTCCCAGGCCGCCTCGTTCACGACCCCGTCGACGTCGATCTCTCCCGTAATCCGGGGGATCGGCACCGGCACACTCGACCGGAGCGACGTCACGTCCAATTCGTCCGGGTCCCCGGTCTGCGCGGCGAGCCCGGGGGTCAGGAGCAGACATGCCGGCACGATCCACGCGAGCGGAGCCGGGCTTCGCTGAAGTCGACGGCGGGTGGGGGCCAACGGCATGTATCCGGGGTCGGGAGTGCTTCCAGGAGGTTCTTCGTCTACCGCCAAAACACTCCGGCGAGGCTGAGGGTTCAATCCCCGTGCGTTGGCGGGTCCGGTGTTGCGGTCTACCAGCTGAAGGTGTGCGAGTACTTGATCAGAAGGGTCCGCCCGGCCGACCGCGGCAGCCTGGGGTCGAATCCCCGATCTCGTTCAAGGTTCAGCCCTTCGTTGTACACGATCCAGAGATCCGTGCCTTCCCTGAAGTGGTAGCGGAAGCGCGCGTTGATGCTGGTGCGCTCGTCGAGGTTGTTGTACTGCGCGAAGGTGCTGAGCGACATGTGCTGGTTCATGGCGAAGGACAGCTTGAGGCGGCCGAGGTGGGTCGTCGTCGCCTCGCCGCGGCTCGGAAACTCGATCCGGTTCACCTCGTAGCCGCCACCGACCTCGAAGTACCGTGACAGGCTCCAGATCGGGTTGAAGATGAGCCCCGCGCGCCGTCCGTCGTAGAAACTCCCTACCGTCGTCTTGATGTCCCCGCGGAAGACCGCGGTGCGCGGCAGCATCCAGTCGATGCCGGCTTCCTGGAACCGGTATTCACCCCGCGGGATCGACACATCCGCGACGTGAAACGGGATCCGTATGTCCTCGAACTGCGTGTTCGAGTAAACCGTAATGTTCGAGCCCGACTTGAAAGCGAACTCTACCTCGGGGCGGATCGAGCGGGACTCGGGCGTGAGATCGGCGTTCCGGTAGTAGCTCTCGCCCATCACCGAGAGGGTGATGTTGTTGAGCGATGCGCTCGGGCCCTGGAGCCACGTATGGGCGAGCTGCCCACCGAAGAGCGCGAAGTCGCTCCGCAGCTGGAATCCGAGACGCGGAGTGTAGTCCGGCCCCACGCGCCGGTAGAATAGGTTGTACCACAGGCCGCGGTCCGTCCGTCGCTCCCAGCGGGCGCGAAACAGACCCGCGTCGAGCACGTTCCGCTCGACGACCTGCTCGTCGAAGGTCTGCGCCCACGTGAGCGTGAAGTACTCGTTCCCGAACGGCCGCACCTGCATATCCACGCCGTACGCGACGTTGTCCTGTCCGTTGTTCCCGAGTCGCGTCGCCACGATCCCGCCCACGAACGAGTACGGGTTGAACACCTGCTGCTTCAGTCGCAGCGCGCCCGTGTTTTCGCCCGAACGCCCCGCCGCCGGAGCGGTCTGCATGTTCAGGAGGCCGTAGTCCAGCCCGCCGACACGGCCGACGACCCTCGCGCCGCCGTAGATCCTGACGAGTTCCCCTCTCTCGAGCCCGATCCTCCGGCTGAAGAACACGCGGTCGGTGAAACCGCCCGTCCCGAAATCGAAGGTCGAGGCGCGTTCCTGGAAGAACTGCCGTTTCTCCGGAAAGAAGAGGGAGAAACGGGTCAGGTTGACCTGCTGCTCGTCCGCCTCCACCTGGGCGAAATCGGTGTTGACCGTCAGGTCGATGGCGAGATTGGAGGACGGCGAATACTTGAGGTCGATCCCGGGTTCGGTCGCCCGGTCGCGCTCCGTCGCCCAGTACGAGGCCGCGTCGGACGGTTCACGGAGCACCGGGGTCTGGCTGAGGCCTCCAAGCACGTAGGGCGTCACATAGACCGGCGTGTTGGGACGCACCTCGCGCACCGTCATCCTCTGGGTCTGCGACGGCTTCATGAACGCGAGCCTGCCCCATTCCCGCGCGATGGCCGGGTACACCTGGCGCTCGTTCTTGCGGCTGATGTAGCGATAGATGGTGATGCCCATCGTCACTTCATCGCCCTGCGCCTGGAACCCCAGGGTCGAGAACGGGATGCGGAACTCCGCGAACCAGCCTTCTCCGTTCCGGGTCGTGCGCACGTCCCAGTGCGCGTTCCAGTCCTGGTTGAACGGCGGGAGGTCACCCGAGAACTCGGCGTCGTTGGAGATCGAGCGGTCGTGGCGGACGCCCGCGGGGGTGGTGGCGAACCAGAGCGCGGTCTCGTAGTCGTTGTAACTGTCGACCACGAACGAGAGCAGGTCATCTCCGCTGTAAATATCACGGTAGAAGGTGTTTACGCGGATCCCGTCCGGGTTCGAGTCGTACATCCGCCCCGAGGCGTAGAGGTATTGGTCGTCGTGCGCGAGGCGGATCTCGGTCCGCTCGGTCAGCTCGCCCCCGTGGGTCGGGGACATGATGAACAGGGGGAGCGGATCGATCGTGTCCCAGACGGGTTCGTCCACGATCCCGTCCACTTCGATCTCCTCGGCGATCCGGGGGATCGGCACCGGGACGCTGGAGCGGAGCGACGTTACGTCCACCTCCCCCGCCCCGCCGGCCTGGGCCGCCAGCCCCGGCGCCGCGAGCGCCGTCCACAGCGCCACCCACGCGGGGGCGGACATGCCTCCCGCGTTCAATCTCGTCGCGTGAGGAGGAAAAACCACTGCGGGGCCCAGTGCAACATCCTCGTCCGCGCGGTCCGCGGAACAAGCGACAGGATGCGCCAGAACGGGCGCCATCTCGACCCGCCTGCACGCCCCAGAACGGAACGGATCGCCCGCTCCGTGATGTCGGTGACATGAAGGCCCGCCACATTCAGCGTGCGGCGAAGCGGGCGATATCCCAGAAAGCGGATGCCGCGGTAGCTCCGACCGCGTCGTGCCCAGCGCACGTATCGATCGGCGAGCCCCGTCGGCAGCCAGCTGAGGAAGGGCAGCCTGTAATGAGGCTCGAAAATCGCCCAGCGATTCCCCGCCGTCACATAGGCAAGTCCTCCCGGCTTGAGTACGCGTGACACCTCTTCGAACAGGCTGCGCGGTTCCGGGACATGCTCATATACATGGTTCACGATCAGGAGATCGAAGCTGGCGTCAGCGACGGGGAGGCGGGTGCCGTCCGCCACGCAGGTCCGCTCTCGTTCGATCACGACGGCGGGATCGACCTCGAAACCGACGATGGGCCTGCCGCTGACCCTCTCGAGTTCGCGTTTCAGGAGGCCCGTGCCACTCCCCAGGTCGCCGATCACGCGCGCCCCGCGGATCTCGTCGCCGATGACGGTCGCAAGGACGGCCGCCTTCCGGACCCGGCTTGCCCTGTACTCCGGACTCGACAGGAAGGCCTCATAGAAGTCGCAGTCCGGGCCGTTCGCCTCCGGTGAAGGGATCGTCATTCGACAAGTTCGGCGCCGCAGTGCTTGCAGTGGCGGGCGTCGGCTTCATGCCCGGGCGTGGCACAGCGGAGGCAGAGCCGCTCGATGGCGGCCCGCAGACTCTGCTGGCGCTCGCCCACGATCTCGGCGGAGATGATGCCCGTCGGCACGGCGATCACGCCGTACCCGAGGATCATGAGCAAGGCGGCGAGCATCTGACCCAGCGGGGTCTGGGGCGTGATGTCCCCGAACCCCACCGTCGTCACCGTCACGATGGCCCAGTAAACGCCGCGCGGGATGCTGCTGAAGCCCGCCTCGGCCCCTTCGATCACGTACATCGCGGAGCCCACGAGGCTGACGACGACGAGCACCGCGACGAGGAAGACGGCGATCTTGTAGGCGCTCGAACGTAGCGCGTGGATCAGGAGCCGTTCCCCACCCACGAACTGTGCGAGCTTCAGCACCCGGAAGACGCGCACCACGCGCAGAAGGCGGATGACGGCGAGCGCCTGCCCGCCCGGGATGAAGAGGCCGATGAAATTGGGCAGGATCGCGAGCAGATCGACGATCCCGAAGAAGGAGCGCCCGTACCGGGTCGCCTTCTCGGCCGAGATCAGCCGAAAGACGTATTCAATCGTGAACAGCCCCGTGAACACCCACTCCAACGTCCACAGTGCCCCGCGCGCGCCGACCGCCAGTTCGTTCACGCTCTCCAGCATGACCACGACGACGCTGGCCACGATCACGCCGATCAGAGCCAGGTCGAACAGCCGGCCGTCCGGGGTCAGGTTGCCGAAGATGATCCGGTGGGCCTCGCACCTCCACCGAGGCCGCGTGGAGAAGATGGGGTGGCGCTCGTAATCGATCGCCGGCCGCACCGGCTCCCGCCGCGACGGGAAGTACGACATGGTCCGGTTTCTTGCCATTTACAGCCTCCCGAACAGGGACCGCAGCCGGAGGGCCCACACGCGCCACACCGCCTCGCGGACGATCGCGCCCGACATCTTGCTCTGGCCCGCCGCCCGATCCGTGAACACGATCGGGACCTCGCCGATCCGGAACCCCTTCTTCCAGGCGCGGAAGTTCATCTCGATCTGGAAGGTGTACCCGGTCGATCCCACCGCATCGAGGTCGAGAGCTTCGAGCACGGGCCGCGTGAAGCACTTGAATCCGCTCGTCGAGTCTGCCAGCCGCAGACCCGTGACGAAGCGCGCGTACTTGTTCGCATAGTAGCTGAGGAGCAGGCGCGACATGGGCCAGTTGATCACGTTGACCCCCGCAGTATAGCGGGATCCCACGACCACATCGAAGCCGGCCGTGGCCGCGATCATGTCGGACAGGTAGCGCGGGTCGTGAGACCCGTCGGCGTCCATCTCGAAGATCCAGTCGAAGTCCCGCTCCAGCGCCCAGCGGAATCCGGCGACATAGGCGGACCCGAGCCCCCCCTTCCCTTCCCTGTGAAGCGCCTGCACCCGGGGTTCGCCGGCCGCAATCGAATCCACGAGGCCGCCGGTGCCATCCGGGGACGCGTCATCCACGACGAGCACGGAGAGGCGGCTGTCTCGGGCCAGCACGCTCGACACGATGTCGGCGATGGACTGGATCTCGTTGTAGGTGGGCAGGATGACCAGGCCGCGTTTGCCCGCGGCGGGATCGGACTCGGGTCCCCCGCCGTGATCCGGCGCGGGAGCAGAAGGCGTGTCGGTGCTCATGGCGCCGACAACCTAGCGACCCCGACCCTGCGGCTGCGAACGCGTCACTGGCGTCGTGGCTTGCCGATGCTCCGCCCGACCCGAGCGAACCCGAGGCCGAGGCCGAAGGCAACGAGTTCCGCCACCGTTGACCACAAGCGGGCGGCCAGGGCCAGAGCCGCGGCGGGTCCGAGCGAAATCGCCGCCGCCGCGCTCAGGAGGCTCGCCATCGCGCCCTCCCGCACGATCATCCCCCCGGGCGCGATCACGGCCAGGTAGCCGACGACGTACGAGGCCGAGAATACCCCGCACGCCACGAAGGGTCCGACGGGGTTGCTCGCGACCAGCCCTTCCAGAAGGGCCCAGAAACCAAAGCCATGGAGGGACCAGACCAGAAGGCCGCCGAGGACCGCCCGGATGAGCAGGCTCCCTGGAAGCGATACCTGATCGGGGTCTCCGGGTTCCCGGAGAAATCGATGCCCGAGCTTGACGACCAACCGCAACACAGGAGGCGCGAGGGCCCCGGCCACACAGAGAGCACCGAGCAGAATGGGCCACATCCCGAGTCCCTCAAACGCTGCCGTGCCGAGCGCCGCCACGCCGATTCCGGCTCCCGTGACCAATATCACGCCCTGGAACACGAGCAGCGTGGCCAGCGCCCCCGCCCCCGAATCCCCGTGCGCCCGGACGTAGCCGACCAGGCCCGTCACCTGCCAGATCTTTCCGGGCAGATACCGGCCGAGGTTCGAGCCGAGCCAGACGGCGGCGGCCTCCGGGAGGTGCGCCCGTCCGCCCGTCGCTCTGAACATGGAGCCCCAGGTGGCACCGCTGATCCAAAGAGCCGCCGTACCGGAAGCGACTGCCCCGGTGAGCCACAGTGGCCGCACCTGCCACTTCGCGCCCTCCGACCCCGCCATCTGCAACCAGGCGCCCCAGCTACCGGACAGTGCGGACGCCACGGCCGCGAGCGCGACGAGGAGAAAGGCGATCGAGGCCAGGATGGCGAAGCGTGGCGGAAGTCGCCCCGGTTTCCGTCCGGCTTCCCGGTCAGGCATCCTCTTGCCGGGTACGGGCCGGGAACCGGAACCGAAGGAGCACGGCGCCGATGAGGAGGACCGCGACCAGGCTCGTCCACACGCCGATCCGGAACGACGAACTCCGGTATGCGAAGGTGAGCCGATGCGGCCCCGTCGGGATCTCGACGCCGCGGAAGGCGGTGTTCACGCGCCAGATTGTCGCCTCCTCTCCGTCCACGAAGGCGCGCCAGCCGGCGTTGTGAATCTCGCTCACCGCGAGAAGCCCCGCCCGCTCCGCCTGGACGTCGAGCTCGATCACCTCCGGCTCGTATCGGATGATGGCGGCCGTGCCCTGCCCCGCCTCCGGTGGATCCAGGCCGATCCTGGATTCGACGACGGAGAGACTCTCTGGATCCGGATTGTCCCATGTCCGGGTCGCCGCCTCGGACGGATCCGCCGTCCACTCGATTTCGGCCGGGAAGAACGCGTATCCCGGCGGCGACGGGATCGAATACAGGTGGCGACCGGAAGCCTCGGCGATCGAGGCGACATCCTCCTGAGCGCCGGGGATGATGATGTAGCGCACGTTGAGGAGCCTGCGTACCGGGTCGCGGCCCAGCCCCTGGTCCGGGATGATCCCACCGACGAGCGTCGCGTACGGCTGTAGGAGGAACTTCTGTAGCCCGGTGGCCGACGCGATCCCGTGGTAGGCGAGTTCGTTCGGCCGGTAGTTACGCACCGAACCCGCGAGGTTCGGCGCCCACACCCGGTCTCCCGGGCCCGCGTCCTCCTGGAGGGCGGCGATGACGGGATCCGTCGCCAGCGCGGGGTCCGCGTCTCGAACCTCCAGATAGCGGGCGTCTACGCGCCACAGGTCCAGGATGCCGAACACGAGCACGGGCACTAGCGCCCATGGCGCGAGCCGCCGCCGGGATACGGCCCACGCTCCTCCCCAGGCGAGCCCGAACCCGGCAAGCAGGAGCAGGCCGTTCGTCCGCAGGAGCGGTACGAGGGCCGGATCGGGCCGTCTCGGCCAGCCCGCCGGATACCACGACATCATGGCAAAGTTCCCCAGCCCGGCCGGGTCGAGCGCGGCCCAGGCCCCGAGGAGCACGATGGGCCCCCCGAGTAGTCCGAGCGCCACACGGGACACGCGAGGGTTGGCCTGCCGCCCCTCGAGAACGGCCTCCCACCCGCAGGCCGCCAGGAGCGCGACGAACACGGCGACCGGACCCAGCATCATGGCGGGCGCGCGCAGGTTCCCGATCAGTGGCAGCAGCGCGTAGGCGATGCGGTGGATGGGGGTCGCGGCCCCCAGCGCGAACAGGATGCCCAACAGGCTCGCGACAGCCAGGAACGCCACCGTCCGCCGCTGCTCGCCGGACAGTCCGCCACCCCACGCCGCGGCCACGCCCAGGATGGCGAGCGCGATCGGCACCGCGCCGAGGTACTCGGTATGGAGCTTGATCGGGTTCTCTCCCCAATACGTAGCGGGGAGCGAACTGATCAGGTCCGGAAGGAACAACGCCGTCAATTCCTGCGGCGGCAAGGCCCACGACGCCGCAAACTCGTAGCCGGTTTCGGCTGCGGCGCGCGTCACGTCCCCGAGCAGCGCCAGCACCGGAAACAGTTGGGGCCCGGCCAGGGCGATCGAAGCCGCGACGGTCAGGGAGAACGCGGTCACGGGGGGGACATAGACCCTCCACCAGCCTTCTCCGCCCGGGCGCGGGATCCGGAACAGGAGATGGAAGACGAAGAACAGGGCCAGCGTGAGGCTGGAGAAGTACATCACCTGGGTGTGCGGGGTGAAGACCTGGGCCGCGATGGTGACGGCAAGGCCGCAGAACCAGCGCGCCTCGCCGGTCTCGAGCCCGCGGTTCAGGAGACCCAGGGCGAGCGGGATGAGCGCCATGGCGAACATCCGCCCGTCGTGCCCACCCCACAGGTGCGACGTCATATAGCCCGTGAGCATGAACGAGGCGCCGCACACCACGGCCGACGACGGCCGCAGTCGGAACGACCGCCCGAGGAAGTACCCGAAGGCGCCACTCAGGAAGGTGTGCAGGACGAACGTCCACCCGATCGCCCGGTGCAGCGGCATGAAGAAGTAGAGGATGGTGGAGGGGTAGAAGATCGGCCCGGGCAGGAGCCCGACGAAGGGCATGCCTCCGTAGATGTTCGGGACCCACATCGGTACGCCCCGGCCGGCGCGGATTTCGTCCACGTAGAAGCGCCGCAGCGAGATCCCCTCGAACATCATGTCCGACCCGAAGATCAACCGCTCCGGGTGGAAGATGAAGTCACGGTAGAAGAGCACGCTCACGAGGGCCGCCGCCCCCAGGAACCACCAGACCGTGCGGTCGCGACCCTCCGCGGGCCCCTTGACGTCAGTCGGCATTGGCCGCGGGCGGGAGAAGGCGGAAGATCGCGGATGGCGGTTCTCCACCCACGTACACGGCCTCGAAGCGGTCCTCGTGGGCGCGAATCGCGGGGACGAGGTAGCGTTGGGTGGTCCCGCTCACCTGGTCGACGACGACGTAGTCCGCTCTCATCGCTTCCAGACCCCGCATGACGGATGCGGGATCGCCCGAGAAGGGGTAGAGATCCCCTTTCCGGCGGGCGTACCAGAAGAAAAGACGCGGCTTCCGGTTCGCGATGATCGCGCCGGGCGGCGTGTTGTCACGGGCCCAGCGCGCCGCCTCGTAGAGACTCGCGTTGGCGGGAGGGTCGCACGGATCTCCCGTCCGATACGACGCCGCGCACGCGACGCGACCGGGGCCGGTGTCGGTCACCCAGGCCACTCCGAAAGCCGCGATCACCACCGGCGCCGCCCATTTCAGCCAGCGGCCGGCGGGCAGTGGCAGCCGCCACACGGCCACAAGAGCCAGCAGCAGGATGACGGGCGCGAGCGGGAGCAGGAAACGCCGATCGGTCCACACCGACGGCCAGACCGCGATCAGCCCTGCGTACAGGACGGCGAACACTTCCGGCGCGCGGAGACGCTCGCGCGAGCGGATGGTCCACCCGGCCAGCGCGGCCGCGGCCACGACGAGTCCGAGCGCGGCCCCTCCGCCCCCCGCGCCGCCGGGACCCAGGAGCGTCTCCGGGATCACCCGACTGACGTAGGCCCAGCAGTTGTCGGCGGCACGGGCGAAGAGGCCCGCGAAACCCACCGAGCCCGCCGTCGGCGTGTACGGATCCAGAAGCAGGAGTTCCGCCAGATATCCCGGCTGTTCCGCCGCCGCGAGGCGCTGGTAGAGCGCCCACGCTCCGAGCGCCCCGGCCGTTACGGCGCCCGACCACAGCGCCCGCCGCCGCCGCCCCTCGAGCAGCCAGGCGAGCGGGAGCGCGACAAGGATCGTCATGCCCGCGGTACGCGTCGCGAACGCCGCGACCGCAGCCAGCATCGCGAGCGCAGCGCCCGTGCGGTCCTCGCGCCGCGAGAGCCAGAGGGCGACGACGACGCACAGCGTGAAGGGCGCTTCGCTCAGTATGTAGTGGCCGTACTCGAGCAGCGTCGGGTTGACCGCCAGGAGCCCGGCCGCGCCGAGCGCGGGTCCCGGCCCGACCCAGCCGCGCCCGAAGTGCGCCGTCGCCCATACCGAGGCGGTCGTGAGCAGCAGCATGGCGACCTTGGCCACGCCGACACCGCCGAGCCACCCCAGCCCCGCGAGGAGCAGCGGCAGGAGCGGTGGGTAGCGCGCGTGCAGCGGAGTGCCGGGCAGGTGCAGATCACGATACCCTTCCCCATTCCGCAGTGCGTCGCCGATGATCAGGTATCCCGCGTTGTCGCCGCCCGGGAAGAGGGTGGGCTCGAAGACGAGGACGCCCAGCAGCAGATGCAGGATCGCGAGTCCCGCCGCAGCGAGGTTGAAGTTGTCCCGTACTCGTCCACGACCGTCGTTGCCCGCGAGCGCGGTCATCGCGGGGGCTCCGGGGCAGTTTCGGGGGCGGGGCCGCTTCGGTCCGGGGCCTCTCCCCGGCGGGCGGCGATCGCCTGCTCGTAGCAGCCTGTCAGACGGTCGACCACCCCGGGGAGGGCGAACCGTCCCCGGGCATGCGCCCTCCCGCGCCGGGCTCGTTCACGCGTCTCGGCGGGGCTCTCCACCGATTCCAGGATGGCGCCGGCCAGCGCGGCGGCGTCTCCGGGCGGTACGAGCAGTCCCGTCTCACGGTGCCTCACGATGTCCGGGATTCCTCCGATATCCGACGCGATCACGGGCAATCCGAATTCGAGCGCCTCCAGCAGGACGACCCCGAGGCCCTCCGTGTCCCCTTTCCTGTCCACCACTGCGGGCAGGATGAAGAGATCGCTCGCCCGGTAGGCCTCGCTCAGCGTCGTCTCATCGACGCGGCCCGCGAAACGCACGGACGCGTCCACACCGACCCGCACGGCCTCGGCTGCCAGCCCGGCGGCCTCCGGCCCCTCGCCGATGACCGTAAGCGTCGCATCGACGCGTTCCCTGACCCGGGCCAGCGCACGTATCAGGATATGGACACCCTTCCGTTCCACAAGCCGCCCGACGAAGAGGAGACGGAACGACCCGTCGCGGCGAGGCGCACGACCCGCCGTGGTCGACGGATCCGGCGCGAACCCCGACACCGCCGCGCTGAACGGGATCACGGTCACTTCCCGTGTCGTGTAGCGCGCCACCGCGGAGGCCGTGGCCGAGGAAATCGCCGTCACGGCGTCCGACATCTCGATCGACCAGCGGAGGAACGGGACGGCCCAGCCGAGTCGGCGCTCGATCCAGCGGATCTCGACTGAATAGAAGCTCGAGACGACGGCCGTCGTGCCCCCGGAGGCGGCGCGCAGCACACCCCCGAACCAGGCGTGCGGCACCGGCCAATGGACGTGGACCACGTCGGGCGGCGACGACGTTCCCGCCGCGAGCGAGGCGAGGCTCCCGCCCGCCAGATACGCGGGCAGGAGCGCGAGGTACGCGGGGCGCGAGCGCAGCCGATCAGGAACGGTCTCGTCGTGCGTGAGCGTTTCGAGCCGGGCAGGGGCGTAGCGGAACCGCCGCACGGGAATCCCGCGCCACTCCGTCGCCCCCCCGCCCCGATAGGAGGGCGCCAGGACCTCCACCTCGATCCCCCGCTCGCGGAGGCCGAGCAGCAGTCGGCCCAGCCAGGGGGTGATCACGTCGGCGTCGTGGCGTGGGAAGGCGGTCACGACGTGGACGACCCTCAAGGGCGCCGATCCCGCTTCATCTCCTCCAGTTCGTCTCGCAGCTGGGCCATCATCTCCGCCAGGAACCCGAGCACGAAGAGGAGCAGTCCCGCCACGACGAGAAGGACCACGAGCGTGAGCAGCGGACGAAAGCCGAGCCCGAAGCCGAAGCGCAGCACGAGCGCCACGATCCCGGTCAGGCCGCCGGCCGCGATGAGCGCGAGGCCGGAGGTGCCGAAGAAGAGCAGCGGCTTGCGGCCGAACACGAGCTGGAACCAGACGGAGACGAGATCGAGCATCCCGACCATGATGCGGCGCCGCCCCGAGAACTTGGCCTCGCCGTGCCGCCTCGGGTGCAGTTCGATATCCAGTTCGCCGAGGCGGTAGCCCTGCGCGTGGGCCAGGACGACGAGATAGCGGTGCCAGTCGTGGCGCAGCGTGAGGCCGGCCAGGACGTCGGCGTGAAACGCCTTCATCGAGTTCAGATCCCGCACGGGCACGCGAAAGATGGCGCGCGCGAGTCCGTTGTAGATCGACGACACGAAGCGCTTCTTGTAGCGGCCGACCTTTCGCCCCGCGACCAGATCGTACCCCTCGTCCAGCATCGCCACGAAGCGCGGAATCTCCTCGGTCGAATGCTGCAGGTCCGCGTCGAAGAGGACGAGATATTCGCCGCGCGCGGCTTCCGATGCGGTGAGCATGGCCTCCGTCTTGCCGCGGTTCGCGCGGTGCCGCAGCACCACGGCCGCGTCGAGTCCCGCGGAGGCTGCCGCGGCCCGCGCGGCTTCGGTCGTGCCATCGCCGGAACCATCGTCGACCAGGACGACTTCCGCCGACAGTTCGTGTGCCCGGAACGTCGCCGCGAGTTCCGAGAACAGCTCCGGCATGTTCTCCGCCTCGTCGTACGCGGGCACGATGACCGAGACGCGGGGTGACTCGTCCTTCATGGACACCTCACAGGCGTTTGCGCATGCGGGCCGAGAGGATCCCGAGCCGGTCGCGATACTTCGCCACCGTACGGCGGGCGATCTTCACGCCGCCCCGTCTCAGCCGATCCGCGATCTGGTGATCGTTGAGGGGCGCCCTCGGATCCTCCTCCGACACCAGCTTGCGGATCTGGGCCTGCACCCCCCTGGCCGACACGTCCGCACCCCCATCGGTCGCGTAACCACCCGAAAAGAAGAACTTGAGCGGGTAGAGCCCCCGCGGCGTCTGCACGTATTTCTCGTTCGCGATCCGGGACACGGTCGACTCGTGCACTTCGAGGTGTCGGGCGACCTCACGCAGCTTGAGGGGCCGCAGGTGTTCCACCCCCTTCTCTAAGAACTCCCGCTGCCGCTCCACGATGAAATCCATGGCGCTCAGCATCGTCTGCCGGCGCTGCTCGATGGCCTGGATCAGCCACTGCGCGCTGTTGAGTCGCTCCGAGATGAATGTCCGGTTCTCTCCGTCGAACCGCGCGCGATCCGCGGCGATCTTCCGGTAGGTCGGAGACAGTTTCAGGCGAGGCAGAGAGGTATCGCTGTGAGAGACCACGTAGCGGCCGTCGACTCTCTCCACCGTCAGGTCCGGGATCACGTAGGTGTCCGATCCGTCCGCATACTTCAGGCCCGGCTTGGGGTCCAGCGTCGCGATCTCGTCGGCCGCCTCCTGGACTTCGCGCGGCGTGATTCCGTATTCCTGCGCCACGTCGCTCCAGCGGTGCTCCGCGAGTTGGCGAAAGTGGTCGTGGACTATCCGAAACGGCAGCGACCCCTCCCGCCCGCGGTCGCGCAACTGAAGGAGGAGCGACTCGCGCAGATCCCGCGCCCCGATGCCGCTCGGTTCGAAGGCCTGAACCCCCGCGAGGATCTCCTCGACCTCGTCCCGGCGGACGTCCGCCGCATCCCCGAGGCGGGTCTCGGCCGCTTCGATGATCCGGTCCGGCGCGCAGGAGAGAAACCCGTCCCGGTTGATATTCCCGATGATCTCTTCGCCGATCAGGACCTGGCGTTCGTCGAGCCGGAGGAGGTTCAACTGATCGTGGAGATGGTCCCAAAGGCTTCGGGTCGCCGTCACCGTCGGCGTGAAGCTCTCGCGCTCCTCGTGTTCCTCCCGCCGCCCCCCGGGATCGAAGTCGTCGAGGAGCACCTCTTCCCAATCCACCTCCTCCCCGGATTCGACGTCCTCGTCCCCGGGTTCGACGTCCTCGTCCCCGGGTTCGACGAGTTCGAGGAAGGGATTGCCGACGAGTTCCTGTCTCAGGCGCGCCTGAAGGTCGAGGAGCGGCATGTGCAGGAGATCCATCGCCTGGTAGAGGCGCGGATGGGCCTTCTGTTCCTGCCGCAGCTCGAGGCCGGCGGAGAGGCCGGGTCGCCCGTCGAGAGGCATGTCAGAGCCTGAAGTCCGTCCCGAGATACAGTTCTCGCGCCTCGGGGTCGTTGACGAGACGATCCGCCGCCCCCTGCACGAGGATCTTGCCCTCGAACAACAGGTACGCGCGATCCGTGATCGAGAGCGTCTCGCGCACGTTGTGGTCCGTGATCAGGACCCCGAGCCCCTTGTCCCGCAGGTCTTTCACGATGCGCTGGATGTCCTCGATCGCGATCGGGTCGACCCCGGTGAACGGTTCGTCGAGGAGGAGGAACTTGGGCCGCGTCACGAGCGCCCGCGTGATCTCGAGGCGGCGGCGTTCGCCACCGGAGAGCGAGTAGGCCTTGTTCGCCCGAAGGTGCTTGATCGACAGTTCGTCGAGCAGTTCCTCGAGCCGGTCCCGTCGCTCCTGCCGCGACAACTTCTGGGTCTCGAGGATCGCCATCACGTTCTGTTCGACCGTGAGCTTCTGGAACACCGAGGCCTCCTGCGGCAGGTATCCGATCCCGGCCCGCGCGCGGCGATACATCGGCCATCGGGTGATTTCCTCGTCATCCAGATAGACGCGGCCCCTGTCCGCCTTGAGCAGCCCCACGATCATGTAGAACGTCGTGGTCTTGCCGGCGCCGTTAGGACCGAGCAGACCGACGATTTCTCCCTGGCGCACCCTGATCTCCACCTCGTTCACCACGCACCGGCGTTTGAACGAGCGCACGAGGCCCTCGGCCCGGAGTACGCTCCCGTTCCGGACCGATGTCCCCTCCGGCCCGGACTCGGCTCGCGGCGCGGCTTCGAGGTCGGGGTCGGCCCGAGGCGCGGGTTCAAGGTCGGGTTCGGTCCGCGGCTCGGCTTCGACTTCGGGCTCGGCCTGAGGCACGGCTTCGAGGTCGGGCTCGGTCCGAGGCGCGGCTTCGACTTCGGGCTCGGCCTGAGGCTCGGCTTCGAGGTCGGGCTCGGCCGAGGCTCGGCTTCGACTTCGGACTCGGCCTGAGGCGGACTCGGGACCGTCGTCGGGCGGCTGCAGATTACTCACCACATTCTCCTCGATCTGTGGGAGGGGGCGGGCCGTGCGCCCCGGGCCGTGCGGACCGGCGGCGAGCGGCCCGAGGCCGCCGCGAGGGGCTGCAGCCGAGGGCGTCCGCCGCTCCGGAGCGTGTCCGGCGGGGCGGACAACGTGTCCGGAGGGGTGGACGACGTATCCGGCGGTGCCGACAACGTGTCGGACGCGACGCGGGCCGAGTCGCCCGGGGCCGACCCTGCGGCGTCCCCGGCCGAGGTCGTGTCCGCCGGTTGTTCGCCCCCCGACGCTTCCCCGAATACCTCCCGCGGTTCCAGATACACGCCGATCGCGTGGTCGCCGGCCACGGCGAGGGGCTCCCCATCTTCGAAGTCCACCTGGATGCGCACGCCTACGAGGTAGTTTCGCGAGGGCCGCGACGTGGCCATCGAATCGCGGACCATCCGGTAGAGCGCGCTCGCCCCCCCCGCCAGGATCAACCGCGACATCGCGGGCTCGGCCACGGCCACCGAGTCGGCGGCCGCGTCGTCCGGACGTTCGAAGATGGCGATGAGCGTGTCCGCGCGAGCCCAGTTCATGGAACCGTCGAGGGCGAGTTCCGGTCCCCCGCTCGCCTCCGATTCCCCGTCCTCCGTCTCCTCCGTCTCCTGCGACTCCTCCGACTCCGCGCCCTCTGCACGGCCCGACTCGACCTCAGCCTCAGCTTCGGCGTCAGCCTCCGCCCCGGTCGCCGCCGCCGCAGAATCCCGGGGAGCGGCGGCTGAATCGGACTCCGTCGGCCCGGCGAGGGTGTCCGGCCGCGCGACCGTCGTGTCACGCTGGATCGCGACCGCGTCCCCCACCGAGTACGCCGTGTCGATCTGGCTCCGGTACATCACGAAATGAAGCGAGTCGCCATACAGGACGTGGGAACCGGAGTCGGCTTCGCCGAGCCCCTCGCCGTGTGCCCAGACGTGCTTCACGTCCCGGTTGTCCAGTTCGATGTCGATCGCCTCCGCGCGCACCTCGTAATTCTCTCCCGCCGCGTAGCCCCCGCCGATCGCCCGCACCTCCTCGAGCTCCTCGTTCTCGGACCGGAACCTTATCGTGTCGCCTTCGAGCCGGATCCCTTCCGCCTCGATCCAGGGCTCGCCCCACATGACGCCGAGTCCATCCTCCCTGGTGAGAGAGGCGGTGTCGGCCCGCGCGTTGAGGTCGCTGCGGGTGATGACCGCATCTCCCGCGAACCGGGCCTCGTCCTCCCCCGCGAACACGGCGACATCGGCCTCGACCTCGAAGGGTTCGCGCGACTCCCCGTGCTCCGGGTAGAAGGTCACGGTGGGGCGCCCCGACGCGGTCGTGAACGCATCGACGCCGGAGACCGCTCGCAGGAACTCGACCCGCGGACCCGTGAGTGTGGATCCGTCCACGAGACGGACGAGTTCGACGTTGTCCTCGGCGATGATGAAATCCGAAAGCTGGAAGTAGAGGAGCCGGTCGGACTTCAGGGTCCGGATCGTGTCTTCGTAGACCACGCGGCCGATGAGTTCCACCTGGCGGGGGCCATCCCGCTTGATGGCGCTGTCCGCCTCCATCGCGGCCGACCCGCAGGTCCACAGATAACGGCCGCTCAGATGCGTGACGTGCTCACCTGCGACATCCCGGTTCGTGAAGCTTCGCGTGTCGGCTTCGAGCGGGCGCCACCTCAGGGTGCATTCCCCCATCGCCGGGGCGATCCCCTCCCGAGCTTCCTCCGGGGCCGGAATGGAGTCGGGCTCCTGTGCGGAGAGCGGACCCGCGAGCCACACCGTCGCGACGAGGAGAGCCGGGAGGCCGGAGCGGACGCGATTCACCGGCGCGCCGTGGTATCCGGGGGTGCGCCCGTGGTGTCCCGCGCGACGGCCGTATCCGGCGGCGCGACCAGCGTGTCCCGCGCGACGGTCGTATCCGGCGGCGCGACCAGCGTGTCCTGCGCGACGGTCGTATCCGGCGGCGCGACCAGCGTGTCCGGCGCGACGGTCTTCTCCAGCGGCGCGATCAGCATGTCCTGCGCGACGGTCGTATCCGGCGGCGCGACCAGCGTGTCCGGCGCGACGGTCTTCTCCAGCGGCGCGATCAGCATGTCCGGCGCGACGGTCGAATCGGGAGGCGCGACCAGCGTGTCCGGCGCGACGGTCGAATCGGGAGGCGCGACCAGCGTGTCCTGCGTTGCCATCGTATCCGGACGGGCCGCCGCGGTGTCCTCGGCCACCAACGTCGGGACCTCCGCCTCGGCGGTATCCTGCACGACTGGAGTCGTATCGGCGGCTGCGGGAGTCGTGTCCATCGGCGTCGGATCCGCGACGGTGACGATCCGGGGCCGGGTCTCGCCCTCCGGGTTCAGGACGATGACCGAATCGAGCCCCGGGTCCGACTCGAACGCCGAACCCTCGATGAGCATCGTCCCCACGGCCCGGGAGAGCCGAAACAGCGTGTCACCATAGAGGCGCCCTTCCGCATTCACGTACCGCATGCGTTCGGTCTCCAGCCTCTGTCCATCGACGTGGTCCTCGGCGACCACATCTCCTTCCGCCTGCAGGTCCCCCCTGAGTTCGTCGTAGATGCCGTACGCCGAGGTCACCTCGGAGGATGGATTCCCGTTCACGTCGTAGAAGATGATCCTCATCGGGCGCAGGTGGACCTCGTTCTCTCCGTGCCATTCGGCCGTATCCCCCTCCACGACCGCGCGCCGGATCCCCTGGCGCGTCACGACGGTACGCATCGCCGTCTGCGCCATCTCGACGCCTTCGGGGAGGAGCTGGCTGGCGGTGGGAGGCGCGTTGTCGGGTTCGCACGCCGCGAAGAGCGCGACCAGCACCGCCCACAGCGGCGGGCCGCCCCCCCGCGCGCGCCGACGCTCACCGCCCGCGCGCATCACGTACTCGAACCGCAAACTCGTCCTCCTTCCCGGAACTCCGCCACCAGATCGTCCCACTCCCCACGCCCCGCGAGCAGGGCCTCGGCGAACTCACGCACGGCTCCTTCTCCGCCGGGGACCGTGCCCACCCAGGCCGCCGCGGCGCGCACCTCGGGCACCGCACCGACGACCGCCGCCGGAAGGCCTACCCGCTCCATGACGGAGAGATCCGCGAGATCGTCGCCCAGGTGGGCGGCCTGGGCGAACGTCCAGTCACGCCTCGCCAGGATACCCCGCAGCGCCGCAAGCTTTCCCTCCGGCGCTCCGAGCGAAACCTCTTCGATCCCCAGCTCCCGGGCCCGCAGCCCCACCGCCGTCGAACGCTTCCCGCTCACGAAGGCGACCACGAGGCCCGCCCGCTGCATGAGCCGGATCGCCATCCCGTCGAGGGCGTGGAAGCGACGCATCTCGGTCCGGCCCACCGCGTCCGCGCCGATCCAGATCGAGCCATCCGTGAGCACGCCGTCAACGTCCAGGGAGACCAGTCGTACGGCCTTCGCCCGTCGAGGGTCGAGTACCGGCGTCATGACGCGCCTCTCGGGTCCGGCCGCGCACCGCGAGGGCTCACGTCAGGCCGCCACTGCCTCGCGCACGCGCATCGCCCGCTCGAGCACGGCTCCGAGCTCAGCGAGCGGCAGCATGTTGGATCCGTCCGAAGGGGCCGCGCCCGGATCGGGGTGCACCTCCACGAACAGCCCGTCCGCACCCGCGGCGACGGCCGCCGCCGCCAGCCGACCGATGTGCTCCGGCTCGCCGCCGCTCACCGAGCCTTCCCCTCCCGGCAACTGCACCGCATGCGACGCGTCGAACACCGTCGGGCACCCCGTCGTCTCCCGCATGACCGCGAAACTCCGCATGTCGACGACCCACCGTCCATAGCCGAAGGCGAATCCACGTTCCGTCACCGCCACCTCGCGCGCCCCCGCCTCCCGCAGTTTGCCGATCGCGCCCCCAATGTCGCCGGGGGCCATCCATTGTCCCTTCTTGACGCTGACGGGACGACCCGTCGCGCCGGCCGCGCGCAGCAGGTCGGTCTGCCTGCACAGAAAGGCCGGGATCTGAAGCGCGTCCACGACCGCGGCCGCACGCGCCGCCTGCTCGGGGAGGTGGATGTCGGTGAGCACGGGAAGACCCGAGCGCTCGCGCACCCGCGCCAGCGCCTCGAGACCTGCCTCGAGTCCCGGCCCCCGCGCCGACGAAGCCGAACTCCGGTTCGCCTTGTCGAACGAGGCCTTGAACGTCACCGGGAGGTCGAACCGGTCCCGGAGTTCGGCCAGGTGGTCGGCGATCTCGAAGTTCAGCCCGTCATCCTCGAGGACGCATGGTCCCGCGATCAGAAAGAGAGAAGTCCAGGGCTTCCCCTCCGCGCCCGACGCCGTCCGGCGGCGACCGGAGAAGAAGGGAGCACATCCGGAGGTCATCTCCCGGCCGTGACCCCGTTCGTCCGGGCCGACGCCTCCGACTCCTCCCACTCGCCCACCGTGCGCGTCCGTGTCGGCTGTGCGGCCGCCACCGCGTCCCGGCGCGTCACCGCCGCCTCGACGAAGGCCGCGAAGAGCGGGTGGGGCTTGTTCGGCCGTGACTTCAGCTCGGGGTGGAACTGGGTCGCGAGGAAGAACGGATGATCGGGAAGCTCGAGCATCTCGACGAGCCCGCCGTCCGGCGACATCCCGCTGAACTCCATCCCGCCGCGGCGCAGGATCTCCAGGTAATTGGGATTGACCTCATACCGGTGACGATGCCGCTCGGAGATCTCGCCGGCGTCGTACACGCGCTGTGCGAGCGAGCCCGCCACGAGCCGGCAGGGGTAGGCCCCCAGCCGCATGGTACCGCCCATCTCCGTCACCTTGTGCTGCGAATCCAGGAGCGAGATCACCGGGTCGCTCGTCTTCGCGTCGAACTCGAACGAATGGGATGTCGGGAGTCCGCACACGTTGCGCGCGAACTCGATGATCGCGCACTGCAGGCCGAGACAGATCCCGAAGTACGGAATTTCGCGCTCGCGGATGAGCTGGATCGTGTCCAGCATGCCGGAGACGCCGCGGACGCCGAACCCGCCCGGCACGAGCACGCCCTGGAAGCCGTCGACGAACTCGGCCCCTCCCTCCTCCACCTCCTCCGACGACCGCCACGCGACCTCGACCTCCACATCGTTGTCGATGCCGCCGTGGATGAAGGCCTCCGCGATCGACTTGTAAGCGTCGACGAGTTCCGTGTACTTGCCCACGACGCAGATTCGAACCTTGCCGTTCCCCGGATTCTTGATCCTGTCGACCAGCGCTTCCCAGCGGCCGAGGTCGGGCGGATTCGTGCTGAACCCGAACTGCTCGCAGATGCGCTCGTCCATCGCCTGCGCGCGATAGTGAAGCGGGAGTTCGTAGATCGTCGCCACGTCGCGCGACTCGATCACCCGGCTCACGTCGACGTTGCAGAAGCGGGCGATCTTCTTCCTGATGCCGTCTTCCAGATCGTGCTCCGTGCGGCACACGAGGAGGTCCGGCTGGATCCCGATCCCCAGCAGTTCCCGCACCGAGTGCTGCGTCGGCTTCGTCTTGAGTTCGCCCGCGGCCGCGATCCAGGGCACGAGCGTGAGGTGGATGAAGAGAGAGTTCTCCCGCCCCACGTCCTGTCGGAACTGGCGGATCGCCTCAAGGAAGGGGAGCGACTCGATGTCGCCCACCGTCCCGCCGATCTCGGTGATCACGACGTCGTGATTCGGCGCCAGCCGCCGGATCGCGTCCTTGATCTCGTCCGTCACGTGCGGGATGACCTGGACCGTGGCGCCGAGAAAATCGCCGCGCCGCTCCTTCGTGATGATGTTCTGATACACGCGGCCGGTCGTGACGTTGTTCGCCTGCGAGAGCGAGTCGTCGATGAACCGCTCGTAGTGCCCGAGGTCGAGGTCCGTCTCCGCCCCGTCGTCCGTCACGTAGACTTCGCCGTGCTGGAACGGCGACATCGTCCCGGGATCCACGTTCAGGTAGGGGTCGAACTTCTGGATCGTCACGCGCAGACCGCGCTCCACGAGCAGACGCCCGATCGAGCCCGCGGTGATCCCCTTCCCGAGGGAGGAGACGACGCCTCCGGTGATGAAGATGTACTTGGTCGGCGATCCGTGATCCGTCATCCCCGCCTCCTTTACTCTCCCCTACTGGACAATATCCGCTCCGCGCGCTCGATATCGACGGGCAGGTCAACGCCGGGTTCGGTCCAGGGACCGAGTTCGACGTGAATCCGCATACCCGCTTCCAGCGCCCTCAGTTGCTCCAGCCGCTCCGCCCGCTCGAGCGTCGATTCGGGCAGCGCCGCCCAGCGCCTCAGCGCCGACCGGCGGTACGCGTAGACGCCGACGTGGCGCAGGCGCGCGTGGGTCCCGAACTCCGGTGATTCGTCCCGCCAGAACGGAATCGGGCTCCGGCTGAAGTAGAGTGCCCTTCCATCGGCGGCCCGGGCGACCTTGACCACCGCGGAAGACCGCCATTCGCTCTCCGAGCCGATCGGGGCCGCGATCGTGGCGACTTCCTCCGCTCTCCGCACGGCACCCTCGATCGCGCCGCCGTCCACGAAAGGCTCGTCGGCCTGGAAGTTGACCACGACGTCGTCCTCGCCGGCGCCGAGCAGATCCGCCGCCTCATCCACGCGGTCGGTACCCGAGACGTGATCGGATCGCGTCCTGACGACCTTCGCCTCGAACCCGCGCGCGCAGGTCTCGATCTCACCGCTGTCCGTCGCCACCACGACGTCGTCGAAGACGCGGATGGCCGAGGCGGCGCGCCAGCACCACTCGAGCAGGGTGCGGCCGGCAAGTTTCTGGAGGAGCTTCCTGGAGATACGGGTGCTGTAGAGTCGAGCGGGAAGGACGCAGATCACGCCCATCGGCGGCGAGTTTGATTCGCTTGGAGCGGCATCGCAAGAAGCTAGGCGCGCGCTCCGGGGTTGTCAAAATCCGCCCCCAAAATCGAGCCGGGCGGATCGGCCCGGAAGATCAGCGCGGCGGCGGCATCCGGGTGGGTCGCGCGGACCTGCGCGTGCGGACATCGATGAACCCGATGACGCCGGGCGCGTCGGGCTCGGCGGTGGAGCCCGCCGCGGCTCCGAACTCCAGCTGGAAATCCCACAGCCGGATGGCCAGCCCGCCCTGGATCGAACCGTACCACTGGAGGCGGTCACTCGGCGACCCCATACGCGCGGTGCTCCCCCGCGCGAAGACATCCAATCCGCCGAGCGCGGCGTCGCCGAGGACGGGAACGGCATAAGCCGCTTCCGCGTAGACCATCCAGGAACCCCTCAATCCGCGCAGGACCATGGTCGGTATCGTCCCCGGGCCCCCGATCGTCGAGTAGCGCTGGAACGGCAAGCGGCCGGCGACGTCCGCGCGACCCATTGCGAATACATCGACGGAGTGTCCCAACCAAGTCACGCGACGGGCCGCGACGCGGCCCTCGACGAGCAGAAAATCGTGGGATTCCATCCCCGCCACACTCGACGCGTCCGTGTCCCCGGACCCGGATCTGTCGGGCATGTTCGGGTTATAGGGAACCGTAGGGTGCGCCCGCGCGGGCGCGAGGTCCGCGTCGAAACCGCCTTCAACTCCCAACCCGAAAGCCGCTCGCCCCTCGCGACTGTTCACGGACCATTCGAAGCCGGACCGCACGAACCAGAACGCCCCCTCGTTAATCGGTTGATTCGCATACGGTCGCCGGCGAGGGTCATCCTCATCCCCGAACAGGACGGTTACGTCGCGGGCGTCGAGAGATTCTGCGTCTTCCCGCCCCGCCGAGAACGTGAATCGCCAGCCCGGGGCGTCCTCCCACACCGGCGGCTCGGCCGATACCCACTCCAGTGCGAGACCGAACTGCCTGGAATCGTAGTAGTCTCGGCCGTCATCGCCCGCGACGAAATGCGCCAGGCTGTTGTACCACGTCGGGTGGATCCAACCGTCATTGGTGACCACGGCGCTGGTCGCGAACAGGCCCAGACGGACCCGCTCGCCCAGGTGCCACGAATTGTGCAGACGAAAGTCCACGTCCCCTCGAGCGGGGATCCAGATCCCGCCCACCGCAAGTTCGGGACGGCCGGGGGCATCCGACACGCGGGCCAGCGCGCCGACCGGGAGGGACAGGCCGTTCACCCGGTCGTAGGTGGGCAGACGGACACCCCAGGTGCCGTCGAGTTCGAAGGCGGGCTCGGGCTCGACTTCCGAGATGATCTCGAACCCGCCCTCCGTGGGCCGGACGCGGAGCGGTTCGTTGGGGCGGTAGGTGATGACACCGGCGACCTCGGCCAGGCCGGAGTCGTAGAAGCCTCCCCCGAGGACGAGGACATCGCCGGCCACCGAAGCCCCGCCCCGGAGGAAGAGGTCACCGTCCACGACGTAGATGCCGCCCTCGATCCGTCCGGCGATGCGGGCGGTGCCCTCGAGCAGGAGGACGGGCCCGGGCACCGTGTCGCCTCTCGCGAGCACCGTGTCGCGCACCCAGAGGTCGAAGCGATTCGCTTCGAGGAAGCTTCGGAGGGCCTCCTGGGCTTCGGAGCGCGGTTCGCCGGCGAGCCGCACCTGCTGTCCGCTGGCCGGGCCCGGTAGCGCAAGGACCAGCGCCGCCGCGAACCCGAGCGCGGGACGGCGGAGCGGCCGGAACGGCCTCCGTGAGGGCCGGTGCCCGCAACGCATCACGGCGCGATCTTCGCCCGGGCGCTCCAGCGGTCCCACGCGATCACCTCTTCGCGCGGGCGCCGCTCCGCCAGTTCGGCCAGCCCGTCCTGAAAGCCCAGGCAGAGGAGCGCCACGACGGGCACGTCGTCCGGAACGCCGGCCACCCGCCGGACGTCGGGCTCCCGGAAACCGTAGATCCAGCTCGAATGCAGCCCGAGGTCGGCCGCCGTGAGCACCATCGTCTGGATCGCGGCGGCGAGGTCTCCCGTGAAGCTCCGCCGGCCCGTCCCGCTCACGTGCGAATGGATGCGCGCGCAGCACACGATGACGACCGGGGCGGTCCGCACGTGGGGATGGTTGAAGGCCGCCATCGCGATCCGGTTGCCGCGCGAGGTGCAGCAGGCGGGTCAGCCGCATGGCCGGTCAGCCACGAGGGTGGTGGCTGCGGTGCACCTGCCGCAGATGCGACCGGTCGACGTGCGTGTAGATCTCGGTCGTCGAAATATCCGCATGTCCGAGCATTTCCTGGACCGACGCGAGGTCGGCGCCTCCCTCGAGCAGGTGGGTCGCGAAGCTGTGGCGTAGCGTATGGGGCGTCACGTGCTTCCCGATTCCGGCGCGCGCGACATGACGCCGGAGGATCTTCCACACCCCCATCCGGCTCAGCGGACGCCCTCGAAGATTGAGGAATACCCGCCCCTCCGAGTCCCCGCGATCGAGTTCGGGTCTCGACTCCCGAAGGTATCGGCGCACCGCCGACCGCGCAGCGGCCCCGACGGGGACCAGCCTCTCCTTCGAACCCTTGCCCCGCACGCGGACGAGTCCCTCCTCGAGGTCGACGTCCCGGACTCTCAGGTCGATGAGTTCCGACACGCGGAGCCCGCACCCGTAGAGCAGTTCGAGGATGCTCCGGTCCCGGCGAGTGGCGCGGTCGTCGAGCGGGATCGCGCCGAGCAGCGCCTCGATCTCGGGCACCGAGAGGACATCCGGGAGATGACGTCCGGCGCGGGGCGCCTGGAGCCGCTCGCTCGGATCCGTTTCGATGACCCCTTCGAGGACGAGGAACCGGAAGTATCCCCGCAGCGCGTAAACGGCCCGCGCCACGCTCGAAGCCGCCCTTCCCTCTTCGGCGAGGCACGCGACGTGGTCGCGCAGCAGCTCGTACGAGACCTCGCGCGGGGAGTCGGCGCCCCGCGAGATGAGAAACTCCGCCAGGCGCCGCGCTTCGCGCAGGTAGCCATCGATCGTGCGGGGGGAGAGGCCGCGCTCGAAGCTCAGATGGTCGCGGTACGACTCCAGGTGATAGGCACGTCCCGCGTCGAGGCCGCGCTCCGTCACTCCCCCTCCTCGTGCTCCTCGCGGCGGCTCCGAATCCACCACCCCAGTACGACGCCCAGGACGATGGCGGCCACGACGAGGAGCCATGCGTTCACCCGGCCCAGGAGGTCGAGGAGCCGGCCTACGTTGCGCGAGGCCAGGATCCCGCCCGAGAGCATGAGCGCGTTCCAGAGCAGTGACGCCGTGACGAGCGGGACCAGGGCCCGGACGGCCCCGAGACCCGCGAACCCGGCGAAGGTGGGGACGATGACGCGCAGCACGGGGAGACAGCGGGAAAGGAAGATCGCCCACAGGCCGTGGCGCTCGTAGAAGCGGGACATGCGGTCGAGCTGGTGCGGGCGGAGGAGCCGCCGCCCCCAGCGGGTGCGGAACATGGCCGGGCCGTGCCGTCGGGCCAGTCCGAAGACGCAAATCGCGCCGCCCGCGTTCGCGACCCAGGCGGCGAGGAGCACGCCGGCCGGCTCCAGCGAGCCCCGATCGGCGAGGACCGCGCCCAGAACCACGAACGTGTCGGACGGGACCGGCGGGAAGAGGTTCTCGAGGGCGGAGCCGAGGGCGATGATCGCGTAGGCGACGACCTCGGGGATCCCGAGCAGGAAATCGAGGAGAGCCTGAACGCCGGGGACCTCAGGCACCGCCCGCCGCCCCTCCGGATCCGGGGGGGCCGCAGCCCACCGTCGCGACGGCGATCGCGGCCAGGCCTTCTCCCCGCCCGATCCAGCCCAGCCCCTCGTTCGATTTCCCCTTGATCGATACGGCGGCCGGGGGCACGTCGAGGGCCTCCGCCAGCCGCTCACGCATGGCCCTCGCGTGCGGCGCGATGCGGGGCCGCTCGGTGACCACGGTCACGTCGACGTTGCCCACGCGGAACCCGCGCCCCCGCAACCGCCGCACCGCGGCGGCCAGCAGGGCGACCGAGTCCGCCCCCTCATGGGCGGGATCCGTATCGGGGAACATGGCGCCGATGTCGCCGAGGCCCGCGGCCCCGAGGACGGCGTCCGTGATCGCGTGCGCGACCGCATCGCCGTCGGAGTGGCCCTTCAAACCGGGGACATCCGGGATGACCACACCGCCCAGCACGAGCGGCCGCGTCTCATCGAAGCGATGAGAGTCGAAGCCGACGCCGACCCGCACGGGAGGACCGATCCCCGCGGGCGTCGCTCAGCCCCCCGCCACGGCCAGGATACGGAGGGCGAGGTGGGCCGCGTTCTTCGCGTTATCGATGCCGACGGCGGCAACCGGGACGCCGGGGGGCATCTGCGCGCACGAGAGCAGCGCGTCGAGGCCCCCGAGGGTTCCCGCGGAGACCGGGACGCCGATGACCGGGAGAGAGGTGTGCGCCGCGACCACGCCGGGCAGCGCCGCCGACAATCCCGCTCCGCAGATGACGACGGCGTGGCCCGCCGCCTGCGCGCCCGTGGCGAGGGCCGCCGTCCGCTCGGGCTGCCGGTGCGCCGAACTCACCTCGACCTGCACATCGACCCCTGCTTCACGCAGGATCGACACGCCTTTCTCCATCGTGGGCATGTCCGATTCGGACCCCATCATCACCAGCACTGAACTCATTGCATTCTCCCCGGCGCGTTCTCCCGGCTGACCGCCCGTAGCGCGCGACACCCGCGCGCGGGGCGTCTACTCTCCGTCCCAGCGGCGTATGGCCAGACACGCGTTGTGGCCGCCGAAGCCGAAGGAGTTCGACAGGGCGGCGGTGACCGGCCGTTCGATGACCCCTCCGTGCGCGTACTCGAGGTCGCACTGGGGGTCGGCTTCCTCGAAGTTGATCGTGGGAGGGATGACGCCGGTCCGGCACACGAGGGCGGAAATCGCCCCCTCGATCGCGCCCGCCGCCCCCAGCGTGTGCCCCGTCATCGATTTCGTGGAGCCGACCACGATCGACCGGGCATGATCTCCCAGTACGTCCTTGATCGCTTTCGTCTCCGTCGCGTCGTTGGCGGGCGTCGAAGTCCCGTGCGCGTTGATGTATCCGATATCCGACGGTGCGAGCCCCGCATCATCGAGCGCGTGCTGCATCGCCAGGCGGGCGCCGGAGCCACCCGGTGCCGGCGCGGTCATGTGGTACGCGTCCGCGCTCTGCCCGAACCCCACGATCTCCCCCAGGATCTCTGCCCCGCGGGCCCTCGCATGCTCCAACTCCTCGAGGATGAACATCCCCGCCCCCTCCCCGAGGACAAAGCCGTCCCGCTTGGCGTCGAAAGGGCGGGAGGCCCGCTCCGGGTCGTCGTTGCGCGTCGACATCGCCTTCATCGACGCGAACCCGGCCACCGTGAGCGGCGTAATCGTGGACTCGCTCCCCCCGGTGATCATGACGTCGGCCTCGCCGTTCCGGATCGAGCGGAAGGCCAGTCCGACCGAGTGTCCGCTGGAGGCGCACGCCGAGACGGTCGCGTAGTTCGGGCCCTGCGCCCCGTACCGCATCGACACCATCCCCGCGGCCATGTCCGGGATGAACATGGGGATGAAGAAGGGTGAGACGCGCTTGGGGCCGCCCTCGAGCAGCTTCTTGTGCTGGGCCTCGAGGAGCGGGAGCCCGCCGATTCCGACGCCGATGATCACGCCGGCCCGGTCTGGAGGCAGGTCGGCGAACCCGTCCGCGAACCCCGCCTGCGCCATGGCCTGTTCGGCGGTCGCGATCGCGAACTGGAGGAAGCGGCCCGCCCGGCGGGCGTCCTTCCGGCCCATGTACTGCGACGGGTCGAAGTCATCTACTTCGCAGGCGAAGCGGACGGACTGATCGGAAGCGTTGAAGAGCGTGATGGGACCTGCCCCGCTGACCCCTCCGAGCAGGGCATCCCAGGTCGCGTCTGCGTCGAGGCCGACCGCGGTGACCATCCCGACCCCGGTGATCGCAACACGTCTTTTCATTCGATGCGAAGCAGTGGGGGCGTCTATGCCTTCGAGTCCAGGTATTCGATCGCCTCCCCGACGGTCTGCATCGTTTCCGCATCCTCGTCCGGAATCTCGATCCCGAACTCCTCTTCGAAGGCCATCACGAGTTCTACGGTGTCGAGAGAGTCGGCGCCGAGATCATCGACGAAGTTGGCCTCGTCGACCACTTTCTCCTGCTCCACGCCGAGTTCCTGCGCGATGATTTCCCGCACTCGTGCAGCGGTGTCCGACATTTGCGTACTCTCCTTGTAAGAAGGGGGCCTGCCGCGGCCCCACCGGTGTCGCTCGCGAGCGCGTAATATGCGCTCTCGGGCCGCTCTGCCAAACGTCCCGCGGAAGTCCTACGGATGCATCACCATGCCGCCGTCCACGACGATGACCTGTCCCGTGACGTACGAAGCCCCGGGACCGACCAGAAAGCGGACGACCGTGGCGACATCCGACGGGGACCCCGGCCGACCGAGGGGAATCTTCGCCGACATCGCCTCGCGCACGCTTTCGGGCAGCCCGGAGGTCATGTCGGTTTCGATGAACCCCGGTGCGACGGCGTTGGCCCGGACGCCCCGACTCGCCAGTTCCTGGGCGATGCTCTGCGTGAACGAGATCAGGGCCGCCTTGGCCGCCGCATAGTTGGACTGGCCCCGGTTGCCCGTCAAGGCCACGACGCTCGAGATGTTCACGATGTTTCCCGCTCGCCGTTTCATCATCGGGCGGGCGACGGCCCGCACGAGATAGAAGGCGCCCGAGAGGTTCGTATCGAGGACGGCCTGCCAGTCCTCATCCTTGAGGCGCAGCACGATGTTGTCCCGCGCGATCCCCGCGTTGTTCACGAGGATCGTCGCGGCTCCGAGCCGCTCCGAGACTGCCTCGACGAGACCCCGGCAGGCGGTCGAATCCGACACGTCGCAACCGAAACCCGCGTGCCCGGAACCGGGGAGCCCTTCGGCCACGACCTGCGCCCGGTCCGCGGCGGTGCCGACGACCGCCACCCGGGCCCCCGCCTCGGCCAGTTCCGCAGCGATCCCGCGGCCGATGCCTCGCGTCGCACCCGTGACGATCGCGACCTCACCCGTGAGTTCGCTCATTCCACCCCCTTGAGGTAGGCATCCACCGAGGGCGAGTCACCCACCGGGGTGACCCGGAGGCCGCGATCGATGCGGCGGGCCAGGCCGGAGAGGACGTTGCCGGGTCCCACCTCGAGCCAGCGCGATGGCCCGATGCCGCGGATGCGGGCAACCCCCTCCATCCAGCGAACCGGGGACGTCAGCTGCATGATCAGCGTGCTGCGCGCCGTCGCCGAGTCCGTCACGCAGGCCGCGGTCGCGTTCGAGACCACCGGGAACGATGGGTCGGCCCAGGCCGCCGCTTCGAGGGCGGTAGCCAGCCCCTCCGCGGCCGCCCCCATGAGGGGCGAGTGGAAGGCGCCGCTCACGTTCAGGGGGACCACGCGCCGGGCGCCGGCCTCCCGGGCGAGCGTGCCCGCCGTGGCGACCGCCTCCACCTCGCCGCTGATCACGACCTGGCCGGCCGCGTTCAGGTTGGCGGGCACGACCACGCCCGCGCGGCTACCCGCCCGCGCGCAGACCGCGGCCACGGCATCGGCGTCGAGTCCGAGGACGGCGGCCATCGTCCCCGGCCGGGCGGCCCCGGACGCCCCCATCAGCCGGCCGCGTTCCCTTACGATCCGAAGACCGTCCTCGAATCCGAACGCGCCCGAGACGAGATAGGCGGACAGCTCGCCGAGCGAGTGCCCCGCCCCGGCCGCGACGGGGCCGGTGCGCCCGGCGATCAACCGCCACACGGCCCACGAATGGAGCATGATCGCGGGCTGTGCATTCGCGGTGGCCCGCAGTTCCTCCTCGGGGCCCTTCCAGCAGAGCCGGCTCAACCGCATCTCGAGCGCATCGTCGGCCCGCTCGTACAGCTCCCGGATCGACGAATCGTCCTCCGCCAGATCCCGGCCCATACCCACGTACTGAGACCCCTGGCCCGGGAAGAGGAGAGCGGCACCGCTCACGCCCCACCCTCCCGCGTGAGGGCCGCCCCGATCCCCGCGGTGAATCCCGACGCGGCGCCATCGGCCGCCGTCCGGATCCCGTTCATGATCGCCCGTGCCGGCGAGGCGCCGTGACAGATCACGGACACGCCGTCCACGCCGAGCAGGGGGGCGCCGCCATACTCCGTGTAGTCGAGAAAGCGCAGTGCCTCGCCGAGTTCTCCTCCCGCCCCGACGCCCGCCTTCCGGAACACCTGCAGGACGAACTCCGCGATCGACTCGTAGAACTTGAGGAGGACGTTCCCGACGAAGCCGCCGCATACGAGCACATCGCACGCTCCGGTCACGATGTCGTGCCCCTCCACGTTGCCGACGAACTCGAGGTCGGGGTCGGCGGCGAGGCGTCCGTGGGCCGTGGTGACCACCCCCCCTCCCCGCTCCTCCTCCTCGCCCATGTTCAGGAGCCCGACCCGCGGGCGCTTCAGCGAGAGCACATGCCGGAGGTAGATCGACCCGAGGTGGGCGAACTGGTGCAACTGGTGCGGTTGCGCGTCGACGTTCGCCCCCACGTCGAGGACGAGCACGCGGCCCGTCGCGGTCGGGAAGAGGGCGCCGACGGGCGGCCGGTCGACGCCCGGGAGCAGGCCGAGCGTGAGCACGGAGGCCACCACGGTCGCCCCCGTGGAGCCCGCGGACACGAAGGCGTCCGCCTCGCCATCGCGGACCGCCTCGAGCCCGCGGACCACGGTGCTATCCGGCTTCCGGCGCACCGCCAGGGCCGGCGCTTCGGCGGGATCGATCCGCTCTTCGGCCGCGAGCCAGGCGACGCGATCGCCCGGGAACCCCTCCAACGCACCGACCGCCGTGTCCTCGGGCCCCACGAGCACGAGGAAGATGTCGCCGGGCCACGCGGCGAGCGCTCTCCGCGCGCCGGCCAGGGCGGCGTCGGGCGCGGCGTCGCCCCCCAGAAGGTCGAGGGCTACACGAATCATTTGAGGGTCGGTCGACGGGGCCCGGTCGCCTTGCGAGGGCGGCCGCGCGCGCGCGTCAAAAGTCTTCGATCCGGACGACCTCGCGGGCCGCGTAGTGGCCGCAGGTCACACAGACCCGGTGCGGTCGCTTGGGGTCTCCGCAATTCGGGCACGCCTGGTGCGCGGTGTCCTGCGCCTTGTGGTGCGTACGCCGCTTTCGCTTGCGCTGCTTCGACGTGCGTCGCTTGGGAACGGCCATATCGTCAACTCACTCCTGTGCGGTTCGGGCTGAACAGGGTAACTGGCGGTCTCTCCCTTCGAATGTCAACCCAGGTTCTCGAGCGCCGTCCAGCGCGGATCCGGCCCCGGAGGCGGGCAATCGCAGCTCTCGTCGGCGAGCCGCACGCCGCACCTCGGGCACAGGCCGGGACACTCGGCCGAACACTCGACCCAGGCCGGCGCGTGCACCCACAACTCCTCCCGGACCGGCCCCGCCAGATCCAGCTCGCCGGCTTCGACCTCCAGGGCCCAGACGCCTTCTTCACCGGGCGTGATCCGGGCGGACGGGCGAAACATCACATCCCACTCCGTAACGACCTCCGCCCGGGTCGGGGCCAGACAGCGCCGGCACGCGACCGTGGTACGCGCGGCGAGCCTTCCTCGCGCCCGCACTCCGTCGCGGCCCGCGCGACGAATCTCCACTTCGAGATCCACGCGCTCGAAGGCGAGCGGCAACTCGCCGAGCAGTTCCCCCGGCGCCTCCAGCCGGAGCGTCCGTTCGATCGGGCCCTGGTCGAGCCCGGCGAGTCCGATCCTGGTCGGCTCCGTCACGACCTTCCGGTCGCGCCGCTGCTTCACCCCGTCGAGATGAGGTCGACCTCCCCGAAGAAGAAGCCGAGTTCCCGCCTCGCGTTCTCCTCGGAGTCGGATCCGTGGACCGCGTTCCGTTCCTTGCTCTCCGCGTAGAGGGCGCGCACCGTTCCCGGCGCCGCCTCCGCGGGATCCGTCGCCCCGATGACCTCGCGGAGGTACGGCACCGCGCGCTCATGGTCGAGGGCGAGCGCCATGCACGGCCCCGACGTCATGAACTCGACCAGCGACCCGAAGAAGGGGCGCTCCCGGTGCACGACATAGAACGCCTCCGCGGCGGCGCGCCCGAGCCGCAGGACCCTCGCCCCCCGAATGGCGAACCCGGCCTCGTCCAGCACGGCGAGTACCCTGCCCGCCTTCCCCGAGCCGAACGCATCGGGCTTGATGATCGCCAGCGTCATCCTCTGCACGGCCTCACCCCCCCTTCGTTTCCTCGTCCGTGTCGATGCCTGTGTCGATGTCCGAGTCCATCTCGGCCACGTCGCGGCGCAGGAGTCGCCGGATGATGTCGCCGCGCGTGAGGAAGCCGACCAGTTGACCCTCGCGGACGACCGGCAGACGCTCGATCTCCTTGTCGAGCATGAGCCGGACGACGTCGGCCAGCGGTTCGCTCTCGTTCACGCACATCACGGTCCGTTCCATGATGTCCCGCACGCTGCCCGTGACGAAGCCGACGTCCGGGCGCCCGGCCCGGGCCCGCTCGAGCTGGGGAAGGAAGTGCGTCATGAGTTGGCGGTCCGTGAGCATGCCGAGCACGTGCCCCTCATCATCGATCACCGGCACCGCGCGTAACCTGCGGCGAACGATCACGGCCGCCGCCTCCTTGAGCGCCATGCCGGGCTCGGCCGTAATCACCTCGCGGGTCATGATCTCGCGTACTTCCATCGCCCGCCTCCTGGTGTTGCGCGTCCATCCGCCGCCCGGCCTCGTGTACCCGGCGGGGCCGGGTAACGCCTACAGGCGGTCGCGCATGAGTCCGACCAGGTCGGCCGGTCTGCGCGCCACGCCGATTCCGTTCCGCTCGAAGGTGCGAATCTTCTCCTCCGCCGTCCCCTCGGAGCCCGAGATGATCGCCCCTGCGTGCCCCATGCGCCGGCCCGGCGGGGCCGTCTGGCCCGCGATGAAGCCGACGACCGGCTTGCTCATCTCGCGCGCCACGAACTCCGCGGCCACCTGCTCGTCGGTCCCCCCGATCTCGCCGATCACGGCGACGGCCTCCGTCTCCCGATCGTCCTCGAACGCGGCCAGACAATCGACGAAATCCGTGCCGATGAGCGGGTCGCCCCCGATGCCGACGCAGGCCGACTGCCCGATCCCCGCCCGCGTGAGCTGGAATATGACCTCGTAGGTCAGCGTTCCGGAGCGACTCACGATGCCCACGGGGCCCTCACGCACGATCTGGCCCGGGAGGATGCCGACCTTGCAGCGGCCGGGCACGATGGCGCCCGGGCAGTTGGGCCCGATGAGCCGCGCCCCCTTCTCCCTCACGTACGGCAGCACCCGGAGCATGTCCCCGACCGGAACGCCCTCCGTGATGCACACGATGAGCGAGATCCCCGCGTCGGCCGACTCGAATATCGCGTCCGCGGCGAAGCGGGCGGGCACGTAGATCACGCTCGTGTTCGCGCCGGCCCGGGCCACCGCCTCCTCCACCGTGTCGAAGACGGGTACGGCGCCGTCGAACCGCTGTCCGCCCTTGCCCGGCGTCACGCCGGCCACGACTCGCGTGCCGTACTCCATCATCTGCCGCGCGTGGAACGAACCATCGCGTCCGGTGATCCCCTGGACGACGAGCCTCGTGTCCTCTCCGATGAAGATCGCCACCTAATTCCCCCTTCGGACGGCGGTCTCCACCGCCCGGTCCATGTCGATCATGGCCTCGAAGCCGTGCTCCGCGAGGATCGCGACCCCTTCTTCCTCGTTCGTCCCCGTGAGGCGGATGGTGATCGGGACCCGCAACTCCATGCGGCTCGTCGCCTCCACGATCCCGTTCGCCACGTCGTCGCAGCGCGTGATCCCGCCGAAGATGTTGAACAGGATCGACGTCACGCCCGGATCCTCGGTCATGAGTTCGAGCGCCGTCACCACCTTTTCGGGATTGGAGGAACCGCCGATGTCGAGGAAGTTCGCGGGCTCCCCGCCGTAGTACTTGACCAGGTCCATCGTGGCCATGGCGAGTCCGGCCCCGTTCACGCAGCACCCGACGTTGCCATCCAGCTGGATGTAGGAGAGTTCGGCTTCGCGCGCCCGCACCTCCGCAGGGTTCTCCGCCTCGAGGTCGCGCAACGCCGCGATGTCGGGCAGTCGGAAGAGGGCGTTGTCGTCGATGTTCATCTTGGCGTCGATCGCCTTCACTTCCCCGGCCGGGTTCACGATCAGCGGGTTGATCTCCGCCAGGGTGGCGCCGCTCGCCCGATAGGCCTCGTAGAGCTTGCCGAGGATCGAGGCCGCCTGCCGGGCCGCGCGCGGGTCGTCGTAGAGATGGTGGCCGAGGAGCGTCGCCTGATGGTTCAGGAGACCGTAACGCGGGTCGACGGCCAGCTTGCGGATCGCCTCCGGCATCGTGGCGGCGACTTCCTCGATGTCCACGCCACCCTCCGAAGAGACCATGATCGTGTCCGCCTGCCGCGCCCGGTCGAGGACGATCCCCACGTAGGCCTCGGAGGCGATCTCCTCGGCCGGCGCGACGAGGACCCTCCGCACCTCGATGCCCTTGATTTTCATGCCCAGGATATGTTCGGCATTTATTCGGGCCTCCGCCGGTGAAGCCGCCAGCTTCACGCCCCCCGCCTTTCCACGTCCCCCCGCATGGATCTGAGCCTTGACCACGACCCTTCCGCCGAATCGCTCCGCCGCCGCGGCCGCTTCATCGGGGGTCGTCGCGACCTCCGCGTCCGGCACGGGGATGCCATGGCTCGCGAAAATCCGCCTGGCCTGGAATTCGTGAATGTTCATCTGATCGTCGTTCGACTCTCCGCTGGAAGGGCCCGAATCCGGGGACCCTCAATGTCGCGTTCACCTGCCGCAGGGGCCACCGCCGGCCCGCCGGCGACCTCACACCGGTGGCAGTTCGACCCCGTGGCCGGCGAGGAACCCGCGCGCGTCATCCGCGATCTCCCGCAGGCGCTCGGGCGTGTCCGCCTCGATCCGCGCCACGATCACCGGCTGCGTATTGCTCGCCCGGATCAGGAGCCAGCCGCCGTCGAACAGCACCCGAGCGCCGTCGATGTCGACGACCTCGTGGCGCTCCCGGTAGTGGCGCGTCGCCTCCGCCACGACCGCGAACTTCCGGTCTTCCGGACAGTCCAGGCGTAATTCTGGGGTGGACGGATAGCTCGGAATCCCGGCCGCCAGCTCGGACAGCGGCCGCCCGGCGCGGGCCACAAGCCCCGCCAGACGCGCCGCCGCATAGATCGCATCATCCGTTCCGTAAAACCGGTCGGCAAAGCAGATATGCCCACTCATCTCACCTGCTATGGGAGATCCTCCGGCCCGCATCCGCTCCTTGATGAGCGAGTGCCCCGTCTTCCACATCACCGGAACGCCGCCATCGGCGCGGATCACCCGCGGCAGCGCCTGCGAGCACTTCACGTCGAACACGACTTCCGCCCCCGGGCGCTCCGCCAGCACCTCCCGCGCGAAGAGCAGGAGCAGGTGGTCGCCGCGCACGATCTTCCCCTCTTCGGTCACCGCACCGATGCGATCGCCGTCGCCGTCGAGCCCCACGCCGAGGTCCGCCCCCGTCTCACGCACTCGCGCGATGAGGTCCTGGATGTACTCATCCACCGTCGGGTCCGGGTGGTGGTTGGGGAAGGTGCCGTCCGACTCGCAGTAGAGGCCGTCCACCTCGATCCCGGCGGCGGTGAGCGCCCGCACCGCGACGACGCTCCCCGCGCCGTTCCCGCAGTCGAGCACCATGCGCACGTTCCCGTCCACCCGACCGCGGGCCGCGATCTCCTCCACATACCGATCGAGGATCTCCGCTTCCCACACCTCTCCGGCACCGGTGGCGAAATCCCCCGCCTCGATCCGGGTCCGCAGCGAACGGATCGCATCCCCGTACAGAGCCCCTCCGTCCCGCACCATTTTGATCCCGTTGTATTCGGGAGGATTATGGGATCCGGTGATCTGGACACCCGCGTCCGTATCGAACTCGATGGCCGCGAAATAGAGCACGGGCGTCGGCACGGTCCCCACCGTCGTCACGTCGACGCCGGCCGCGCACAGGCCCCGGCAGAGGGCGGCCGCGAGCCCCGGAGAGGAGGGCCGATTGTCGTGGCCGACGACGACGCGCGGCGCGTCGCGGTCCGCGAGTTCGGTTCCGAAGGCGCGGCCGACGAGTTCGGCCGTCTCCTCCGTCAGGTCGTCGCCGACGATGCCGCGGATGTCGTACTCGCGGAAGATTCGGGGATCTATGCGCATGGAGCCTCGGGTCGCGGGTCCGGGGCCGCCGGGGCGCGGAGCGCGCTCGCGGGCCCGAAAAACGGCGTCTTTTTGGTCGCCCCGGAGGGCTAACGGGTCACGGGGCGTCGGACTCGGGGCCGGCGATGGTTACGCCGGCCCCGGGCCCGTCGGGGAGAGCCTCGCGCGCCCGCTCGATGATCCGGCCCGGGAAGAGCCCGGCCAGGAGGATGAGCGCCACGCAGGTCCCGATCACGAGATTGAACCCCGGCTTCGGGGACGGTGGCATGTGGGCGTCCTCGGGCGCCGTCTCGAAATACATCTTCCACACCACGCGCAGATAGTAGTAGTAGGCGACGAGACTCGTGAGGACGAGCGTCACCGCCAGCGCCGTCTCTCCCGCGTCAACGGCCGCCCTGAGGAGGTACAGCTTGCCGACGAAGCCGGCCGTGGGCGGGAAACCCGCCAGAGAGAGCAGGAAGACGAGGAGCGCCCCCCCCAGCACCGGACGTCGCCAGCCCAGCCCGCGGTAGTCGCGAACCCGCTGGTAGCGGTCCCCCTTCCCCGCCACGTGGAAGACGATCGCGAAGCTCGCCGCCGTGACCACGGTGTAGGCCGCCAGATAGAAGAGGGACGCGGAGCGCCCGAGTTCGGAGGCCGCCGCCACGCCCACGAGCAGATACCCGGCGTGCGCCACGGAAGAGTAGGCGAGCATCCGCTTCACGTCGTCCTGCGCGAGCGCGATCAGGTTGGGCACGATCATGGTCAGCATCGCGAGCCACCACACGGCGCCCCGCCACGTCTCCGCGGCGCCCCCCAGATCCACCGTCAGCACGCGGAGCAGCGCGATGAAGGCGGCGGCCTTCACGCCGGTCGCCATGAGCGAGGTGACCGGCGTCGGCGCTCCATCGTACGCGTCGGGGGCCCACATGTGGAACGGCACCGCCGCGATCTTGAACGCGAAGCCGATGAGCAGGAGGCCGATGCCGGCCACGAGGAGGAGGTCGCCCCCGGCGCCCGCCCCGGCCGCGATCCGGTCGGCGGCGGTGGCGAGGCGCGTCGTCCCGGTGGCCCCGTACAGGAGCGCGATCCCGTACACGACGAAGGCGCTCGCGAAGGCGCCGACGATGAAGTACTTGAGGCTCGCCTCCGAAGAGCGCGGGTTCTTCCGCGCGAACCCCGTGAGCACGTACACGGAAATCGACATCAGCTCGAGACCGACGAAGAGCAGGATGAGGTCGCGCGCCGCCACGAGCACCAACATCCCGACCAGCGCCATGAGCACGAGCGCGTGGAACTCCGGCGAACGCAGCCCCTCGCGACTCAGGTAGTCGCGCGACAGCGACACGACGAGGAGTCCCCCGCCGAGGAGGATCACGTCGGCCGCGACCCGGAACCCGTCGAGCGCGATCATGGCGTCGGGGGGGCCGGAGGCATCCATGAGCCACAGGCTCGCGAGGAGTGCGCCCGCGATCGAGTACAGCGTCACGAGGCAGTCGACCGACATGCGCCCGTCACCGCCGGAGCCGCCCGAGGCCTCGCCCGCGGGCACGAAGGCGTCTCGCATCAGGATCACCATGGCGGCGATCGAGAGGATGACTTCCGGCAGGAGGGCCAACCAGTAGCTGCCATGCGAGGCGAAGTCGAAGACCCTCACGTCACTCCCCTCCCCCGGCCCCGGCGGCATCCACCTGGACGACGGCCGTTCGCCCCTCCACGTGCTCGATGAGGGCCTCTACGGAGGCCCGCGTCCGGTTCAGGAACGGCCCCGGCCACACCCCCATGAGGAGGATCAGCACCAGGAGCGGCGCGAGGATCAGCCGCTCACGGCCGTTCACGTCGCGCAGCGACCGGTTTTCGTCGCGCTCCAGCCGGTTGAACAGCACGCGCTGCACCATGGGCAGCATGTAGCAGGCGGCGAAGATGACGCCGGTCGTGGCGACCGCGGCGATCCAGGGGTGGGTGCGGAACGTCCCCAGCAGGATCAGGAACTCGCCCACGAAGCCGTTCGTGCCCGGAAGGCCCACGGACGACAGCGCGACGACGACGAGCGCGAAGGCGAAGATCGGCATCACCTTCGCGATGCCGCCGAAGTCCGCGATCAGGCGGGTGTGACGCCGCTCGTACAGCATCCCGATGAGGAGGAAGAGGGCCCCCGTCGAGATGCCGTGGTTCACCATCTGCAGGATCCCGCCCTCGATCCCCTGCGTCGTGAGCCCGAACACGCCGATCACGACGAAGCCGAGGTGAGCCACCGATGTGTAGGCGATGAGCTTCTTCGCGTCGGGCTGGACCGCCGCCACCCAGGCCGCGTAGAGGATTCCGATCACGCCGAGCGCCATCATCGTGTTCACGACCGCCGGGTCTGTCGCCGCGGCCGGGAAGAAGGGGAGCCCGAACCGCAGGAACCCGTACACGCCCATCTTGAGCAGTACCCCGGCCAGGATCACCGAACCCGCCGTGGGCGCCTCCACGTGCGCGTCCGGAAGCCAGGTGTGGAACGGGAAGAGCGGCACTTTGATGGCGAACGCGAGCGCGAAGCCGGCGAAGAGCCACAGCTGCGCCCGGCGCGCGAGGTCGACCGAGAGCAGGTCCTCGTAGGCGAAGCTCCAGCCCCCCCCGCCGCTCCGGAACAGCCACGCGAGGGTCACGATCGCGACCAGCATGAGGAGCGACCCCGCGGCCGTGTAGAGGAAGAACTTCACCGCCGAGTAGATCCGCCGCTCCCCGCCCCAGATCCCGATCAGGAAGTACATCGGGATCAGCATGATCTCCCAGAACACGTAGAAGAGGAAGAGATCGAGGGCCACGAAGACCCCGATCATCCCCGTCATGAGGAAGAGCAGCATCGCGTAGAAGGCCCGCTCCCTCCGCGTGATGTGGGAGAACGACCCCGCCACCGAGAGCGGCATGATGAAGGTCGTGAGCAGGATCATGAGGATCGAGATCCCGTCCACTCCCACGGAGTACGAGATCCCCCACGCCTCGACCCAGGGGATCGAGACCTGGTTCTGGAAGCCCGGCTCCGCCGTGTCGAAGGTCCAGAACAGCGGCAGCGAGAGCGCGAACAGGAAGAGCGTCGTGCCGAGCGCGATCGTCTTCGCCCGCGCTTCCGGCGCCAGGAGGCAGGCCACCCCGCCGAGGAGCGGGAGGACCACGAGCGCGGTCAGGATCCAGTGCCCGTCGTACAGGGCCGTCATGCGAGCACGCTCAGGACGAGCAGGGCGCCGAGCATGAACACGACGAGGTAGGTCGTCACGCGGCCGCTCTGCAGCTGTCCGCCGGCCCAGCCGAGGAGGCGGGCGCCGCGCCCCACCCCGTTCACGGCGCCGTCGATGAGCCCCGCGTCCACGATCCGCCAGCAGGCGCGCCACAGGGCGAGCGAGGGCCGCACGATCATGCGGTCGTAGAGTTCATCGACGTACCACTTGTCGTGCAGCACGCGCGCGAACCCGGTCGGCGCCACGGCCTCGGCCTCCGTGGGCACGGGCTTCGGTGAGAGGACCCTGACCGTCGCGGTCACGGCCACGATCGCGATGACCGCGGAGATCCCGGCCCACAGCGCCTCGCCGCCTCCCACGGGCGCGTGGTGCTCGGCCACGAGGTTTCTCGCCTCGGCGATCGCGATCGCGGGCTCGAACACGGGCTCGAGCCAGTGGTGGAACCACTCGACGGCCGGGAGCACGGGGAGCGCCTCCGGGATATTCACCCAGCCGCCGACGGCCGAGAGCACGGCGAGCAGGGCCAGCGGCCCCCACATGACGAGCGGCACCTCGTGCAGCCGCCGGCCCGCTTCGGCCGTCCCTCCGTGGCCGAAGGTGCGGTTCTTGCCGTGGAAGGTCATGACCATGAGGCGGGTCATGTACACCGCCGTGAGGAACGCCGTGGCCAGCGCGACCCCCCACAGGACGGGATACCCGTAGGCGCCCGCGTACCAGATGATCTCGTCCTTCGAGAAGAACCCGGCCAGCGGCGGCACCCCCGCGATCGCGAGCGTCGCGATCCACATGAAGGCCCACGTGCGGGGCATGAACGCCCTCAGCCCCCCGTGGTTCCGCATGTCGTTGGGATCCCCGTGATGGCCGTCGCCGTGCGCGTCGTCGCCGTCCCCGTGTGCCCACGCGTGGTGGACCGCGTGGATCACGGCGCCGGCGCCGAGGAAGAGCAGCGCCTTGAAGAAGGCGTGCGTCATGAGATGGAAGACGCCGGCCGTGAACGCCCCCACCCCGACGGCGAGGAACATGTAGCCGAGCTGCGAGATCGTGGAGTAGGCGAGGACCTTCTTGATGTCGTACTGCCGGATCGCGATCGAAGCCGCGAACAGCGCCGTCCCCGCCCCCAGCGCCGCCACGACACCCTGGGAGACGGGCGCGAGCGCGAACAGCACGCTGGTGCGCGCGATGAGGTAGACGCCCGCCGTGACCATGGTCGCCGCATGGATGAGCGCCGAGACGGGCGTCGGCCCCGCCATGGCGTCGGGCAGCCACGTGTGGAGCGGGATCTGCGCCGACTTCCCGGTGCAGCCCAGGAAGAGGAGGAGCGTGATCCCGGTCACGAGGAGACCGCCGTAGGCCAGCGTCCCTTCCGCCGCCTCGAGGAGGGGGACGAAGTCCAGCGTCCCGAAGGTCACGAAGAGGAGGAACATGGCGACGAGGAAGCCCGCGTCGCCGATCCGGTTCATGATGAACGCCTTCTTGCCCGCGTTCGCGTACTCCCGGTTCTCGTACCAGAAGCCGATGAGGAGGTACGAGCACAGCCCCACGCCCTCCCAGCCCACGAACATCAGCGGCAGGCTGGCCCCGAGGACGAGAACCAGCATGAAGAAGACGAACAGGTTCAGGTACGAGAAGTAGCGCGAGTAACCGGGGTCCTCACGCATGTAGCCGACCGAGTAGATGTGGATCAGGCTTCCCACCCCGGTCACGACCATGCACATCAGCATCGAGAGCTGGTCGAACTGCAGATCGACGCCGATGTGGAGGTCGCCGGATACGATCCAGCTCCAGAGGCGCACGACCTCCGCCCCGTGCAGTTCGGCGCCGTTCATCCCGATGAAGTTGATGAGGACGACGTTGAAGCTCAGGAGCAGCGCCGCGGGTCCGACGATGGACGGGATCCGCTTGTCGTCCCGCCACAGGAAGGCCCCGAGACCGTTGACGACGGCTCCAAGAAGCGGAAAAGCGAGGATGAGCCACGGCAATACCGGATGGAACGCCGTTCCCGCGCCCTCCTGTGCCGCGAGCGCGGCGGCTCCGGCCGGAAGCGCCCCCGCCCCGCTCAGGACCCCGCTCGCGATGCTCACGATGCTCACCATCTCAGCAGCCGGAAGCGATCGAGGTCCACGACCTCGTAATGGCGGAAGATGGCGATGATGATCGCGAGTCCGACGGCGGCCTCGGCCGCGGCGACGGCCATCACGAAGAAGACGAAGATCTGGCCCTCGATCCCGTGCATGCGCGAGAACGCGACGAGGGACAGGTTCGCCGCGTTGAGCATCAGTTCGACGCACATGAAGACGATGATCGCGTTCCGGCGGAGCAGCACGCCGATCACGCCGATGGAGAACAGGATCGCGCTCACGAAGAGGGCGATGAGCCCGTGCAGCCCGAGGGCGCCCGCCAGCCCGGCCTCGTTCACGTCCGTTCCCTGCGCGCGAGGAGGATCGTGCCCACGATCGAGGCGAGGAGGAGCACGCCGGTCACCTCGAGCACGATGACGTACTCCTGGAAGAGCGGCCGGGCCACGATGCCGATCACGCCCTGTTCGGCGGCGGCCGCCCGCAGCGCATTCCCCGCGACTTCCACGGCCGGCCGGGCCTCCGCCCCCCCGACGAAGAGCCGCGTCAGGATCCCCAGGAAGGCAATGGCGATGGAGCCGCCCACGAGGCCGCCGATCGGCCCGCGCAGATCGCGCCACTCCGCGTGCCCGAGGTTCAGCAGCATGATCACGAACAGGAACAGGACCATGATGGCCCCGCCGTACAGGATCACGTTGATCGCCGCGATGTAGTGCGCGTCCAGCATGAGGAACATGCCGGAGGTGGCGAAGAACACGGCGACCAGGAAGACCACGGCGGTGACGGGATTCCGGCGCGTGACCATGAGGATGGCGCCCAGAATCGCGCTCGCCGCGAAGGCCTGGAAGAGGAAGTCCTGGATCATCGTGACCTCAACCGCGGCATCACTGCGACGCCGGGTCGGAGGGATCCCACAGCGCCGTCATGGGGTGCTCCTGTTCGACGAGCCGCTCGAGGTCGTAGACCCAGCGCTCGCGGGAGTACTCCGCGTTCTCGTAGTGCACCCCGAGGTGGATCGCCTCCACCGGGCACACCTCCTGGCAGTAGCCGCAGAAGATGCAGCGGAACTCGTCGATCTCGTAGATCGCCGCGTAGCGTTCCCCGTTCTCGTCCTCGGCCGGCACGAGCTTGATGCAGTTCACCGGGCACACGGTCGGACACAGCCCGCAGGCGACGCACTTCGCCCGCCCGTCCTCGTGCACCGCCATGCGGTGCGTGCCCCGCGTGCGCGGCGCGAGTTCCCACTTCTCGTCGGGATACTGCTGCGTCTTAGTACGGGGCTTGAGGAGGTGACGGAGCGTGATCGACATCCCCTTCGCCGCGGCCCTCACGTACGAGCCTTCCGCGCGGGGGCGTTCCAGAATCCTGACCTCTCCGGGCATACTACCCTCCCTGGCCTTTCGTTCCCTTGGCAGCGCCGCGAATCAGCGTCCCCCGGTCCATGGCGAAGAAGATCACGCCCGCGAGGACCAGGTTCACGACGAAGAGGACGAACGCGTACCAGCCGCCGGCCGGGATCCCCACGGCTTCGATCCCGAGGATGACGAGCGCGATGACGAGGATGTACACCGTCACCGCCTCGAGCATGAACTTCCAGCCCAGGTCCATGAGCTGGTCGTAGCGGAAGCGCGGCAGCGTCCAGCGGATCCAGACGAAGACGAGGACGACGAGCGCCGTCTTCGTCGCGAAGGCGCCGAGCGTGAGGAGCGTCTTCCACCATGTGGGCGTGCCGATCACCGTCCCGTCGGAGAGCACCCGGATGTTGTCCCCCTGCCAAAACGGGATATCCCACCCGCCGAGGAAGAAGACGGTGACGAGCGCGGCGACGGTGATCACGTGCGCGAATTCGCCGATCATGAACATCGAGAACTTCATCGCCGAGTACTCGGTGTGGTATCCGGTGATGAGTTCGGACTCCGCTTCGGGCAGGTCGAAGGGGAGCCGGTTCGTCTCCGCCAGACCCGAAATGAAGAAGAAGAAGAGGCCGACGAGGAGCGGGAAGGCGAACCACGTCGCGTACGTCGCCGGCCCCGCGGTGAACGTCTGCTGCATCGAGACGATCTCGGGCGCGCGCACGTCCCCGGTGAGGAGGATGAGCGGGACGAGGCTCAGCGCGAGCGCGACTTCGTAGCTCACCATCTGGGCGGAGCCGCGGAGGCCGCCCAGGAGCGAGTACTTGGAACCCGAGGCCCACCCGCCCATGGCGACGCCGTACACGCCGATCGAGCCGATCGCGAGCACGTAGAGAAACCCGATCGGCACATCCGCCACGATCATCTCCACGAGACCCCATTGCGTGGGGAGCGGGGAGCCGAAGGGGATGACGGCGAACAGGATCGTGGCCGGGAGGATCGCGAGCACGGGCGCGAGGAGGAAGAAGGGCCGGATCGCCTGGTCCGGCATCGTCTCTTCCTTGATGAGGTTCTTGAGCCCGTCCGCGATCACCTGGAGCAGACCCCAGGGGCCGACGCGGTTGGGGCCGCTCCGGTCCTGGATGAAGCCCGCCACCTTCCGTTCCACGATCGTCGACAGCATGACGGCGAGCATGAGCACGGTGAAGAAGACGGCCACCTTGAGCAGCGTGGCCACGGCGAAGGCGCCGCCGGCAACCGGGCTCATGCGTCGGCCTCCGCCGGGGCCGCGGCGGCCGTGCCGGCGGCCGGGGCGCCCTTGAGCCCGATCCCGTCCCACGTCAGGCCCTCGAAGGCCGGGACGTCCGCCGCCATCCGCTCGAACGCGGTCCGGATATCGGACACGGCCGTGCCGTCTCCCAGGCGGGCCAGTACGCGACTGAGGATCATCCAGGCCGGGCGTGCCGACCCGGGCGGCGTGAGCGCCTGGTGGAAGCGCTGCACGCGGCCCTCGAAGTTCGTGAACGACCCGTCCATCTCGGCGAAGGTCGAGATCGGGAGTACCGCGTCCGCATTGCGCGCCGCCGCCGGGAGCCGCGTCCCGAGGTAGAGGAAGAGGTCGGCCGCCTCGCCGAAGTCCTCGCCGGCGCCGTCCAGCGCGTCGTCCAGCACCACGAGCGCCCCGGCCTCCGCGCCGCTCGAGAGGGCCGCGACGCGCTGCGCGCCGAAGATCCCGGCCCCCGCGACGTTCGCCGCGCGGTCGGCCCGGAGCTTGAGCGTCGGCACGGTGGGCAGCGCCGCCGTCTCCCCCTGCTCCACCTGGAACTCGCCCCCCTCCACGCCCAGCCGCGCGAGGAGTCGTCCGACGTAGAACAGATTCTCGTTGGAGGCGTCCGGGGACACGATCGCGCGACCGCCGGGGGAGCCCGCCGCCTCGATCTTCTCCGCCAGCCACGCGAGGGCGGTGGCCCAGTCCACCGGCCTCAGCGCGTCGCCGTCGCGGATGAGCGGCACCTCGGCGCGCACGCCGCGGTTCGTCATCACCAGGTGCCGCCGACCGTAGTCGCACATCCACCAGGAGTTGACCGCCGCGTTGTGCCGCGGCTTGACCCGGACGATCTGGTTTTCCGTGGTGTCGATCGTGACGTTGCAGCCGGTCGGGCATCCCGGGCACACGCTCGCCGTGGCGTCCATGTCCCAGGCGCGGGCCTTGAACACGAAGTCCTCGTGCACGAGCGCCCCCACGGGACACACGTCGACGATGTTCCCCTGGAACGGATTGTCGAGTTCGCGGCCCGGGAAGGTGTCGATGTAGGCCTTGTCTCCGCGCTGGGCGACGATGAGCGCGTCGTCCTCCGCGACATCCCGCATGAAGCGGACGCAGCGCGTGCAGATGATGCAGCGGTCCGCGAAGTAGAGGATGTCGTCGGCGATCCGGTCGCGCCCCATGACCCGCTTCGGCTCGTCGACCCGGCTCTCGAGCTGGTTCGTGACGTACGCGTAGTCCTGGAGCATGCACTGCCCGGCCGCGTCGCAGATCGGGCAGTCGAGCGGGTGGTTCACGAGCAGGAATTCGATGACCGACTGCCGGGCCGTACGGGCCGTGTCGCTCGCCGTGTGCACGACCATGTCGTCGGTCGCCTGAAGCGTACACGAGGGCTCCAGTTTGGGCCGCCCCTCCACCTCCACCAGACACATTCGGCACTGGGCGGGCCGCGTCGGGATCCCCGGGTGGTAGCAGTAGCGCGGCACCACGACGCCCACGCGCTCGGCGGCCTCGATGACGCGCGTCCCTGGCGGGACCGTGACTTCGACGCCGTCGATCGTGAGCGTGATCGTCGCCCGGGCTCCGTTCTCAGCCATGCGTCACCCCGCCGCGACCAGGGTCGGCTTCATCCGCGCCTCGTAGTCGGCGCGGAACTTGTCGAGCGAAGAGCGGAGCGGGAATACGACGCTGTCCGCCAGCACGCAGATCGTGCGGCCCGTCATCTGCTCGCACAGTTCGTACAGCGTGTCGATGTCCCGCAGACGACCGTCGCCCGCCTCGATGCGTTGGAGGATGCGCACGACCCACGAGGTCCCCTCGCGGCACTGCACGCACTGTCCGCACGACTCGTGCGCGTAGAACTGCGCGATGCGCCGCATCGCCGCCACGATGTCCGTGTCCGCGTCCATCACGATCGGCGAGGCCGTGCCGAGCGCACTTCCCGCCTCCGCCAGCCCTTCGTACGTCGTGGCGCAGTCCAGTTCGTCCCCGGTGAGGAAGGCGGTCGACGATCCGCCCGGGATCACGGCCTTCACGGGCTTGCCCGATGGCGTGCCCCCGCAGGCATCGAAGATGATGTCGCGCAGCGGGAGGCCGAGCGCGAACTCGTAGTTCCCCGGCCGCACCAGGTGTCCGGAGCAGCTCCACAGCTTGGTCCCCGGCGACTTCTCGCTCCCCCACCGGCGGTACCAGTCTGCGCCGTGCTCGATGATCATGGGGACCGCGGCCAGCGTCTCGACGTTGTTCACCGTGGTCGGCATCCCGAACGCCCCCGCCTGCGCCGGGAAGGGCGGCTTGGCCCACGGCTCCGCGCGATTGCCCATGAGCGAGTTCATGAGCCCCGTCTCCTCGCCCGCGATGTAGGCGCCGGCGCCGGCGTGCACGGTTAGATCGCACGACCAGGAGGAGCCGAGGATGTTCGGGCCGATGAGCCCGGCCTCGCAGGCATCGACCACGGCCCGGTTGAGCACCGCCGTCTCCTCGAAGAACTCGCCCCGCACGTAGATGTAGACGTGTTCCGCCCCGATCGCGCGCGCTCCGATGAGGCAGCCCTCGATCAGGAGGTGGGGCGTCCAGCGGATCACCTCGCGGTCCTTGAAGGCGCCGGGTTCGGACTCATCCGCGTTGCAGCACAGGTAGTGGGGCTTGCCGTCGTCCTTCGGCATGAAGCTCCACTTGAGGCCGGTGGGGAACCCGGCGCCGCCCCGCCCGCGCAGCCCGGAGGCCTTCACGACGTCCGTGATCTCATCCGGCGCCATGCCGAGCGACTTGCGCAGCGCCTCGTAGCCGCCCACGGCGCGCCATCCGTCGAGCGTCCGCGCTTCCGCCTCGCCCTGATGCCGTGAGAGCGGGGTCCTGCTCTCGAGTTCGCTCCGGTGCGGGAAGCTCATGCCTCCGCCTCCCCGTCCGCCCCGGCGCCGTCGCGCGCGCCGCGGAGCTTCGCGACGATCTCCGGCACGCGGTCCGGCGTCACGTTCTCGAGGTAGCGGTTGTTGACCTGCACGACCGTGGCGAAGCCGCACGCCCCGAGGCACTCGGCCTCGATCACCGTGAACTCGTCATCGTCGGAGATCTCGCCCTGCCGGGTCTTCGTCTCCGCGAGGAAGCGCTCCAGCACCTCTTCGCCCCGGTTCAGGTGGCAGGAGATGTTCGTACACACCTGGACGAAGTGACGCCCGACCGGGTGCTTGTTGTACATCGTGTAGAAGGTGGCGATCGAATGGACGTAGGCGGGGGTGAGATCCAGCGCCTCGGCGACCTGCTCCATGTCCCCCGGCTCGATCCATCCCTTCTCCGCCTGCACGAAGCCGAGCATGGGGAGGAGCGCCGCCTGCTTCGTCGGATAGCGGGACAGGGCCATCTCGAGCCGGCGCTTCCCTTCCTCCGTCTCGAAGATGGGACCGTCGAACGTCTTCCGCGCCGTCAGCTGGAAGGGTTGCGCCCCGACGACGGCGGGATGGAGGCGGCGGCTCATCGGTCGATCTCCCCGAGCACCACGTCCAGCGAGGCGTTGATCGCCACCACGTCCGCCACCAGTTCGTCCCTCACGAGTTCGGGCAACGCCGCGATGTTCACGAACGAGGGACCGCGGAACCGGCAGCGGACGGGCTTCGTGCCCCCGTCGGAGACGATCCCGAAGCCGAGTTCGCCCTTGGAGCTCTCGATCGAATACCACGTCTCGCCGGCGGGGACGCGGACGCCCTCCATGACGAGCTTGAAGTGCGAGATCATCGTGTCGATCGATCCCATCGCCTCCCCCTTGGGGGGCAGGACGATGCGGTAGTCGTCGATGTTGATGGGACCGCCCGGGAGCCGGTCGAGCGCCTGTTCGATGATGCGGAGGCTCTGCTTCATCTCCTCGACCCGGACGAGATACCGATCGTACACGTCGCCCGTGGTGCCGACCGGTACGTCGAAGTCGTACTCCTCGTAGCCGAGGTAGGGGCGCGCCTTCCGGACGTCGTACGCCACGCCGCTCGCGCGCAGCGTCGGGCCCGTGATGCCGTAGCTGATCGCCTTCTCCGCCTCGAGCAGGCCGATGTCCATCGTGCGGCCCTGCCAGATCGCGTTCCGGGAGAGGAGGCGCTCGACCTCGTCCAGCGTGGTCGGGAAGGTGGCGGCGAAGTCGCGCGCCGCCGCAGTCCAGCCAACCGGCAGGTCCGCCATCATCCCGCCCACCCGCGTCGCGGAGGTCGTGATCCGCCCCCCCGTGTAGGCTTCGTGCAGGTTGTAGATCCGCTCGCGTTCCTGGAACGTGTAGAGGAAGACGGAGAACGCGCCGATGTCGATCGCCGTCGTCCCCAGCCACAGGAGATGTCCGAGAATCCGGTTCAGTTCGCCGAGGATGACCCGGACCACGCGGCAGCGCTCCGTGATCTCGACGCCGAGGAGCGCCTCCACGGCCCCCGCGTAGCCGATGTTGTAGAGCATCGGCGCGAGGTAGTCCATGCGGTCCGTGTAGGGCACGCACTGGTTCCACTCGCGGTACTCGCACGTCTTCTCGAAGCCGGTGTGCAGGTAGCCGATGTGCGGGACGCAGCGGATCACGCGCTCCCCGTCGAGCTGCAGAACGAGGCGCAACACGCCGTGGGTGGCCGGGTGCTGTGGCCCCATGTTGATGAGGATCGGGGCGCCCTCCAGCGCGTCCTCGGGGGTCTCGCCGAGCTCCAGTTCGCGGATCCCGGCCCCCGTCGCACCGTCCGCCGGCGGCCGTACGTCCCCCTCTTCGGTGACGGCGTAGCCCGCCATCTCCAGCTCCTCGACGGCGTAGATATCGACGAGGTCGCGGGAGAGCGCGCGGCTCACCTGCGCGGAGCGGCTGAAGCGGCCGCGGAGGGGGAAGTCCTTCCGCAGCGGGAAGCCCTCCTCGTAGTTCTCCGGCATCAGGATGCGACGCAGGTCGGGGTGGCCCCGGAAACCCACGCCGTACATGTCCCACGTCTCGCGCTCCAGCCAGTCGGCCGTGAGCCACTGGTCCGTCACCGTGTCGAGTTCGAGGTCGTCCAGCGGCACCTCGCACGCGACCCGGAGCTGACGGCCGTGAACCATGGACCAGAGCTGGTACCAGACCTGGATGGGGGCGCCGATGCCCGCGTGCGCGCCCATGATGTCGGCCAGAAAGTCGTACGCCTGGTCCGGCGTCTCGCGCAGGAAGCGGAGGACCTCGGCGTTGAGGCGCGGATCGATCCACACCACGGGGTAGCCGACCGCGTCGCGCTCCACCCGCCGCACGCCATCTCCGAAGCGATCCCGCAGCGCACGGACCGAGGGGTGGTTCGCGGCGTCCCCGTCGAGTGGCGCCGCGCTCACCATGCGGGGGGGCGCGGCCGTCGTCACGGTCGTCACCGGGCGGGCGCTCCGATCAATCCCGGTGTTCGAGCCGGCGTTCGCGCCGGTCGCGCGACCGAGCCACCGCGGAGGTCGGCCCGAGCCCGCTCATGCGGTTCTGGTTCGTCGAGTTGCCGAAGGGCTGGGCCACGAGTTCGATCGTCTCGGGCGGCAGGTTCGGCTGGCCCACCGCCGCAACCGCTTCGTCCCGCGGGCGGGGGTCGGCCAGCGATTCTCCCTTGATCTTCTCCTGGATCATGAGGAGGCCGTAGATGAGGCCTTCAGGACGGGGCGGACACCCGGGTACGTAGACGTCGACGGGGATGATCGTATCGATTCCCTGCACGATCGTGTAGTTGTCGAACATTCCGCCGGAACTCGCGCAGGCGCCCATCGACACGCACCACTTGGGCTGCGGCATCTGGTCCCACACGCGGCGCAGCACCGGCGCCAACTTGTAGGTGACCCTTCCCGCGACGATCATCAGATCCGCCTGCCTGGGGCTGAACGACATGCGCTCCATCCCGAAGCGTCCGATGTCGTACTTGCTCGCGGCGGAAGCCATCATCTCGATCGCGCAGCACGCCGTGCCGAACGGCATCGGCCACAGCGAGTTCCGCCGTGCCCAGTTGACGACGTAGTCCAGCTGCGTCGTCATCCAGTTGCGCGGGATCCCGGTATCGAGCCGGCTCTCCTCCGGGTGCGCGCCAGGGGGCAGCGTATCGAGCGTCCTCATCCGGTCTCTCTCCTCGCCGCCGTGCGCAGTCCCCTGTTCAGCTCCGTGCTCAATCCCACTCGAGCGCCCCCTTCTTCCACGCGTACACGAGGCCGACGCCGAGAACGGCGAGGAAGGCGGTCATCTCCAGGAACCCGACCATCCCCAGTTCCCGGAAGATCACGGCCCACGGAATCAGGAAGAGCGTCTCGATGTCGAGGACGATGAAGAGCATCGCCACGATGTAGAAGTTGACCGAGAACCGCTCTCGCGTGCTTCCGAGGGGAGGGATCCCCGATTCGTAGGGGCTCGCCTTCACCGGCGTCGGGCGCCGGGAGCCCACGAGGTGCGATACGCCCATCATCGCGGCCGCGTTCAGCACGCCGACCAATCCGAGGATCAGGATGCCGAGATATGGGTCGAGCAAGGGGGTGCGCTCCTCTCGTGCGAGCTTGTGAATTTCTTCACTTTCCCGCGCCGCGAAGGTATCGCGGAGGGGTAGGCCCGGCAAGCGCGAACGGGAGCCCGGAACGGCGCCCGTTCGACGGTTTGCGGGCGCGTCAGAGGAGGGCTTACGCTCTCCATGGGCTCGGGCCGAAATCGTGCGGAGAAGAAGTATGAACCCGGACATCGCAGTCATCCTGTTCGCGGTGGATATCGTCGTTCTCGGCCTCCTGCTGGTCGCAGCTGTTGTGTCCGTGGTCTGGCCGGAAAGGCGGATCTGGCCTCCCCCTCAGCGGAGGATCCCGCGGTTTCTGTGAGTCCCGGGCCGACCGCAGCCGACCGCCCCGGTCAGGAGACCTGTCTCGTCCGGGACATCGCGATCGGCGATGGTACGGTGCGGGTAACGATCCTCGGTGAGGGGCGCCCCGTCCTCTTCCTGCACGGGATCAGCGCCCACGGCCGCGCGTGGCGCTCGGTCGCGGAGGCCTTCGTCGCGGAGCATCCCGGCTGGATGTGCTGGCTCCCCGACCTGCTGGGCCGGGGGGCGTCCGAGGCGTCTCCCGGGCTGTCCTACACCCTCGACGACGAAGTACGCCGGCTGCGAGAGATCATCCGCGCACTCGCTCTGGACGGCGGGGCGCCGCGGCTGGTCGCCGGCCACTCGCAGGGCGCCGCCGCGGCGCTGGCGCTCGCCGGCGTCGAGCCGTCCGTCCGCGGGCTGCTGCTCGCGAATCCGGTCACGGCGGACATCCGCCGTCCCCTCGTGCTCCGGGCGTTGCGCTCGTCAGGGGTGCGACGGGCCGCAGGACACGCATTCGCGCCGCTGCACGGGCAGATCGGCCGTCTGGTGCTGAGGCGCGCGGGCGGTCCCGCGTTCAGGGCTCCCCCGGCCCTCGTGGAGGCGTACGCCCGACCGTGGGCGGATCCGGTGCGCGCGCGCACGCTCATGCGCATCCTGTCCGACTGGCGGCCGGCCGATCTGGAGCGCCGCATGCCCGATCGACCTCTCGCGGCGCACGTCGTGACGGGAGCACACGACCCGAGGATCCCGGTCGTCGCGGCCCGCCGTCTGGCCGTGCGCCTCGGGTGCGGCATCACGGTGTCCCCGGATGGCGGGCACGTCCTCACCGAGCAGCACCCCCGCATGCTCGCCCGCCTGCTCGCCGGGCTGGCCGCTACAGTTTCGGCGGCGTGACCCCGGTCTGGCCCTGGTACTTACCGGCCTTGTCCGCGTAGCTCACCTCGCACACTTCGTCCGACTCGAAGAAGAGCACCTGCGCGATCCCCTCGTTCGCGTACACCCGGGCGGGAAGCGGCGTCGTGTTCGAGATCTCCAGCGTCACGTGCCCCTCCCACTCCGGCTCGAAGGGCGTCACGTTCACGATGAGGCCGCAGCGGGCGTAGGTGCTCTTCCCGACGCAGATCGTGAGCACTTGTCGGGGGATCCTGAAGTACTCGATCGAGCGCGCGAGCGCGAAGGAGTTCGGGGGGATGATGCAGACGTCCCCGCTGAACTCGAGGAACGAACGCTCATCGAACGCCTTGGGGTCGACCACCGGGAAGAGCGCATTGTGGAAGATCCGGAACTCGTCGGCCACCCGCATGTCGTAGCCGTAGCTGCTCACGCCATAGGAGATGACGCCATCGCGGACCTGGCGGTCGGCGAACGGCTCGATCATCCCGTGTTCGCGGGCCATGCGGCGGATCCAGCCGTCGCTCTTGATCGACATCGGACCTCTCGGGTTGTCAGGTGCGCGTGAATGCGATCCAGGACGCCCAGCCCCAGGCGGCGATGAGCGCCGCGCCGCCGATCGGCGTGATCGCACCCAGCCACCCGACTCCGGACAGGGCGAGGGCGTAGAGGCTACCGCTGAACACGGCCACGCCGCTCAGCATGAGGACCGCGGGGCCCTGCCAGCCGGCGCCGGGCCAGCGCGCGGCCGCCAGGCCGAGCAGGGCCAGGCCGAGCGCGTGCAACATGTGCATGCGGGCCGCCGTCTCGAAGACGGCAAGGGCGTCCGCCGCCAGGCGGTCCTCGAGGGTGTGCGCCCCGAAGGCGCTCGCGACCACCCCCAAGCCGGCGAGCAGGAAAGCGAAGCCGAGGAGACGGCGGTGCCGCGAACCGGCGGCGATCAGTCGAACAACGAGGGAGCGCGGGTTCGCCGCGTGGCCTCGTCGACGATGGCTTCCATGATCCGGTCCCAGCGTTCCGGGCTGATTTGGGCCAGCGTCTCTTCGAGGAGCGCCACCAGTTCGCGGCCCTCCGCGCGGCCCAGGAGGGCCCCGCCGTCCCCCTCCTCCAGCTGCTCGCGCAGCCGCGTGGCGCGCTCCGTGAGGTCCCGGTGCCGAAGGCGCTCCTCGTAGTTCATGCGACGCCCTCCGCACCCGCGAGTCGCACGTCGGCCCGGCGCATCAGCCGCCCACCTGGCTCAGCGCGGCGAGCCCCCCGCTTCCGGCCGCCGTACCCAGCTCCAGATAGTGACGCTTCGGCTTGCCGGCGAGCGCCCGCGCTACCGCAGCCTCGATGCTGCCCGTCTCGCGCAGCGGCCCCTTGAGGTCCACTTCGTGATCCCCGAACAGGCACGTGCGCAGCTTGCCGTCGGCCGTGAGCCGCATCCGGTTGCACCGCTCGCAGTAGTTGTGGGACAAGGGAGTGATCACACCCACCGTTCCCGCGCCGTCCGGGAAGCGGTAGTACACCGCGGGTCCATTGCCGCGCGGCCCCGGGTCGGGCAGCAACTGGCCGATGCCGCGGATCCGTTCCAGCACCTCGTCGCTGGATATGAACCGGTCGGTCAGATGAAGGTTCTCCCCTACCGGCATCAGCTCGATGAAGCGAACGTGCCACGGGCGCTCGCGGGTGATGGCGGCGAAGTCGGCCACCTCGTGGTCGTTGAGCCCCCGCATGATGACGCAGTTGATCTTGATCGGCGCGAACCCCGCCTCCTCGGCGGCGCGGATCCCCGTCATCGTCTCGTCGAAGCGCCGCGCCGGGCGCCGGGCGATCTCGACGAAGCGATCGCGGTCGAGCGTGTCGAGGCTGATGTTCACCCGGTGCACGCCCGCCTCTCGCAGCGCCTCCGCGAACCGCGGCAGCAGGATTGCGTTCGTGGAGAGCGAGATGTCGTTGATGCCGGGCACCGCGGCGATCATCCGGACGAGGTCCGGGAGGTCCTTGCGGACCAGAGGTTCTCCGCCGGTGATGCGGACCCGTTCCAGGCCGATATCCGCCATCTGGCGAACGATTTCCTGGATCTCCTCGTACGCGAGCATCTCCGGCTTCGGGATCCAGGCGAGCCCCTCCTCCGGCATGCAGTACGTGCAGCGGAGGTTGCACCGGTCGGTGACCGAGATGCGAAGATACTGGATGCGACGGCCGAACTGGTCTCTCATGGCACCGAAAATGAACGCAGGTTCCCTCTCACCGACAGTCCCGGGGATCCGGGATCGGCGGTTCGAGGTTCGGGGTTGGGGACTGCGGGAGGAGAGAGGGGGCGGCCGGAAGCGGCCGTCCCCCCGGAGGTGGCGGCTAGGCCTCGGCCGTGACCGCGTCCTCCATCCCCATCATCATGTTGTCATCGTCATCGCCACAGTCCCCGGCGAAGGAGACGGTCGCGATCAAGCAGACGACCAACACGTTCCGAACCATCTTAAACATAGCTTCCTCCTCGAATTGGATGTCGGGGCCGAAGGTCCCTTACCCTCGGATACCGCCGGCCATCCGTGACCAATCCTTCGGTTCCTGACCGTGAGTCGAAGATCGGCTCACGGCGCGACCCGCCGTTCCCCCGTCGAGGATCGGTCTTCCGCGACCGACGCCCCGGCCTGCGGGGCACCGACCCAGTGCGAGTCGCCGTCCCGATAGTGTTCGTGTTTCCACACAGGCAGTTTAGCCTTGAGGGTTTCCATAATCCAGCGTGAGGCCGGGTAGCACGCGTCGCGGTGCCCTGCCGCGACCCCGATCGCCACGCTCACCTCCCTCAGACCCAGTTCGCCGACGCGATGTGCCGCGAACACCGCCCCGATGTCGAATCGTTCGAGCGCCTCGTGACAGATGGCCGACAGTTCGCGCTCCGCCATCTCTCCGTAGGCCTCATACGTGAGACTCGCGACGGCGCGCCCTCGGTTCGTCTCGCGCACCCTCCCCTGGAATAAAAGGACCGCGCCATCCGCCTCGGTGCCCAACTCCGCGAAGGGCTCGAATCCGTCCAGACTTTCCCTCGTGATCCAGGTCCGCACCCGGCCGTCCGCCGCTCCCGGGCCCTCGTCCGCGCGCGGCACCGTCAGCCTCCCGCCACGGGAGGAATGAGGGCGACTTCGTCCCCGTTCGCCAGCCGCGTGCCGGACGCCGCGTAGCGCTGGTTGACCGCGACGACGACGCGCTCGGGGAGCCACTCCAGCCCCCCCGGTCCCCGCAGGGCCTCCACGAGGTCCGCCACCGTACTGTCGTCCGCGAGTTCGGCGGAGCCCTCCCGGCGGGCGGCCAGTTCCCCGTACACGCCGAAGAAAAGCGTGCGCACCGAAATCCGCCCGGTCACGAACGCCCCGCCAGGGCGATGTAGGTGAGGAGTCGCGGCACGATCCCTTCCTCCCGCAGCGTGGTGACCCGCACGCGGGTCGAGTCCGGCGCTTGCGGGTCCGCGAAGGCCGCGACGGAGAGGTTGCCGCGGAACGTGCAGAACGTGATGTGCGTGTCGCTCTCGGTGTCGATCCAGGCGTCGGCCATGCGGTTCGCACCGAGGAAGAAATCCCGCGCCGCGGCGAGTACATCGCCCGGCGCCAGGGCGCTGGCGGTCTCTGTTGTCATCGGTTCTCCCGGCGTACCATCATCCTGCGGTGAAGAATAGGGCCCCGCCCCATCGCTCTCAAATCTCTCGAACAAACTCGTCGACACCTTCGGTAAAGGCCGTTCCATCGTGCTCCACACGGAATTCTCGTCCAACGTCGCGCACCTCGAGGCGTCGGCCACGCTGGCGCTGGCCGCGCGCGCCCGCAAGCTGAAGGCGGAAGGCGTGCCCGTGATCGACCTTTCGGCCGGCGAACCCCAATACCCGGCCCCCCGGTTCGCGGCCCGCGCCGGGATACGGGCAGTGGAGGCGGGGAAGACGGGCTATCCGCCCACGCTCGGCCTCCCCGAACTGCGAGAGGCGATCGCGCGCTATCTGAGCGAAACGACGACGGCCGGGGAAGTGGACCCGGGTTCGGTGATCGTGGGCGCCGGCGTGAAGCAGTCGCTCTTCAACTGTTGCTACGCTCTCTTCGGAGCGGGCGACGAGGTCCTCATGCCCTCGCCCTATTGGCCCAGCTACCCGGCGATCGTGCGGCTCGCCGGGGCGGATCCGGTCGTCGTGGAGACCGGGTGGGATGCCGGATTCCTCCCCTCCGTGGCAGACCTCGAGGCCGCGCGCACTGGGCGCACCCGCGGGCTCCTGCTGAACAGTCCCGGCAACCCGACGGGCGCCGTGATCCCCCGCGGTCTTCTGCGCGACATCCTGCGCTGGGCGGAACGGCACGGGATCTGGGTGCTCTCCGACGAGATCTACCGGCGACTCGCGTACGGACAGCCGTCGCCGTCTGTCTTCGATATCACGGAGCGGGGCGAGCGGACGGTTCTCCTCGACGGAATGTCGAAGGCGTTCTGCATGCCGGGATTCCGGATCGGCTACGCCGTGGGGCCGCACGAACTCATCCGGAAGATGTCGGACCTGCAGGGACAAACGACCTCCGGGGCAGTGGGGCCGTCCCAGTACGCCGCCGCAGCAGCCCTCGGCGAGAGCGGCGCGCGCGAGGCGTTCATCACCAATCTTCTGTCGAGGCTCACCGGCCTGCGGAAGCTCGGGCTGGCGGGGTTCGCGGAGATCGACTCGATCGAGGCCATGCCGCCGGACGGCGCGCTCTACTTCTACGGTCGCCTCACGGATCCGAGCTCGACATCGCTCGACATCGCCGAGCGGCTGCTCGTGGATGCCTCCGTCGCCTGCATGCCCGGCGAGCCCTTCGGCTCTCCGGGGCACCTCCGGTTCAACTTCGCGGTCGAGAGAGAAGTCCTCGAGAAGGGGCTGGCCCGGATCGCCGACTTCTTCGCGTAAGGGGCCGGCGCCAGCGAAGGCGCCGACCGCGCGCTCAGCCCCGGCCCTCGTGACTCGCGGCGACCTCTTCCCGCAGCAGACGCGATGGCTTGAACACGGGCACTCTTCGTTCCGGGACGCGCACCGGTTCACCGGTGCGCGGGTTGCGTGCCATCCGCGTCCGGCGCTCCCGGACCTTGAACGTGCCGAAGCCCCGAATCTCGATGTGCCGACCGTCGATGACGGCACCCTTGATCGCGTTCAGGAACGCGTTCACAACTGCCGCACAGTCCTTCTTCGTGACGCCGGGCCCGATCGCCTCGTGCACCTGTTCGATGAGATCCGCCTTCGTCATCTCCGCCTCCTCCGAGCGTTCGCAGCGCACCAGATATCGAGTTCGCTCCGGGCAGGAGCGATGATCGCCACTCATAGAAGGAGCTTCGATGAACGTAGAGAACGCGACGCCGACGTTCAACGTGTTGTCGCGACTGTCCTTTCCCGCATGGTCTCGACAAAGCGGGTGAACAGGTACCGGCTGTCGTGCGGACCGGGCGCCGATTCCGGGTGGTATTGGACCGCGAACACCGGCCGCTCGCGATGCACGAGCCCCTCGACCGTGCCGTCGTTGAGATTCCGGTGCGTCACCTCCAGGCCGTCGGCGCCCTCGATGCGCCCGTCCTTCTCCAGGACCGCGAAACCGTGATTCTGGGAGGTGATCTCCACGGCGCCCGTCGCATAGTTCAGGACCGGATGGTTCCCTCCCCGGTGTCCGTACGGAAGCTTGTAGTTCCTCGCCCCGAACGCCCGCGCGATGAGCTGGTGTCCGAGACAGATCCCGAACAGGGGGATTCCCGCGTCGCTCAGAGCCCGGATCCTGTCGACCGCCCCCGGGACGGCCTCGGGATCACCCGGGCCGTTGGAGAGGAAGACGCCGTTCGGCCGCGCGTCCAGGAGTTCGTTCACCCCGGTTTCGCAGGGGACGACGCGCACCCGGTATCCCTCGCGCAGGAAGAGGTCGAGGCTTCGGGTCTTGACGCCGTAGTCGAGACACAGCACGAGGCCGCGGACCTCGACGTCAGGGGACGGGTCGAGTTCGTAGGGCTCCGGGGTCGACACGGCCGTCGCGAGATCGCGTCCCGACATTTCGGGTTCCGCGGCGAGTCGCTCCGCGGCCCGGCCCGGCTCGATCCCGTCGTGCGCCAGGACCGCCCGCATGGCGCCCGCGTCCCTGATGTGGCGGGTAAGGGCCCGCGTGTCCGCTCCAATGAGGGTCGGGATGCCGTGTGAAGCGAGGTATTCCGGGAGCGTGGCGTCGGCCGGCCCCGAGCCGACCTCCCGCGAGAGGTGTCGTACGATGAACCCCGCCACCCACGGCCGCCGAGACTGCACGTCGGGGTCGCGGATGCCGTAGACTCCCTGCATGGGCGCGGTCATCACGACGATCTGCGCGGCGAAGGAGGGATCGGTGAGGACCTCGTGATAGCCCGTCATCACGGTCGTGAAGACGGCTTCGCCGGCCGTCTCCGTCTCGGGCCCCATGTAGGTGCCGTCGAACCGGCGGCCGTCCTCCAGCAGGAGGTATCCGGGGCGTGCTTGCCTGTCGCTCACGTGCGCGTCCAATGTGGCGTTCGCATGTGCGGGGGATCGGGCACCGGCCCGCCGCCCGCGCGTATCCGAAATCCGAAGTGAGGGGAGGCGCGGTGAAACCCGACTCCGAGCCCGCTCCGAGGGGGGGGGCCGAGGATCCGCTGGTCCATATCTTCGCCGACGAATCGTGCCTCGGCAACCAGTTCGAAGAACGTGCGAGTCCCGGCGCCGCGGCGGGGCTGATCGAGCGCTTCGACGAGCGTCGGGGCTGGCACCGGCGCGACTTCGCCCACTTCGACCCCGACACGACGAACAACCGGATGGCCATCGTCTCCGGGATCGTCGGCCTCTGCGCGCTGAAGCGGCCCTGCCGGCTCGTGTTCACGAGCGACAGCCAGTACCTGGTGCGCGGGATGAAGGAATGGGTGCACAACTGGGCGCGGCGCGGCTGGCGGCGGAAGGGCGGACCGATCGAGAACCTCGAGCTGTGGCGGGAACTCGCGCGGGCCGCCGCGCGACACCGGGTGGAATGGCGCTGGACGAAGGGGCACGCGGAGGATGTGAAGAACGCCTATGCGGACCGGCTAGCCAACACGGCGGCCCGGGAACGCCGCGGCACCGACGGGCTGGTTCCCTCCGGCTTCGAGGCCTGGCTGGCCGAGGCGCAGGAGAGGAAACAGTTCCTGGACTTCCTCGACGTGCCCGACTCGGCCTTCGAGGCGGATCCCCGGCCGCCCCCCGTCCAGAGCCCCGCTACGGGCCGGGGTTCCCGCTTCCGGACCCGGGATCCTCTTCCGTAGCCGGCTCCTCCCCTCCCTCCGGCGGCGCACCCTCGTCGGCGGGCGCTGCGGCGTCCCCCAGGTCGGGCGGCGCCTCCAGCAGGGAGGACGGCGCCTCCAGCAGGCTCTGCCCGGCCGGCGTCCCCTGGCGCAGGATCGACTCCGGGGACGCGTTCGGCCGGGCCGAGAGCACGGCCAGCACGAGCGCGAGGAAGAGGAATCCCCCTCCGCCGTACCAGCTCATCCTGGTCAGCGCGTTGGCGGCCTGCCGACCCCCCATGAAGGAGTCCGTCGAGGACGAGGCGCCGCCGAATGACGCGGCGAGCCCACCCCCCTTCGCCGCCTGGATCAGGATGATGATGCAGAGGAGGAGCGCGATCAGCGAAATCAATACGACCAGGAACGTAAACATCTGAGTAAGTTAGAGCCGGCGCGGGCGCGGGGCCAGTTTCGCGGTCATGCGCCGGCCCCGCAGATCGCGGCCCAGCTGTCGGGATCGAGGCTGGCGCCGCCGACGAGGACGCCGTCCACGCCCGGGGCCGCGAGCAGTTGCCCGATGTTGGCCGGTTTGACGCTCCCGCCGTAGAGGATCACGGATCGCGGCGGGTCGCAGCCCTCGAACCCCGAGAGACGGGCGCGCACGATGCCGTGCGCCTCGGCCGCATCCGCGGGGCTCGCCGTACGCCCGGTCCCGATCGCCCACACCGGCTCGTACGCGTAGACGAGACGGGCGCGGCCCTCGGCGTGCAGCGCGAACAGCGCCGCGCGAATCTGCGTCTCGATCACGGCCTCCAGTCTTCCCGCCTCCCGCTCTTCGAGCGTTTCGCCCACGCAGAGGACGGGGCGCAGACCCGCGTCGAGGAGGCGCCGCAGCTTGCCCGCGACCATCGCGTCGGTGTCTCCGAACTCGCGGCGGCGCTCCGAGTGGCCCGCCAGCCCCCACGTCGCGCCGGTCGCGGGCACCATGGCGGCCGAGATCGCGCCCGTGTAGGCACCCTCGACCTCCGTGTGCACGTCCTGCACGCCGAACCGGAGATCGGGCCGGCCGGCCCTCGCCTCGGCGAATGCCGGCAGGCTGATGGCGGGGGGAAACACCACTACCGTCGCGTCGTCGCGCGGCGCGTGGCGCTCCCTGAACCGCTCCATGAACGCCGCGGTCTCGGCGGGGCCATGGCACATCTTCCAGTTCGCGGCGAACACGGGCGTGCGGGGCTCGCTCAAGAGGCACTCCTTTCTCGTTTCAAGCTCGCGCTTCAGCTCGCGGGTCACGCGTCGGCGAGGGCGTCGAGCCCGGGCAACCGTCCGCTCGCCAGGTACTCGAGCGCGGCTCCGCCCCCGGTGCAGATGTGCGAGACGCGGTCCATGAGGCCGGCCCGCCGCACGGCCGCCGCCGAGTCGCCGCCGCCCACCACGGAGAAGGCGCCGGCGGCAGTGATCTCCGCCGCGGCCTCCGCGATGGCGAACGTCCCCGCCGCGAAACGCGGGTCCTCGAACCGCCCCATGGGTCCGTTCCAGAAGAGCGAGGCGCAACCCCGGATCTCTTCCGCGTACCGTGCCCGCGAGGCCGGACCGATATCCAGCGCGGCCATCCCCTGACCGATCGCCTCCACCCCCACGTCCGCGATCGATCCGCCGGGATCCGCCGGCCACTCTGTGACCGTCACGTCGACCGGCAGCCGGATCTTGTCCGGACTCGCGGCCAGGATCGAGCGGGCGAGTTCCAGGGCGGCCTCCTCGACGAGCGACGCCCCGGTCTCCACCCCCTGCGCCCGCAGGAAGGTGTTCGCCATGGCGCCGCCGACAAGGATACCGTCGGCGCGCTCCAGAAACCCGCGCATGAGATCGATCTTGTCACCGATCTTCGCTCCCCCGAACGCGACAAGGAAGGGACGCGGAGGGTCCCGGAGGGCATCGAGCGCGGCGAGCTCCCGTTCCACCAGCAGGCCGGCGGCGGCCGGGCGGAGGCGTGCCGGCACCCCGGTCGTCGACGCGTGCGCGCGGTGGAGCGTCCCGAACGCGTCGTTGACGAAGAAGTCGCCGAGGCGGGCCAGCCGCCCGGCCAGGGCGCCGTCGTTCGCCGCTTCCCCGGGCAGGAAGCGCGTGTTCTCGAGGAGGAGAACCCGGCCGGCTGCGAGCCCGCGACTCGCGCGGAGCGCCGCAGCGCCGTCGCACGGGGCGGCGAAGTCCACCTCGACGCCGAGCAGGCCGGCGAGGACCGGGGCCACCGGCGCGAGCGAGAACGCGGGGTTCGGACGCCCCCCGGGGCGGCCGAGGTGCGAGAGCAGGATCGGCCGGGCGTCGTGCCGCAGCAGCCACCGCAGCGTGGGCAGCGTGGCCTCGACTCGGGTCGCGTCGGCCACCCGGTCCGCCTCGAGCGGGACATTGTAGTCCACGCGCACGAGCGCTCGCTTCCCGGCCGGATCGGCCGGGAGATCCGCGAGGGTCCTGATCATTCGAGCGATTCGGGCCGGTTCAGGCCTCGACGGCCGCGGGCAGCCGCTCTCCGACAAAGCTCGCCAGATCCACGCAGCGGTTCGAGTAGCCCCACTCGTTGTCGTACCAGGAGATGATCTTCACGAGCGTGCCGCCCATGACCGAGGTCAACTGCGCGTCGATGATCGCGCTCGCCGGGTTCCCGGTGAAGTCGACCGACACGAGGGGCTCCTCGGTGTACTCGAGCACGCCGTCCAGAGCCCCCCCGGCCGCCGCGCGGAACGCCGCGTTCACCTCCTCCGCCGACGCTGCCCGCGATATGGTGGCCACGAGATCGACGATGGACACGTCCGGCGTCGGGACCCGCATCGCCATCCCGTCGAGCTTCCCCTGAACCTGCGGGAGGACGAGCCCCACCGCCTTGGCGGCCCCGGTCGTCGTGGGGATGATCGAGAGCGCGGCGGCGCGCGCGCGGCGCAGATCCTTGTGCTGGAGGTCGAGCAGCCGCTGTCCGTTCGTGTACGCGTGGACGGTCGTCATCAGCCCCCGCTCGAAGCCGAACTCGTCCAGCAGGACCTTGACGACCGGCGCGATGCAGTTCGTGGTACAACTCGCGTTCGAGATCACATCGTGCCGATCCGGATCGTATTCGTGGGCGTTCACGCCGAGCACGAGCGTGATGTCCGGCTCGACGCCGGGAGCGGAGATGATGACCTTCCTCGCGCCCGCCGCGATGTGCCTGGCCGCGTCTTCGCGCCGCCGGAAGATGCCGGTCGACTCGATCACGACATCGACGTCCATCTCCGACCACGGCAGATCGACGGGATCCCGCTCCGAGAGCACCCGCACCCGCTCTTCGCCGACGACGAGATCCTGCCCGTCGACGCGCACCTCACCGGCGAAGCGGCCGTGCACGGAATCGTACTTGAACAGATGGGCTAGCGTCGCCGCATCCGTGAGGTCGTTGATGGCGACGAAATCGAGGTCGCCACGCGGATTCTCGAGCGCCGCGCGCAGGATGTTCCGTCCTATGCGGCCGAAACCGTTGATTGCAACCCTCACACTCATTGGGAGTCCTCTTATGGGCGGATTACGGGCGGGAAGCCCGTGTCGGTGACGGGTCCCCGTCCAGGGGACGTAGCGTACGCGCAAAACTAACCGCCGCCACACGGCGAAATCCAGCCTCGGCGAGAGCTTCCGCGCAGGCGACCGCGGTCGCCCCGGTCGTGAGCACATCATCTACCACGATCGCCACTCCCCCCTCGGCATCGAACCCGGCCCGGGGCTGGAAGCGGCCCTGCACGTTGGCGCGCCGCAGGGCGCCGCGGAGGCCCGCCTGACGGCCCCCGCCCGGCCGCCGCTCCAGGGCCGGCCGCAGCGGTCCGAGCCCGTGCGCGACGAGGGCGCGGGCGAGTTCCTCCGCCTGGTTGAAGCCCCGCTCCCGCAACCGGGCCGGTGCGAGCGGCACGGGGACGAGGCAAGCGGCGTCCCGGGCGCCGAGCCGGTTCGCGACGGACTCCGCGGCGGCCGCCATGCTCGCGGCCATGTACGGAGCGAGCGCCACCCAGCGATCGTACTTGAGGGCGCGGACGGTCCGCGCGGCCACGCCGTTGAAGGCGAACGGCGCGTCGGCGGCGACCAGCACCTCGGGCCACGACTCGCAGGTGCCGCAGCGTACCCGCTCGCCCGCCGCGGCCGCGATGTTACCGAGCGGTTGCGCGCAGCGCGTGCAACGCGGCACGGGCAGCCGCGGTTGCCGCGAGCGGCACAGGCCGCACAGCGGCGCGCCGGCGGGCTCCACACCCCGGCGGCACCCCACGCACGCCACGGGGACCAGCGCATCGAAGGCCGCCGCGGCCGTCCGCCCGAGACGGCCGAGGGCGCTCTGCCGCGCGATCACGCTCATTCGCCGCTCCCGCGACCGGATCGCCGCCCCGCCCGCGCGTCCAGCGCCTTCAGGGCCGCGGCCCGCATCGCCTGGTGCGGCGGCGCGTGCCCGGGAAACCAGCGCTCCAGCGACAGCACCGCCTGCCCTACGAGCATCTCGAGCCCGTCCCCCGCCCGGATGCCGAGCGACCGGGCGTGGCGGACCCACCGCGTCCGTCCCGCCGCATACACGAGGTCGTACGCGAGATCGAACCGCCCCCGGTCCAGCGCGAGCGGCAGCGGATCCGCCGCCGACAGCCCGAGGCTCGTCGCGTTGAGGACGAGATCGTAGGACGCCCCCGGGTCCGGCGCCTCGACCACGCGTACCGCACGGGTCCCCGCCGCCTCCATGAGCGCGCGCGCCCGGGTGGCCGTCCGGTTGAGGATTTCGATCGAGAACGCGCCCCCCTCGAGCAGCGCATGGACGGCCCCCCGCGCCGCGCCCCCGGCCCCCAGCACGAGCACGCGCGCCCCGCTCACCTCGAAGCCGACCCGTTCGAGCGCGACGCGGAGACCGCCCACATCCGTGTTGTCGCCCTCGAGTTCCCCATCCGCCCGCCGCCACCAGCAGTTGCACGCCCCCGTCGCCCGTACGGCGCGGCTCGGCCGCGCGAGCGCCTCGGCCGCACGCAGCTTGTGCGGAAGCGTGACATTGCCTCCCGCGAGGTCCGGATCGCGCATCACCCGCCCGACATCCTCCGACGCGACCTTTCGGGCAACGTATTCCGCGTCGAGCCCCCATGCCCGGAAGGCCGCCCGATGCATGGCGGGCGAAATCGAATGGTCGACGGGGTCTCCGAGGAGCGCGTAGCGGAGCGTCACGGCCCGTCCGGCACCTGCTCCGTGTCACGGAGCCAGTCGAAGAACCCGCGCATGGCGCATGCCAGCAGCGCCCAGGTCGCCTCGTACGTCTCGAGGTCACCGCCATACGGGTCCGGTACCCCGCCGCCCGCTCGTCCGTGGCCCGGGGGGAGGAAATCGGTCATGACCCGCACGGAGGCGTCCGGAGCCCAGCGAGCGACCGCCTCGGCGTGCGACGCCTCCATCCCGACGATCGCGTCGGCCCATTCCAGCAGCTCGAGCGAAAGCTCGCGCGACCGGTGCCCCGCAAGATCGAGCCCGTGCGCCGCGGCCACCGCGACGCCGGGGCCGGAGGCGGGGTTCCCAGGGAACGCGAACGTGCCCGCCGAGCCGCAGGACACCCCCGACAGGCCGCGCGCCTCCGCCGCGGCCCTCGCGATCACCTCGGCCATCGGGCTCCGGCACGTGTTCCCCGTGCAGACGAAGAGCAGCTTCATCCCGGAGCCCCGCGGCGACCCGACCCCCTCAGGAATTGCTCGATCTCGAGCGCCGAAAGGGGGCCCTCGCGGAGCACCTCGACCGTCTCGCCGCGCATCCGCACGAGCGTCGACGGAGGCGCAGCCTCAAGGTCTCCCGCGTCCAGCCACCCGACCGGTCCGACCTGCGGCCGCATCGACGCCAGCGCATCCCGCGCTTCCCGCCGCGTCCGCGCCGGCAGTCGCCCTGTCTCGTTGAGACTTGTCGACGTCATGAGTCCCCCTGCCCGCTCGAGCAGCCGCCGCACGACGGGATGCGGGTCGACGCGCGCCGCGATCCCGGCCTCGCTCCCGTCATCCAGGACGAGCGTGAGCGGCCCTGGCCAGAAGGCATCGGCGAGCCGTCGCGCCGCACCGCTCCACCGCACGCCCGGCAGGGCTTCGTGGAGCGCCTCGCGGCTGGCCGCGAGCCGGATGAGCGGCCCCGGCGGACGCCGCTTGAGGGCCGAGATCCGCTCGTCCACCCCGCGGGCCGGGCGCCCGCCCAGCCCGTACACGGTCGACGTGGGGTGGGCCACCACGCCGCCGGCGTCGAGCAGTGCCACCGCCCGTTCAAGCGCAGCGACTCCGGCCGCCAGCGGCCTCCCCGGCCCGCGCTCCACCGCCGCCTCGGACGCTTCGGAACCCGTGCCAGTCCCTCCCCATTCGTACCAGCGCAACGCGTCGATCGCGATGTCGATCACACTCCGCCCCGGCCGCTATTTCCTGCCCGGGATCACGCCGCTCTCAACCATCCACCGAGCGACGGCGAGGTCCCTGGGCGTCGTGATCTTGAGGTTCGACGGTTCACCCTCGACCGTAGCCACCTCGATCCCGAGACGTTCGCACAGCATCGCGTCGTCCGTGAGGCTGGCCGCATCGTGCTCCGCCCACGCGGCCCCGTCCCCGAGCGCGTGGGTCCGCGCCAGCACTTCACGGGGGAACCCCTGCGGCGTCTGCACCCGCCGGAGGTCTTCGCGCGGGACCGTCTCCGCGACCCGTCCCCGGCCATCGACCCGCTTCACCGTGTCCTCGATCCCGATCACGGGAATGACCGGACCGCGCCCCGCCGATCCGATGACGCGGGAGATGAGGGCGGCCGAGGGGAAGGGCCGGGCTCCGTCGTGCACGAGGACGACCTCGATCTCCTCCGCCAGGGCGCCGACGCCGGCCCGAACCGAATCGGCCCGGGCCACGCCGCCCGGCACGACCGTCACCCCTTCCGGAAGCCAGGCGGGCCGTGCCGCCGCCCGCGCCGGCGACAGCACGACGACGACCCGCTCCACCTCCGGGTGCGCCGCGAACGCGCGCACCGACCACGCGAGCACGGGAGCACCGCCCAGGTCCACGAACTGTTTGGGTCGCTCGTCCCCGAACCGCCGGCCTCGTCCCGCCGCGACGATGACCGCCCCGACCCGCACTAGTCGGGTTCCACGCGCCTGGACACGGATTCGAACGCCGTGAAGGCCTTGTGGAAGTAGAGATCCACGCTCCCGGTCGGCCCGTTCCGCTGCTTCCCGACGATGAGTTCGGCCTTCCCCGCCAGCCCCTTCTCCTCGATCTCCTCGGGCTTGCGATGCATCTCCTCCCGGAAGATGAAGAGGACCACGTCGGCGTCCTGCTCGATAGCTCCCGATTCGCGCAGGTCCGAGAGCCGCGGGCGGTTCCCCTCGCGCTGTTCCGGTGCTCGCGACAGCTGCGAAAGCGCAAGCAGGGGCACGCCGACCTCCTTCGCGATCCCCTTGAGGGAACGGGAGATGGCGCTGATCTCCTGCTGCCGGTTCTCGGCCCTGTCGCCTCCCGACATGAGCTGCATGTAATCGAGCACGACGAGTCCCACGCCGACCTCGGCGTGCAGCCGCCGAATCTTGGCCCGAAGCTCGATGGGCGAGATGCCCGGAGTGTCGTCGATCCAGATCGGGGCCGTATTCAGGTGTCCGGCCCCGCGCGCCAGCCGCGTGAAATCGTCCGTCGACAGGCGTCCGGTCCTCACCCGGCTCGAATCCACCTTCGACTCGGCGCACAGCATCCTCTGGACGAGCGACTCGCGCGACATCTCGAGCGAGAAGATCGCGACCGGTACATCATCGTCGATCGCGGCGTGCTGGGCCATGTTCAGGGCGAACGCCGTCTTCCCCATCGAGGGACGACCGGCGAGGACGATGAGGTCCGCCGGCTGGAAGCCCGCCGTCATCCGGTCCAGCTCCGGGAACCCGGTCGGGACACCGGTGATCGAGCCCGGATTCCGCGTCAATTCATCGATCCGGTCCATCGTCGAGCGAAGGATTTCCTTGATGCGGGCGAAGCCGCCGCGTTCCTCGGCCTGCGCGATCTCGAAGATCTTCTGCTCGGCCCGGTCGAGCGTCTCGTCGACCTCGCCCGAGGGCGCCTCGTACGCCTCCTGGATGATCTCGGTGGCGCTGGAGATGAGGCGCCGGAGAATGGACTTGTCGCGCAGAATGCGGCAGTGATAGGCGACGTTGGCGGCGGTGGGCACCGCATCCACGAGCCTCGCCAGGTAGGCCATGCCGCCGACGGCCTCGAGTTCCCCCGCCGTCTTCAGTTCGTCCGAGAGTGTGACCGCGTCGATCACGTCGCCGCGGCCGTAGAGCCGCACCATGGCGCGGAAGATCCGTCGATTCCCTTCGCGGTGGAACCCGGCGTCATTGACGAGTTCGAGCGCCACGGCCACGGCATCCGCGTCGATCAGCATGGCTCCGAGGACCGAAAGCTCGGCCTCTTCGGACCAGGGGGCGCGACGTCCGTCGATGGACTCGCTCGGGAGGCTGAGTGCGGTATCAGCCAAGGCGTGCCTCACTCTCGTCGGCGCCGTCGAGCATGCGGCGCACCATCTGCAGGTCCTCCCAGGTCGGCCGGATCCAGCCCGGGTTCCTGAGGAGCGCCGCCGGGTGATACGTGACGATGACGGGATATCCCGAATACCGGTGTACGCGCCCCCTCAGCCGGCCCAGGGCCGACTTCGTCTCGAGCAGGGTGCGCGCCGCGAAGGCACCGAACGCGACGATCACGTCGGGTTGGATGAGCGCAAGTTGCCGCACGAGGTAGGGCGCGCAGGCAGCGACTTCCTCGGGGAGCGGGTCGCGGTTCCGCGGCGGACGGGATTTCAGGACGTTGCAGATGTAGACGGACGTTCGCGGGAGACCGATCGACATCAGGAGCCGGTCGAGCAGGCGGCCGGCCCGGCCCACGAAGGGACGTCCCGTCTCGTCCTCGCGCGCGCCGGGAGCCTCCCCCACGCACACGACGCGGGCCTCGGCCGCCCCCTCGCCGAACACCGCGCTCTTGCGGGTCGCGTGCAGCGGACACCGGGAACAGCTCGCCACGAGTTGCGCCAGCGCCTCCAGGTCCGGCGCCTCCGCGATCCGTGCGTTCGTGACCTCCACCGCGGCCGCGCCGCCGGGGGCAACGGAGCCTCGCGCCGGAGCGGCCCGTCCCGCGGACGCCAGCCGCCGCACGACCTCATCTCGCGTGGCGTGTTCGAGCATGAGTACGTTCCCCTCGGCGGAAAGCGTCTGCGCCAGGAACGTTCGGGCGCGCGCCCGGGCCTCCGCTGCCGGCCGGCTCACGCCTCCGCCGCCGCGATCGAAGCCTCGATCCGGTCCAGGAGCTGGTCCGCCAATTCGGTCTTCTTCGCCAGCGGCAATTCCTCCGACGCGCCCGCCCGGTCGATGAGCGTGATGCGGTTCGTGGCGGACTCGAAGCCCGCATCCGGATCGAGGGCCGAATTGACCGCCACGAGCTGCATCCCCTTGCGCTCCAGCTTCTCCCGGCCGCGGGCAATCAGGTCGTCCGTCTCGAGCGCGAAGCCGAGCGTGAAGATACGCTTCTCGGCGCGGAGTTCGCGGGTCTCCATCAACAGGTCCGGTCCCGCGCGCAGGGTGAGATCGAGTCCCCCATCCGTCTTCCTGATCTTGGAGGCGGCTTCCGCGGCCGGCTCGAAATCCCCCACGGCCGCAGCCATGAGAAGAATCTCGGCGTCCGTCAACGCGATCTCCAGCGCGGCCAGCATCTCCCGGGCCGTCTCGACCTCCACCAGCCGCGGGCCGGAGGGGCGCGGCGCGGCACCGGGCCCGCTGATCAGCGTCACATCGCCCCCTCGCCGCCACGCCGCCTCGGCGAGCGCGAACCCCATACGGCCGGAGGAACGGTTCGAGATGAAACGCACCGGATCGAGCGCGGCCCGCGTCGGACCCGCCGTCGCGACCACCTTGCGCCCCCGGAGCCCCTTCGCGGACTCCAGCTTCCGCGCGATCGCCGGCACGATCTGTTCGGGTTCGAGGAGGCGCCCCGGTCCGCTCTCTCCTTCGGCGAGCGGCCCGTCGGCCGGACCCGCGATCGTGCAGCCGAACTCGACCAGCCGCGCGACGTTCGCGCGGGTCGCCGGGTGCTCCCACATGCGCGTATTCATCGCGGGACAGACGATCACGGGAGCGCGCGCGGCCAGCACGGTCGTCGTCGCCAGATCGTCGGCGGCGCCGGCGGCGAGCCTGGAGATGAGGTCGGCGCTGGCCGGCGCGATGACGACGACGTCCGCTTCGCGCCCGAGGTCCAAGTGCGCCATCGGCCGGTCCCACAGTGACATGTGCGCGCGCCGACCCGTGATGCCTTCGAACGTCACCCGCCCGACGAAACGCTCCGCCGATTCTGTCAGGATGACGTTGACGGCGGCACCCCCTTCGATCAGCCGGCGCGCGAGAACCGCGCTCTTGTAGGCGGCGATCCCGCCGGAGACGACAAGGAGGACGCGACGACCGTCAAAAGGTCGCACCGTCGGCCCCGCAGCCGGCTAGCGGGTGAAGGACGAGCGCGTTCGGACCAGTCGGTACTGCAGCTTCTTCTCTCCCGACGTCAGCGCCTCGGCCGCGACCGTCGTCAGCTTGTCCGCCCCGTACGGCGAACGCTCGAGCGGCAGCGCGTTGAGCTCGCGCGCATACTTCGCGGCCACGAGCACGCCCAGATACTTGTTCGTAGCCGCCTTCGCGACGGCGTCCGGTGTAAACACCTTCATTCTATCTCTCCATCATCCTCTCCAGCGTCCCATCGAGATCGCGTCCCCGAACCGGCGGCGCGCACTCCTGCCTCCTGAACCTACCACTCGCCTCGAATCCGATCCAACTCCCGAACGATCCGCGCCACGTACTCGCGGTCCGCAGCCCCGAGGCGCCCCGCCGGACCGCGGTGCCGCGCCACGACGGACGACACCGCCGCTACCGCCTCCTCGAGCCGGTCGTTGACGACCAGGTAGTCGAACTCCGCCGCCGCCTCCAGTTCGGCGCGCGCTCCCGCGAGCCGCCGTTCCAGTTGCACCGGCGTCTCGCTCCCCCGACCCCGGAGCTGCCGGACGATGCGGTCGGCGGTCGGCGGCACGATGAAGATCGAGACGGCCTCCGGCGCGGCACGACGGACCTGCCGGGCCCCCTGCACGTCGATGTCGAGCAGGAGGTGCGCCCCCGCCTCCCGGGCCCGATCCAGGTTGTCCCGCGGGGTCCCGTACCGTTCGCCGTGGACGGTGGCGTGCTCGAGCAGCGCCCCGTCCGTCGCGAGGGCTTCGAAATCGGCGTGCGCGACGAACCGGTAGTCGACACCTTCCCGCTCCCCCGGGCGCGGCGACCGTGTCGTCATCGAGACCGAGAACAGATACGGGGATCCGGGTTCGCCGAGGAGGCGGTCGCGCAGCGTCGTCTTCCCCGCGCCGGAGGGTCCCGCGAGGATGACCGGGAATGGAGCGGGCGGCGCGGCGAGCGGAGGACCGCTCACTCGACGTTCTCCACCTGCTCCCGGAGCCTCTCGATCTCGTTCTTCGCTTCGACGACGAGCCGGGAGATGCCCGGATCGTTCGCCTTGGCGCCCAACGTATTGACCTCGCGCTGCAGTTCCTGAACGAGGAAGCCGAGGCGTTTCCCCACCGGTTCATCGCTCGGGGCCTCGAGGAATTCCTCGAACGCCTCCAAGTGGGATCGGGCGCGCACCAGTTCCTCGCCGACGTTCCAGCGGTCCGCGATGAGCGCGATTTCCCGCGTCAGGCGATCCTCGTCGAGCCCCTTCCCCGCCAGCTCCGCCACGGCGGCCTGGAGGCGCGTCCGTTCGCGCTCGAGCCGCTGCGGCGCGAGTTCCGCGGCCCCGTCGACCGCGCGCCGGATCCCGGCCAGGCGCTCGCGGAGATCGACCGCGAGCCGCGCACCTTCGCGGTCCCGCATGGCGACGAGGTCATCCAGCGCCTCCGCCGCCGCCTGCTTCAGGCTGTCGGGATCCAGCGCGAACTCCGCCCCCTCGGCGCCTCCCCTCGCGAACAGCCCCCCGACGTGGAGGAGCGAGGCGACGTCGGGCTCCCCGGGGACCCCGAACTCGTCCCGGAGGCGCGCGCAGGCGTCGAGCACCTCCCGCACGCGCGTCTCGTCCAGCGCCCGTCCCTCCTCCGTCGGCGCGGTCTCCACCCGTACGAAGAGGTCGAGCCGGCCGCGCCCGGCCCGGGATTGCGCCAGTTCCCGCAGTTCGCCCTCCCACCGTTCGGCGCTCGGGGGGGCCTTCACCACCACCTTGAGGCCGCGCGAGTTCACCGACCGCGCCTCGACCGTGACCGTCCCCTCCGCCCCGGTCACCGTGGACGCCCCGTAACCCGTCATGCTCCGGATCAATTGAAGAACTCCCACCGAAGCCCGAACACGTTGACCTGCACGGGGAACAGAGTACCGGGGAAATCCCCCACGTCTCCCGCGCCCAGATTGCCGAAGTGCCAGAAGAACCGAAAGTCGCCGATCCTGAACATCAACTTCCCGCCCATCCAGCTGTCCGACTCGAGCATCACCGGCTCCTCCAACCCCGTTCCGGGCACGAGGCGCGCGCCCCGGCGGTCGATGAACACGGAGACCCAGATCGTGAGGTTCTCCTCGAAGAAGGAATCGTGCAGAAAGAACTCCGTGCGGAACAGCCGGTCGGGCAGGAAGAGCGACGCGGCGCCATCGGAGGTGAACTTCCGCCACGATGCCCGTAGACGGATGGGTGCGAGGCCCCGGATCAGGACGCCCAGAGGGACGACCGGACCCTCGAAGCGGGCCTCGAGCGAGGTGACGTCCACCTCGCCCGAGTCGGCGACGACGAGCCGGTCGAAGGGCGCGCCGAAGCCGAACTGCCGGTCCAGCCGCTGCTGCGAGTAGCGGCCCGAGAGGTCGAACGGCCCGATCGTGAACGCGGCCGAGGCCCCGCGGGCGTTGAAGCGGACGCTGTCCGCCGCGACCAGTTCGAGATCCTCGAGGCTGTCCGCCACCATGGGATGCTCGGGGAACCCGACGCCCCGGGTGCCTCCCGCCGCGAAGGCCCGCAGTGCGATCGGAAACAGCAACGTGTCCTGGAAGGCCAGCCCGCCGCGCCACGACTCGGTCGCGAACTCGTTCCAGCTCGCGAGTTCGGCCCCGGCCTCGAGGGCGAGCGGTCCGATCGGCTGCCAGGCGGCCAGGTCCGCGACCCGCGAGGCGTAGGCATCCCGGCCGGCGAAGCGCAGCCCAAGCGAGACGGCCCCCGCACCGGGCCGGGCCGAGAACCGCAACCCGACGCCATCCGCGCCTCGCCCGGGCGCGGGGACGGTGTCCGGCAGCCCCGGAATCACCTCGTTGAAGCTGGTCGTATGTCCGTAGGCCTCGAGTTGCGCGCGTTCTCCGAGGTTGGCGCGCGTGCGGAGGACGACCTCCTTGCGCCCGATCTCCATCGTGTCGAGAGCGAACCGGTTGGCGCTCTCGGTCCGGTACTCCAGCTGCACCCCGAAATCGTTCGAGCGCGGCATCCAGGAGAGGCGTCCCTGCGCCCCGAAGCGGTCCCTCTCGGCGTCGCGCTCGTTGATGTCCTGGCGTTCGAACGACACTTCGACGTTGACGGCGCTGCCCAGCCGGTTCGCGAACACGGCGTCCAGGATCTCCGTTCTGGGATCCCCGGTCCCGCCCCCGACCCTCGAGTAGGCCTGCACCCCGTCGTGGCGGATGAGATCCACATCGATCACAAGACCATCGGCTCCGCGATAGACCCGCACCCGATCCACGTAGTTCAGCGACACGCGCCGAAGGTCGGTCTGCGAGAGAGAGAGAGAGGGAACTTCGCGGCCGTCCACGTAGAGCGTCACGAAGCCGGGGCCGAAGGCGCCGTCGAAGGCGTGGTGCGGTCCCGTGAAGTAACCACCGCGAAGGCCCGTCATCCCCGGCACGTATTCGAGTAGAAGCTCGAGCAGGGAGAACGCCGGCGAGGCGTGTACGCACTCGCGGTCGCAGTCGAAGATCTCGTGGCCGGGGCCCCGAAGCGCCGTCAGCCGCTCCGGGAAGCGCTGCGCCCGGGGTGGCGTCGTGTCGGCGAACACTTCGCGAACGGAGTCGGGCAGGACCTCCAGCGAGTCCGGCGGCGGCGGCGGATCCTGACCGCGCGCCGGGGCGACGCCTCCGACCACGAGCAGGAGAGCGACGCAGCCGCCCGCGAGCGGTCGGTTCACCCTCGTCCGTGGGAGCGCAGCCACTCGTGCACGAGCCGGACGCCGACCCCGGTGGCGCCCTTCGGCTGCCAGCCGCGCGCCTCCTCCGCCCAGGCCGTGCCGGCGATGTCGAGGTGCGCCCAGCGCACGTCGTCCGCCACGAACTCGCGCAGGAACCACCCCGCGGTGATCGTGCCGCCCCCGCGCCCCCCGATGTTCTTGATGTCGGCGATGTGGGAGTCGAGTTGGGCGCGATATTCCTTCCACAGCGGCAGGGGCCAGGTGCGCTCCCCCGTCCGTTCGCCCGCCGCGGCGAGTTCGTCCGCGAGACCGTCGCTCGCCGTGAGCACGGCCACCGCATGATGCCCGAGCGCGATGACGCAGGCGCCCGTGAGCGTGGCCATGTCGATGATCGCCGCCGGGTCGAGCCGCTGGGCGTAGGTCAGCGCATCGGAGAGGATGAGGCGGCCTTCGGCGTCGGTGTTGATGACCTCGATCGACTTCCCGGACAGTCCGCGCACGACATCGCCCGGCTTCACGGCATTCCCCGACGGGAGGTTCTCCGTGGCGGGCACGAGGCCGATCACGCGCTGAGGGATGTCGAGGCGCGCCGCCGCCGTCAGGATGCCGAGAACCGCCGCCGCCCCCGCCATGTCGTACTTCATGTCCTCCATGCCGGAGGCCGGTTTCAGCGAGATCCCGCCCGCGTCGAAGGTCACGCCCTTGCCGACGACCACGAAGGGGGCTCCGCCGCTGCCCTCATGCTCCATCTCGATGAAGCAGGGTTCCTCGACCGACCCGCGGGACACCGCGAGCAGCGCGCCGAACCCCTCCTCCTCCAGCCGGTCCCTGCCGCGGACCTCGGTGCGAAACCCGTGCTCGCGGCCGAGCCGTTCCGCCGTCTCGGCGAGGTAGCGCGGGGTCACCGTGTTCCCGGGCAGCGTCACGAGTTCGCGCGTCACGTTCTGCGCCTCGGCGAGGATACAGCCGCGGCGCACCGCCGCCGGCGCCTCGGGCGGTACCGAAGCTGTCGCAAAGAGGACGCGCGTCTCGGGCGGCGCGGTCCGGCCCTTCGCGTCACGCAAGCCGTCGTAGCGCCAGTCCCCGAGGGCGAGACCCTCCGCAGAAGCCTGCCACACGGCCTCATCCGCCCCTTCGGGCACCTGCAACCCAACCGAGCCGAAGCCGCGCGCGCGCGCGGCGCGCACCCCGGCGCCCGCCGCCCTTCGACAGGATTCGGCGACCGGCCGCTCGCCGGCGGAGAGGCGCGCGATGAAGACATCCGGCGAATCCGGCGCGCCGAGCCGGACCCACGCCGAAGCCTCCCCGGAATTCCCGCGGCTCTCGAGCCACCGCGCGGCCGCGGTCTCCCACGACTCTCCGGTCGAGGGCGCGTCGTCGAACCACGGGACGACGAACGCCTCGACCTCTCTTTCGACCGGTATCCCGGACCTGATCTCCACCACCCTCAGCCTCGTTTCGGCAATGTGCGTGTCAACGAAAGAAGCGGACCCGGCAGCCCTGAAAGCCCCGTGGCCCGCTTCCGTTTGCGACCGTCGACGCCCGGCGCCGTGGCGCCCGGGCCCCTCTGGCAACACCGGGCCTCCCGTGGCGAGCATCCAGCCACGAGGTGCCGGCTCAGCGATCCTCTATCGGCGCCCAGGCAAGGTCCATCTCCCCCACATACTCCGCTCGGGGCCGGATGAGCCGGTTGTCGCCGTGCTGCTCCATGACGTGGGCCGTCCAGCCGCCCATGCGCCCCATCGCGAACAGAGGCGTGTAGAGGTCGATCGGAATCCCGAGGGCGTAGTACACCGTGGCGCAGTAGAAGTCCACGTTCGGGTTGATGCCCTTCCGCGCGATCATCTGATCCTCGAGTTCGCGCGACATCTCGTAGAATTCCCCGAGCCCTGCCTGGTTCGTGAGGACGCGGGACATCTCGCGCAGGTGCGTCGCGCGGGGATCCTCCGTCCTGTAGACCCGGTGCCCGAAGCCCATGATCTTCCGCTTCTCCGCGAAGGCCTTCTCGAGCCACGGCCCCACGTTGTCCAGGCTGCCGATCTCGAGCAGCGTCTGCATCGCCCTCGCGTTGGCGCCGCCGTGCAGCGAGCCCTTGAGCGCACCCACCCCGCCCGTAACCGCCGAGTGCATGTCACCCAGCGTCGCGGCGATCACGCGGCAGGCGAACGTCGACGCGTTGAACCCGTGGTCCAGGTAGAGGAGCAGCGTGCGGTCGAGGGCCTCGACCGCCTCTTCCGTACCCGGTTCCCCGTTCGCCATGCGTACGAAGTCGGCGGAAAGCGAGAGCGCCGGGTCCGGCGCCAGCGGCTCCTTCCCCTGCCGGATGCGGTGGATCGCCGCGATCATGGTGGGCGTCCGGGCCACGAGCCGCTCCGCTTTCCGGCGGTTCGCCTCGGCGGAGTTGTCCTCGGCGTCGGGATCGTGCATCCCCTCGAGCGAGATCCCGGTGCGTAGCGCCGACATCGGCACCGCGTCCCCGGGGAGCGTCCTCAGCCCATCGAGGGTCCTCGGGTCCAATGCGCGCAGCCCGGCCAGCCTCGCCTCGAACGCATCGAGTTCCGGGCGGGTGGGCAGCCGCCCGTTCCAGAGCAGGAACACGCCCTCGATGAACGAGGCATTCGGCGCGAGTTCATGGATGTTGTAGCCCCGATAGACGAGCACACCCTTCAGGCCGTCGATGAAGCTGAGTGAAGTCTGCGAGGCGACGACGCCTTCTAGTCCTTTTCCGGCGGCGGCGGTCATTCTGTCACGAGGCCTTTCGGTATCGGAGGGGGTCGGTCATCTGGTCTGCGGCGAGAACTCGTCCGGCCGGCGGTGACAGGAACCACGTTGGCGGCTCGCTGACAAGGAATCGCGACGGGCCGCTAGCGGATGGCAGGATCGAGCTTCGCCCTCTTGAACTGTTCCCTGAGGTCGTCAAGGCTGAGCTCTTCGAACGATCCCTGCGGGAGCCGGAGCCGCCGCTGGGTCTGGAACGGGTCCGAGAAACAGACGAAGACGACGGCCTCCAGATTATCCGGCGGCGCCTGCTCGTCCGGGTCCGGCCAGAAAACCTCGCGTGAAGCGAGCCACGCTTTCCACCGCCGCCCATCCTCGTCCTGGAAAGTCTTCGTCATGTCTACCTCGGGAGGCTCGGAATACCCCGAACCGGAGCGGGAAACGGAGGGTATCGGGCCTCGATTGGCTCAAGTTGCAGCATAAGAAGATAGCGTTTGATCACGAGATCGGGAAGAAGGTCGAGGCTCGGAGCGGCCCGCGGGGGCTGCACGGCCCGATCATCCCGGCGGCTTGTCTCCACCCGGTCGATCCAGCTCCCGGAGCCGGCATCCGAACGCGAAACCGCCGCCCATGAGGAGACCCACGAGCGATCCCAGCAGAAGAGTCACGAGAACGTAGTAGAGTGTAGTGTTCATGTCGTCACTATGCCGGATTCAAGCGCCGATGTCCAGATCCGGCCGCACGCGGTCCCCGATCGCGTGCTACCCGGTTCGGTGCAGCCGCGAGAGTACGCGGCGCTGGAAGCTGATGCGATCCATCACACGGTCCACGATCCTCTGCGCGATCTCGCGCGAGTGGCCCTGCGCGGCGAGGTCCCGGTATGCGATCGGCCGCCCGATATAGATGGACAGCCGTTGCCCGATCCGGGGAAGGCGCGTGCCGATGGGCAGGATACGATCCATGCCGTCGATCGTGACGGGAATCACGGCGGGTCCCGTCTGAAGGATGACCATCCCGGCGCCCGGCCGCCCCCGACCGACCCGGCCATCGCGCGACCGGGTGCCTTCGGGAAAGAGCATCATCGTACCTTCGCGGAGCACCCGCGCGGACCGAAGCAGCGCCTTGGGATCGCGCCGGCCCTGCCGCACGGGGATGCACTTGAACTGGTGGAATATCCACGCCAGGAGCGGGCTCTTGAAGAAATTCTCCGTCGCGGCGGCGTTCCACGGCGCGAGATAGGGCCTGAAGGCCTTCTCCGGGTAGAAGAGGAAGTAGGCGATCGGAAAGGAGTCGATCATCGACTGATGGTTCGCGAGGATCAGGGTATTCCGGGCGTGGAGAAGGCGTCGGCGACCGTAGACCCGGGTCCGGTTGAGCAGACTGAAGAGAAGGAACACGCAGGGGGGCGCGACGACATTCGTGATGATCCACCGGGTGACCGGCGTCGACCACCGGGTGATCGGGCCCGGGGTGTATCCCCCTGGCGGCGCACCCCTTCGGGTCGGGTCCTCGCGATGGCTCATCGAAGGAGAGTAGGTTTCCGTATGGAAGACCGGAAGGCCAAGCGGTCGATAACGTTCCGGACCACCGGGAATCGGAGCCGGACCCCGTGCGCGTAGCGGATCTCGCCATCATCGGCGCGGGGCCAACGGGCCTCGAGGCCGCGGCCGGGGCCGCGCGCGCCGGCGTCTCCGCGGTGGTGCTCGAGGCCGGGGCCGTCGCGCAACACGTCCACACCTGGCGGTGGGTGCGCCTCTTCTCGTCGTTCGAACTCAACGCGGGCCCCGCGGGGCTGGGGCTGCTCCGCGGCCGGGGCGTTCAGCTGCCGGCGCCGGAGGCGATCCTCACGGGCGAGGAGTTCCGGACGCGGTATCTGCTGCCGCTGGCCGCGGCCGTGCGATCGAGCATCGAGATCCGGGAGGGGGCGCGCGTCCTGGATGTCGCGCGGGCCGACCGGCTGAAGGGCGAGGCGCTCGGATCCGTCGCCCGGGCCGATCGGCCCTTCCGGCTGCTCGTGGACGAGAACGGCGCCGACACCGATGTGTTCGCGCGGGCCGTCTTCGATTGCTCCGGAACCTGGGGCCAGCCCGGCTGGGCCGGCCCGGGCGGCGCGCCGGCACGGGGTGAGCGCGCCGCGCGACGGGCGATCGAGTACCACCTGCCGGACCCGCTCGGGGCGCAGCGGGACCGCTACGCAGGGCGGCGGACGCTGCTCCTCGGCGCCGGCCACTCGGCGGCCACGACGGCGGTGGCGCTGGCGGTCCTCGCCCGCGCGATCCCGGGGACCCGGTTCACCTGGGCCTCCCGTCGCGTGTCGGACGTCCCGCTGCGGCCGATCGACGAGGATCCGCTCCCGGAGCGCGCGGAACTCACGCGCCGGGCCAACGCCGTCGCCGCGGGGCCGCCCCCCGGCTGCGCGTGGCTCCCCGCGGCCAGGCTCCTCGCCGCCAAGCGAACCTCCGGGCAGGGATTCGACGTCGAACTGGAGGTCGCCGGGACCGTGCGGCACGACCACTTCGACCGCATCGTGGCCAGCGTCGGCTATGAGCCCGACGACCGGCTGTACCGGCAACTCCAGATCCACACCTGCTACGCCTCCCTCGGTCCGATGGGCGTCTCGGCGGCCCTCCTTGCGGCGCGGGGCGACGGGCCGGCCGACTGCCTGATCGCCGAGGACGCGCTCGGACCCGAAGCGCTGCTCAGCCCCGAACCCGGCTTCTTCATCCTCGGCGCCAAGAGCTTCGGCAAGAACTCCGCGTTCCTCATGCGGACCGGGTACGAACAGGTGGCGGACGCCTTCTCCCTGCTGGACCTGCGCGCGAGCCCCGCGGCGCGCTCGGCCTCCGGCGGCTGACGCGCCTTCCCGGCCCGCCCCCGCACTCACATCCGCTTGTACGCGGGCCCGCTCCCGCCTTCGCGCGGCGTCCAGCGCGGCCCGAGGACGTCCGTCGCCTTGCAGTCGATACAGTTCGGGGCGTTCACGACCAGGCGGTCGCCGTCCCGTTCATAGACCCTCGCCGGACACAGGCTCTCATAGAGATCCGCCATCTCCGGGGACACGCGCGTGCCGACCACGAGGTGTGAGGGGATATCGTCGCGCGTTGCGTTGCCGGAGCGGAAGACCGCGTCGACCTTCGCCACCGAGTGCGCCCCATCGTACGCCCCCGCGAGCCCCAGCCGTTTCGCGCGCGGCTCGTCCGCGTCGGAGCGGCTCCCGATGCGCCGCCCCGGGAACGTCCCCCCCGTCGCCTGCATGAGTCCCGCCCGGACCCCCCCCGCGAAGAACCCCGACTTGAAGGCGAGCCGCTGGTTCCGGTTCCGGTAGACGGCGTCCGTCACGAGGCTCTCTCTCAGGGCGGCGTCGTACGAGGACAGCCGGGCGCCCGACACATCGTCGGCGGCCAGCGCGCGGCCGATCGCCTCCGCCGCGAGGATACCCGAGCGCATCGCGTATTGGATGCCCTTGAGCGAGGCGACATCGACCAGACCCGCGGCGTCTCCCGCGATGAGCAGCCCATCGCCGCTCAGCCGGTCCGGGATCGCGTAATACCCGCCCTCCGGGATCGTCTTCGCTCCCCACTCCACCAGCTCGCCGCCCGCGAGGATCTCCCGCAACAGGGGATGGCGCTTGAAGCGCTGCAGGAGGGCGTGCACGTCAAGGTCGACGTAGGGCGCGTCCAACCCCACGACGAGCCCGAGGGAGACGAGATTCTCGCCCATGGGATAGATGAAGCTGCCCCCGAAGGCGTCGCGCGGGAGCGGCCAGCCGAGGGTGTGCGTCACGGCGCCGGGCGGCCGCGGCACCTCCCACAGTTCCTTGACCCCGAGGGCGAAGATCTGCGGGTTGGCGGACCCGATCCCCTCCCGCTCCAGCCACGCCTGGCTCAGCGGCCCGCGGGTCCCCTCCGCGAGGACCGTGACGCGGGCCGACAGGTCCGTGGCCGGCATGAACCCGCCGCCCGGATTCCCTTCCCGGTCGAGGCCCGCGGGGGTCGTCCGAACCCCCACGACCTGCCCCCCGCGCATGAGCATCGCGTCCGCCGGGAAACCGGTGAACACGTTGACCCCCAACGCCTCCGCCCGCGCGCCCAGCCAGCGGACGATCTCGCAGATCGAAGCCACGTGATGGCCGTGGTTCCGCATCGTGGGCGGCGTGGGCAGCCGGACCTTCCCGCGTTCGGTCAGGAGCAGGACCCGATCGCCGCGTACGGGCCCTCGAAAGGGAAATTCGGATTCATCGAGGTCCGGAAACAGCGTTCGGAAGCCTTCCGGGTTCACGACCGCCCCGGAGAGGCAGTGTTCCCCGAGTTCGCCCGACTTCTCGAGCACCCCGATCTCGACATCGGCCAGGGGCCCGCCCTCGGCCCGGTCGCGCGCCGCCAGCCGGGCGAGCCGGATCGCCCCCGCCAGACCCGCCGGCCCCCCGCCCACGAAGAGGACATCGAGCGGCACGGCCTCCTCGTCGGGCTCCCCCTCGACGATGAAGCGGTCGTGCGGCAATGGCGGCTGCTCAGACGACGGGATCAGGGATTCCACGGACCGGCCTCTCCTTCCGGGTCAGGCGCGCCGCAAGATGCCCCTCGTCCCGTGGGGCCGCCACAAGTCGGGGTGGAAGAGCAGCAGGACGGTGAACAGCTCGAGCCGCCCCGCCAGCATGAGGAAGACGAGGGCCGCCTGCGACGGCGCCCCGATCGCCGTCACCAGATCGTGCCCGAGCAGCGCCAGCACGAACGCCCCGGCCGCGAACAGCCCTACGAAGACGATCGCGGAGGTACTCCCCCCGCTCGGGATCGGCATCGACGACGGTCACGTCCTGCCCCTGCTTCGACAGCTTCGCAGCCAGGTGGAATCCGACTTGGCCTGCCCCGACGATGACGATGCGCATGGGTCCGCTCGCCGCTCAGCCGTTCAGCGGTCCTGCGTCGTCTCCGGCGCGTTCGCTCGGCGCAGCCCGCTAGTTCTCACTGGCGATCACCGCCCGCTCGATGTGGTCGAGGAGCGGGAAATCCGCCTCCAGGTAGGCGTTGCCCTCCTCCTGGATCCTTCCCTGGCCCGGGCCGTTGCCGTTCGGCGCTCCCTCGCCGTAGCCGGCGTAGAGCGCGTCGACGACCTCCATCCCCTCGACGACCTCGCCGATGGCCGAGAAACTTATCTCGTCGAGCCGCGAGTTATCGCCGAAGTTGATGAAGAGTTGCGTGCTGCGCGTGTCCGGACCGGCCATGGCGAAGCTCACCCGCCCGCGCGTGTTCCCCATCACGACGGGATCGTCGAGGATGTTCGCCGAGCGCCAGGCACCCTGGATCTCCGGGTCTCCGTTGATCCCGAACTGCGCCATGAAGCCCTCGATGACGCGGAAGAAGCGCACGTCGTGGAAGAAGCCGTTCCGGACGAGGTTATAGAAGCGGTCCACCCCGTTCGGGGACCACGAGCGGTGCGCCGCGACGACGAACGTCCCCTTCGAGGTCTCGAAACGGGCCCGGAACGTCTCCGGCGCCGTCATGTTCAGCTCGGTCGAAGCCGGGTCCCCCAGCGATTCGCTCACTTCCGCACCTCCCTCGCAACCACCCAAAGCCACCAGACACCCGAGGAATGGCAAGGCCATCCTCGATCGACACGACCGTGTCATCTCGACCCCCATCAGATTTGCGTTCGCGTGTTTCGTAGCCGCGTGCGTCCGGCCGGGCAAGGGCCCGACCGCCGTCAGATCCGGCGTGCCACGATGTAACGATACGCGACCGGAATAGCCACGAGCACGAACAACGTACTCGAGATCAGCCCTCCGATGGTGGCGAGCGCGAGGGCGTTCCAGATGTTCTGGTCCTGGGAGGACGCGAAGAGGACGAGGGGGAGGAGCCCGAACACCGTCGTCAGCGTCGTCATGAGGATGGGGCGGACCCGCTCCAGCGTCCCCTGGACGATCGCGTCCATCGTGGGCAGACGTTCCCTGAGGGCCCCGATGTGATAGACTACGAGGATGGCGTTGTTCACGACGATCCCGCCCATCATGATCGTGCCGATGAACGCGGTGTCCGTGAACGTCGCGTCGGTGTAGAAGAAGATGAGGAACACGCCGATGAGGGCGAACGGGAGCGAGAAGAGCACGACGAAGGGGGCCGCGAGCGATTCGAACAGCCCCGCCGTCACCATGTAGATGAGCAGGATCGAGAACGCGAGCACGAGCCACATCTGCGTCGTCTCCTCCGTCGTCCAGCCGCCGTAGCGGGACTTCTCGATCCGGTACCCGGGCGGTAGTTCCATCGCGTTGATGACCTCGTCCCGGACCAGATCCCCGAGCTTGGGCGGGCCCCGGAACTCCCACGCGACGGTGCGCTGGTACTGCTGGTCCTCGCGCAGGATGCTCGCCATCACGTCCCTGCGCCCGACGTTCGCGACGCCGGCAAGGCGCACCTCTTCGTCGGCTTCGACGGGCACGCGCAGGTCGCTGAGGTCGAAGAAGTCGAAGTCCCGATAGCCATCCAGCTTGACGGCGAACTGCACCTCCTCGCCGCCCACGCGTATTCGACTCCTCTGCGGCTGGCCCTGAATATTGTCCGCCACATAGTTGAGCAACTCCGACACCGAGATGTTGTACACCGCCAGTTCATCCCGGTTCGGCTCGACGAAATACTCGAACTCCTTGTCCCGGGTGAACCAATTGCCGCTCGCGTTGGGATCCACATCGCGGATCCGGGAGAAGCGGGTCAGTCGCGAGGCCAGTTCCTCCGCGATCTCCTGGACCGTCAGGTAGCTGTAGCCGAGGACCTGGATGCTGTAGTTGGGCGGACTGGACCCGCCGCCGTAGAAGCTGGGGCCGAACCCGCGTACCTGGACGTCGACGCCCGAGAACCCGTAGCTGTAGGCCACCATCTGGTCCTTGATGGCCACCGGCACGGATGTCAGCTTCAGTTCGTCCGGGAACCACGCATTGATGAGGGCAAAGTTCGCCTGGACCCGCGCGTCGTAGCGCTCGACTTCGTCCAGCGTGGCCAGCTTCGCCTCGAACGAGCGCACCAGTTCGTCCGTCCGGTCCAGTCCGGCGCCGCGCGGGAACTCGATGATGATCCGGATGTAGGTGTCCTGCCCGCCGAAGCCGCCCCACCTCGTGCCTTTGCTCACGTGCGTGTCGAACAGATACCAGCTCCCGCCGAGGCTTCCGAGGCACACCAGCGCGACGAGGGCGGGGTGCCGGAGCCCGAAGCCGAGCAGGGCCCGATATCCCCGGATGTAGAAAGGCTCGGCGCCCGCGAAGCCCGGAGCGGCCGTCCCGGAGGCCGTCGGCGTGCGTCGGGCCCCTATTCCAGCCACCCTCGCCGCGAGCGCCGGCACGAAGGTGAACGCGACGAACAGGCTGGCGATGATCGAGAAGCCGACCGCGTAGGAGAGTGGCAGGTAGTAGACCCGCAGTTCCCCCTGGAGGAAAAGGAACGGGACGAGCACGATGGCGGTCGTCATCGTCGCCGCGATGACGGGGAGGACGACCTGACGCGCCCCCCGGCTCGCGGCCTTCGATGGGGACGCCCCGCCGCGCCGGTGCCGTTCGACGTTCTCGAGCACCACGATGCCGTTGTCGACCACGAGGCCGAAGCCCCACGCGAGTCCCGCCAGCGTGAGAAGGTTGAGCGAGAATCCCCCCAGGTAGAGGAAATTCACCGCGATGAGGACGCTGAACCCGATCGTGGCGAACACGACGAGCACGGCCCCGAGCGAGCGCAGGAAGAGCATGAGCACGAGGAAGATCACGAGTGCGGCCGCGATGGCGCGGAGCCGGAGGTCCGTGATCTGCTCGCGAATGGTGTCGCTCTGGTCTCGCTGAAGTTCGAGTTGCGTGCCGGTGGGCAGAGTCTCCGCGAGTTCGGCCATCTCGGCCTTCACGCGGTCGGCCACGCGAATCACGTTCGTCCCCGACTGCCGGTGGACCCCCAGCGTAATCGTTGGCTGGCCGTTGATGCGCCAGAAGGAATACGGGTCTTCCGTCTGGTCGCGGACCTGGCCCAGATCGCCGACACGAACCGGGCCATCGGGGCGCGTGAGGACGATCATGTCCTCGATGTCGGACACCTCGATCGCCCGCGTGCGCACGGAGATGGCGAGCTGACGCCCGTCGAGTTCCACCGAACCGGGCGCTCTCGGCGTCGACAGCTCCTGGATCCGCCCGCGGACCAGCTCGGGCCGCAGGCCGAGCGCCTCCAGCCGGCCCCGGTCGAGTTCGATCGCGATCTCCCGGCGCTCGGCGCCCCGCACCTGTACCGCCGACACGCCGGGCAGCCCCCGGAGCGCGGCCGCGAGCTCCTCCTCGGCGATCTCCCCGAGCCGCGCGAAGGTGTAAGGCCCCGTCAGCGAGAAGCTGAGGAGTTCCTCCGACTCCTCGGCGAACTCCTGCGGCACGTACGGCGAGATGATCGGGACCACGCCTTCCGGGAGTTCGTCCCGGATCGAGCTGATCCGCTCGCCGAGGGCGAGCCGGGCGAACTCCATGCGCGTCTCGCGCTCGAACTCGACCTCGATCCGCGCGCTGGAGCCGGTCCCGCGTTGGTCGGCGGACGACTGCGATACAACGCGTTCCACCCCCCCGACCTGCTGGACGACCGTCTCGAGCGGCGCGGTGACGAACGCCTCGAGCGCTTCGGGCGAGGCCCCCGCCCAGTTCGCGGTGACCGTCAAGCGCGGGAACTCAACGTCCGGGAGGTCCTCCACCGGGATGAGGCTGAAGCTCCACACGCCGAGCGCGAAGAGGGCGACGTAGATCGCCGCCGTCGCCACGGGCCGGCGAATCGCGAGGTCGATCACGGCTCGACGCTCCCCCGGGCCATGCCCGGCGCGGCGGGTCCGGGACGCCCGCCCAGCGGGGTTCCCGATCCCGGTTCGGTCGCGGCCGGCGCTCGGCCGCCGGGCCTGGGCCCGGGCTGCGGCTCCGGCTCGACGGACACCGAAGGCTCGACCATGAGCGAGTAGACGACCGGGACCACGATCAGCGTGAGGAAGGTCGCCGAGATGAGCCCGCCGATGACGGCCACGGCCAGCGGAGCGCGCAGGTCGGCGCCGGCCCCGAGACCGGCCGCGAGCGGCAGAAGGCCGACGACCGTAGTGATCGTCGTCATTACGATGGGGCGCAGCCGGAGCCGGCCCGCTTCGAGGATGGCCTCCCGCTTGGGCATGCCCGCCCGTCGCCGCTGGTTGATGAAGTCGACCTTGATGATCGCGTCGTTCACCACGATGCCGATGAGGATCACGAGTCCGATTCCGCTCATGGCGTTGAGCCCGTCGCCCGCGATCCACAATGCCGTCACGGCCCCGATGCCGGCCAGAGGCACCGCCGTGAGGACGACGAGCGGCTGGACGAGCGACTCGAACTGCGCGGCCATGATGAGGAACACGAGGGCGAGGGCGAGCCCGAACGCGAAGGTGAGCGACCGGAAGCTGTTCTGCATCTCTTCGTTCTCCCCGCCCACCCGCACTGTCGTGAGCGCGGGTCGCGGGATGTCGGCGATCTCGGCCTCGACCTCCTGCACGGCCGCGCGCAGCCCGCCCACGGCTACGTCGGCCAGCACCTGGATCGTGCGGTTCTGGTCCTCCCGGCGGATCTCGACGGGCCCGAACCCCTGCCGGACCGTGACCAGCTCACCGATCGGGACGCCCTCCAGCCGCAGCGCGAGGACGTTCGCGAGTTCCCGTCGCGCGGCCTCCGGGATCGTGACCCGAATGTCGATCTTGTCGGCGAACACGGAGTAGGCGTTGGTCGTTTCCGAGCCCCGCAGGTAGTCCTCGATCGCCTGCGCCACGGACGTCACCGTGATCTGGTGCCTCGCCGCGACCTCGCGGTTGACCTCGATCACCAGTTCCGGCTGGGTCCGCAGGAAATCCAGGCGGACATCCGCGAGCACCCCCACCCCCTCGATCCTCGTTTCGATCGCCTCGGCCACGGGGACGAGATCCTCCAGTTCCCCGCCCTGCACCTTGACCGCGAGATCCGCCTCGCCGATCGCCAGCGCCCGGCCGAGCGAGGTCGCTCGACCCGTCTCGATCGACACGAAGGCGGGATCGAAGCCGCTCTCCGCCAGCCGCCGCCGCAACTCGGCGATCACGTCCGGCGTGGGCCGCTCGGATCCGGCCAACTGGACATCGAGGGCCGCGTTGTTGAGTCCCGTCAGGTCCCGGGCCGCAAGCTCGCTTCCACGGCTCCGGCCTACCCGGGTGAAGACGCCCGACACGACATCCATGTCGAGGAGGAGGCGCTCGATGTCCCCGGCGGCCTCGTCCGTCGTACGGATCGGCGTCCCCTGGGGAAGATCGATCTCCACCCAGAACTGCCGCTCGTCCACGCGCGGCATGAGTTCGCGAGGCAACTGGCCGGCGATGGCCCAGGCGCCGGCGAGAGCGGCCGCGGCTATGGCGAGAATCGCCAGGCGGTTTCCCAGCGCCCATTCCAGCGTGCGCTCGTACCGTCCGGCGAAGCGGAGGAAACCCCGCTCGAAGGCGCGCAGGAAGGGGCCGAACAGCCACGCCAGGAGCCTCCCGGCAGCCGTCGCGAGGTCGGCGATGGTCAGCCGCACCGAACGCACGACGTACGCGATCCCGCGCCCCACTCCGCGTCCGCTCGCGGCCGTGACGTTCCGGACCGCGTGTGCGCACCGACGCACGAGACCCGCCCGCACGCCCTCCGGCGCCTCGGGCCGCCGCTCCGGGACCGACAGGTCGCCCCAGTAGCGCGCCTCGCTCGCTCCGGCTCGCTGCCGCGCCACCTGGGCGGCCAGCACGGGCAGCAGCGTCAGGGCGACGAGCAGCGAGGCGAGAAGCGAGAAGGTCACCGCGAGCGAGAGATCGCCGAACAGGGCGCCCGCCACCCCTTCCACGTAGAGCACCGGCCCGAACACGGCGATCGTGGTCAGCGTCGACGCCGTGATCGCCGCCGCGACCTCCCGGGCCCCGCGCGCGGCGGATTTCCGCGCTCCCTCCCCGGACTCCTCACGGTGCCGGAAGATGTTCTCCAGCACGACGATCGAGTTGTCGACCAGAAGCCCGACGCCCAGCGCGAGGCCGCCGAGCGACATGATGTTGAGGCTCACGTCGAACGCGTAGCAGAGGGCGAACGCCGCCATCACCGAGATCGGGATCGCGAGGCCGATGGCGAGCGGGTATCTGGGGTCGCGCAGGAACAGGAAGAGCACGAGGAAGGCGAGGGCGCCGCCGAACAGGAGGGCGGTGACGACGTTCGAGATCGCGTCCCGAATGAAGGCCGCCTGGCTGGAGGCGATCTCGATCGAGATCTCCGGGAACTCCTCGCGCAGCTGGTCCAGCGTCTCGCGCACCGCGTCGGCCACGCGGACCGTGTTCGTCCCCGCCTCCTTGAATACCTGGAGTCCGATCGCCGACGCCCCGTTGAAGCGCGCGATCGTCTCCAGATCGGCGATCGTATCGACCACGGTCGCGACGTCCGCGAGCACGACCGGGCGTCCGGTCGCGCGCTGCGGCCGCTGGATGACCACTTCGAGGAGTTCGTCCACCTCCCGGAACTGGCCCAGCGTGCGCAGGCTGTACTCGAAGCGCCCGCGCCGGATCGTGCCGCCGGGGGCGTTGTAGTTCGCCTGGTCGAGCGCGGCCGATATCTGGGCGAGCGAGACCTCGTGCACGTCGAGGTACTCGGGATCCACGATGACCCGCAGCTCGCGCTCGGGCCCGCCCGTGAGCCCCGCCAGCGACACCCCGTCGAGCTGCTCGAGCCGGCGCTTGAAGACGACCTCCGAGATGTCGCGCAGGTTGCGCAGGTCGGCCCCGCTCACCGCGAGCGTCATGATCGGATCGCTGGTCGGGTCCGATCTCAGGATCGTGGGGCGATCCGCCCCATCGGGGAGGCGCTCCGACAGGTTGTCGAGGTTCTCCCGGGTATGGAGGGTCGCGAACTCCATGTCCGTGCCCCAGGCGAACTCGAGCTGGACGAGCGACTGCCCTTCCCGCGAACGCGAGGAGATGCCCCGCGCCCCCGGGACCGAATACAGCGACTGTTCGATGGGTTCCGTGACCCAGCGTTCGACCTCGGCGGGCCCCGCGTCCGAGTACGTCGTCCACACGGACAGCGTCGGGAAGGCGACATCGGGGAGGAGATCGATCGGCAGACGGAGGAACGACACGACGCCGACGACGGCGATGCCCACATAGAGCATCGCCGTAGCCACGGGCCGTCGCAGCGACAGATCCGGGAGCGCCACCTCTACGGTCTACCCTCGACGTACTCGACCAGGTTCGACCACGCGATCCGGTAATCATACTGGTTCTGGATCAACGCGGTTTCCGCGCCCTGCGCCGAGCCGACGGCACTCTGGAGTTCCAGGAAGCCCCCGGTCCCGAGCCGATATCGCTCCTGCTCCATCTCGAGGCGCTCCCGCGAGATGGCGTAGTCGCGCTCCAGCAGTTCCAGCGTCTGCGCCAACCGCTCGATATCGGCGCCGAACCGCCGCACGTCGCGCTCGATCTCCAGCCTCCGGAGGCGCAGTTGCTCCTCCGCCTGCCGCCGCGCCGCGGAGGCCTGGGCGTTCTGCTGCTCCCGGAGGAAACCGTTGAAGATGTTCCACGACACCGAGACGCCGAAGGTCTGACCCGTGTCGCCGGGGCGGAACTGCCAGAATGAAGCCTCGGGACCGAATCTCTCACTCCGTCCCCAGTCCATGGACGCGGTGATCGTGGGAAGATAGGTCGTTCGAGCGGCCCACAGCGCCGCCGATGCCGCGGACCTGTCGGCTTCCAGAGCCGCGAGTTCGGGATCGGAGGTAACCGCCGTCCGGACGATGACGTCGATGTCCGGCAGCCCGGCGGGCATGCCCTCATCGCCCGTGAGTACGAGGCCCTCACCCGCCTCGGGCGGTAGCCCCATGGAGACCACCAGTTGCCGGAGATTTGCCTCGAGCAGGTTCTGCTCCCCGATCAGCCGGATCCGGGCGTTCAGCAGCTGCGACTCGGTAGCCAGCACATCGGTTCGCTCCACGGCCGCGATCTCGTATCTCCGCTGGGCGATGTCGAGTTCGACTTCGCGATCCGCGATCTGGGTTCGCGTGAGTTCGAGAAGCTCCTGGCGCCGCAGCGCCTCGAGGAACTCGCCACGTACGGTCGCGAGGACCTGTCGTTGCCGGTCGTCCAGGCGTCGCTGCGCCGCGCGCACGCCGGCCGTGGCCTCCCGCAGTTGTGCAAACCGCCGACCGCCTTCCAGCAGTGTCAGCTGCAGACGGAAACCCTGGCTCGCGGACTGGGTCGTGTAGGAAAGGCGCTCCGTGAGGCGCTCCGTCGGTCCTTCTTCGGCCGTGTACGTGGAGACGGCTTGAGTGTTACGGCCCAGGTTCAAGCTGCCCCCTGCGGTGGGCAGGAACGCCCCCCACGCGGCCAGCCTGCCGGCGCCGGCCTGGTCGGCCTGCGCCTGCGTTATGCGAAGCGCCGGACTCTCGGTGAGGGCGATCCGGACGGCCCGCCCGATATCAAGCGTGTCCGGCAGCACCCGGGTCTGGGCCGCCACCGGCCTCGCGACGGCAAGCCCTCCGGCCACCAGCGCGATCCCCGCGAGGAGCTGTCGCCTGCGGCTCCGAGCTGCCGCCCTCACCGCGAGCCATCCGAAGCGGCGGCCGGCGGCGTCACCAGGTCGGCGTGGTTCTCGATCCGGACCTGCGCGTCGTGCGTGAGGGTGGCGTGTCCGTCCACAAGTACGATTTCTCCACCGTCGGGCACGAACGTGTCCTCGCCGTCCGGGTTGGGGACGATCTCGACTTCCGTGTCGTTCTCCAGCCCGAGCGTCACGTATTCCCACTGCGCGCGCCCGGTCTCCGCCCCGGGCCCGCTCGGTTCGAACACGAACACGACCTGTCGCCGATTCCGCTCGACGACGGCGTCCTTCGATACGAACGTGCGGTCGGGGAGTTGTCGGCCCGCGATCCGCACGCTTCCGGGCATCCCGGGGACGATCCGGGCTTCGGGGTTCGAGAGCCGCACCGTGACTCGCGCCGTTTGCGTCTCGGGGTCGATGAGCGGGTTCACGCTCACGACCTCCCCGCGGAACACCTCGCCCCGCAGCGCCGGGAAGGTGGCGGTCGCCTCCCGGCCCACCTCGATGAGCGGGAGTTCGGAGTGCAGGACTCCGGCGTCGATGTCGATCTGCGACAGGTCGATGATGGTCGCGATCGAATCGCCGGCGCCCACCCGGCTCCCCTGCGCGACGCCGAGGTTCGCCACGCGGCCGGCGAAGGGCGCGACGATCCGGGTCTTCTCCAGCTCGTAGCGAGCTTCGGCGAGCGACGCCTCCTGCTGCGGAAGCCCGGCCCGGATGCGCGCCTGCTCCGCTCTCGTGAGCCGGGCGGAATCGGCCAGCTGCTCGTCGAACAGGACGCGGTCCTCGAAATCAGCCCGTGCACGGTCGACTGCGGCCTGGGCGCCCTGAACGCGGATCTCGTAGAGGGTCGGGTCTATCCGCGCCAGGAGCTGCCCCGCCCGCACCTGCTCACCTTCCTGGACCGGGACCGTGGCCACCGAACCCTGGACCTCGGAATGGAGCGGCGCCGAGCGGAGAGAAGCCGCCCGCCCGCTCGCCGTGACCCAGAGGACGAAGGTGTCGCGCTGGATCACGGCCCCTTCGACCGGGAGCCAGATATCCGTCGCAAAGGCGGCCGCCGAAGCCGTCCCCCGCACCTCCTCGGCGACGGAATCGGCGGCGGCGTCCCCGAACGTGAGCGGCCCATCCTCCTCGCTCTCGTTCAGCCGCATGAATATGCCGACCACGGCGGCGCCGGCGATGAGCAGGACGATCAACGTGACCCAGTGACGTGCCTTCATAAGCCTCGCACCGAATGTTTCTTCCCTGCCGCCGGCCCTCCGATCCTCCCTCGACGGCGCCCCAACGATATCGCGGCGGCGGGACGGGTGCAGACCTCGCATCCCGCCCGGCCGCGGCGCGTTGTATCTATCGCAAGACTCTCAACGAACTATCAAATCACCGGACCACAGCTTTCTCACCGGGTCACCGCTTCGACACCATGACCGACACGAACCGTTGTACGGGCGGTGGAGAAGGAAAGATCCAACGGGACGGCGACGCTTCCGCCTCCGCACTGCCGTGACGCCGGCCTTCCTCCGGGTTAGCCTAGGCGGCGCGGGACACGTTGGCAACTAATTTCCTAGTAGGCCGTCGGAGCGGGTCGCGGATGTCGACGCACCTCCGAGGATGGCCTTTCCACCGGGAGGCGGGATGATCCAGCGGAGTGATGACGGCGGCGTGGCGCTCATCCGGATGGAGCACAAGCCGGCGAACGTCCTCACGACGGAGTTCTCCGACGCGCTCAACGCGGAATTCGATCGGGTGCGGGAGGACGGCTCGGTCGAGGCGGTCGTGCTCACGGGAACGGGCTCGGCCTTCTCGGCGGGGGTCGAACTGTTCCGGGTCGTTGACGACGGCGCGGCGTACGTCGAGTCGCTGCTCGCGAGTCTCGGGGTGCTGTTCTCGAAGCTGCGCGCCTTTCCGAAACCGGTCGTCGCCGCGGTGAACGGCCACGCGATCGCCGGCGGCGCCGTCATCGCGTGCGCGTGCGACTACCGCGTCATGTCCCGGGGGAACGGCCGCATCGGACTGCCCGAACTCCGGGTCGGGGTCCCCTTCCCCTCGGTCGCGTTCGACATCGTGCGCGCCGCGGTTCCGCAGCGATATCAGCGCGAGGTCCTGCTGCTCGGCCGCTCCTACGACCCGGAGGCCGCAGCCGAACGGGGCTTCGTGGACGAGATGGTACCGCCCGAGCAACTCATCGAGCGGGCGCGGGAGATCGCCGTGGAGCTGACCTCGATCCCGGCGGCCACCTACGACTTGACGAAGAGACAGTTCTCGCGCGCCGAGGGCCGAGCGGCCGAACTCGACGACGAACTCCGCTCGATCTGGACCGCAGCCGAGACCGCGAACCACATCCGGGGCTACCTGGAAAGGACGCTGGGCCGCGCCTCCGCCCGCTGAGGCGGGGCCGCTCGCGTCAGATCCAGTCCTTCTTGCGGAAGTCCATCATCACCTCGGCGAGCTTCTCCATGTCCGAGGGGAGCCCCATCGAGAGCCGACTCCAGTCCGTCATGGGCGGGAAGGGGCGGCCCACGTTGAACCCGGCCTCGTATATGCGCTCGTTATAGGTCGCCAACTCGCCCTTGATGCGGTGCATGATGAAGTTCGTCTGACTGGGGAGGACCTCGATGTCCAGTTGGCCGAGGGCGTCGGAGATGATCCCCTTGGCCGCGTTGTTCGTGTCGACGCTCTTCCTGAAGAAGTCGTCATCGGCCAGCGACGCGACGGCCGCCACGCCGGCGACGTGGTTCGGCGAATTCTGCGTCGCGAACGGCAGCACGCGCTGGACGGTGGCCTCGTGCGCGACGCCGTACCCCAGCCGGATCCCGGCCATCGCGTACACCTTCGAGAAGGTGCGGACGACCATCAGGTTCGGGTGACGCTCGATGAGCGGGATGAACGTCTCGTAGGAAGGATCGTCGGCCAACTCGAAGTACGCCTCGTCGACGAGGAAGAGGTGCTGCTCGCTCTCGTCGCGGATCCAGGCCGCAATGTCCGTCGAAGGCGTCAGCGTGCCGGTCGGGTTGTTCGGGTTACAGAAGTAGATGACGCTCGGCGCGGACGACTTGTTGACTTCCTCGCGCATGCGGTCGAGATCGTGCGCATGATCACTCGTCAGCGGCACCGTGACGTGATCGTACGGGAACGGCTGCGCGTAGTCGGGCACATCCTCGAAGGTCGGCCGTGCGTAGATGAGGCGGCCGCCGGGCGCCGCCCATGCCCCCACGGCGATGCGGAGGATCTCCGTCGAGCCGGACCCGAAGAACAACTGGCCGGGCTTGACGCCGAGCCGCTCCACGAGGGCCTCGCGCACGAGCTGCCCGGTCGCGCCGGGATAGCGGTTCGCCTCGTCGAGTCCGTCGATGATGGCCTGTCGCGCCGACGGGGCGATCCCGAGCGGGTTCTCGTTCGAACTCAGCCGAACCGGTCCGTTGTAGTCACGGCGCGGCCGCCGAGGGTTGAAGATGGGCTCGAGGCTGCGGGCCGCCGTCGCCCCCGCGAGGGGAGTGGCGGCGATACCGGCGACGCCCGCACCCGTGATTCCGGCTCGGAGAAACGCCCTTCGCTTCATGTGGCCTCCCTGGTTCTCTGCGGACGCCGCCCCCCGGGCAGACGGCGCGCGGCCATCCTCCTCAATGTCTCTCGGAACATGGCCGTCTTCACGGCCTTCGTCCACCCGTCAGGGGCCCCGGTCGCCGTTGCCGGGGTCACGCTGTGGCGGCGGATCCGGGGACGGGCCGGTCGGTCGCGCCCCGCCGGGCGGGCGGTGTCCCGACAGGAGACCCAGCGCGGAGCGCGACCGGGCCCATAGCGAGTCGACGGCGGCGCGCAGTTCCTCGGGGTTCATGCCCGTGAGCTGGCTCCTCACCTCCTCCGGTAGCCGCCGAAGCAGCTGCCCGTAACGTCGCTCTCGCCATTCGGTCCGTGGGCCTTCCGCCTCCTCCCGACCTCCCAATGACGCGGCGAATCCCCCGCTCCCGAACTCGCCGCGCGGCGCGAGCAGCGGCAGGGCGAACGCGCTGTCGATCGTGACTGCCCGCTCGTAGTGGGCCTCGGCCTCCTCGAGCCGGCCGGCCCGGGCGAGGGCGTTTCCGCGGTGGAACGCGGCGAGCGCCTCCAGATCCGTCGTGCCCAGGTGGCTGATGCGGACGACCTCGGTTGCGGGAGGCGTCGCGACCAGCCGGGCGGTCAACTGCACGGTGAGCGTGTCGACAAGTTCGAACACGTCGCTGCCGCGCGCGAAATGGGCCGAGGCGACCGTCCCGTTCTCCAGTTCGATCAGCTGAGCGTCGATGCGCATGTCCGCGGCGGTTCCCGTCACGCTGCCCCAGAGCAGCATGCGGGCTCCGGCCCCCCGCGCGACCGTCATGGCAAGAGCCTCCGGAATCTCCTCCTCCTCGGAGCGTCCCTCCTCGGTGAGGAGGTCGTAAAGGCCCTGGCGTCCGACGACCCGCACGTCTGGCAACTGCGCCAGGTTCGTCGTCAGGAGGTCCGCGAGGCCCGCCCCGAGCCACTGCAGTCCCGGGTCGGACACGTTGTTCCGGAATGGGAGCACGGCGAGTGAACTCTGGCCCAGATCGGGCGTCGATCCGCCACCAGTGCGCGCATCGCCGACCCCTTCCATCGCAACCGCAGGCGCCCCGGCTTCCCCGCTCTCCCCCGCGATCGGTTCGGCCGTCGCGATCCGATAGGTGCCGATCGCGCCCAGCGAAGCGAGCGTGAGCAGGAGCCAGGTTTCCGCGCGGCGGATGCGCTGGCGGCCGCGTGCCCCGTGGTACCAGCCGATGATGAGGAAGGCGGGGAAGCCGAGGATGGCGAGAAAGACGACCGTGTCGAGGATCTTCCGGGACAAACCGTAGTTCCCGACGATGAAGTCGGTGATCTCCACGCCGAGCCACGCCGCACCCACGTAGACGAGCGTGATCTGCAGCATGCGTCGCTTCCGGATCTTCCCCAGGATCGACGCGTCCGTCCCCTCTCCTCCGCCCGTCTCACTCATTTTCCGCCCGCTGCCCCTTTCCATGCGCCCGGTGGCCGTTCGATTGGACCCGAGCCTTGGGACACCGCGCGGGCGGCATGCGTTCGCCGCCGGCGCGGCACCTGTCCGCTAGCGCCGGTCTTCCGTGTCCGGCTCGTCCCAGAAGCCGAAGCCTTCCTTGCGGACGACTTCGAGCGTGGTCGTGAAGGTCTCGTCGCCGAGCGCGATCGCGACCGTGTACGTGCCGGGGTCGGCCAGGCCGCCTCCGCCACCGCCACCACCGCCGAAGAAGCGCCGGAAGCCGCCTCCACCGCCGCGCTCACGCATGGCCTGTGTCAGTTGCTGGAACACCTCCCGCATGCTCGCCGGATCGGGACCGCCCTCGTCGGCCCCACCGCCGGCGGGAGCCCCGCTCGCAGCCGCTCCGCCCCGGGCGCCCGCGGCCTGTCCCGCCTGCGGATAGCGCTCGGCGGGCCGGTCCTGCCATCCGCCGGTGTCGCCGCCGCCGAAACCGCCTCCGCCTCCGCCACCGCCGCCGAACATGCGCCGCAGGCCGGCCTGGTTGCCGCCCTGCATCATCTCGAGCACCTGGTCCATGGCCTCGCGGTCGACCTCTTCGTGCTCGACCAGCGAATCGCCGACCGCGGCATACATGCGGGCGTTTCGGATGCTGTCCGCCCGGTCCGCGGGCGAGGGCTCCGCCGGCGCGGTTCGCCGGTTGAACGTCCACCGGACCCGGTTGACGCCGGCCGAGGCCGACCCGTTGATCACCTGCACGGTATCGCCCGCCGAGTTGAGGATCGCGACCGAGGCCTGGGCGCCGATACCGGCTCCCGGTCCGCCGGCTCCCGCGGGCCCCATACCGCCAGGTCGGACAGCGGCAAGACCGGCCCGGTCGCCCGGAGCGCGCCCTTCCGCCGCCTCGTCTCGCTGCGACTCCCGCTCCTCACGGGCCGCTTCCGCCAGTTGCTCGGCGACATCCTCGGGGATGAAATACGAGACCTCGGCCCCGTACTCTCCCGCGTCCCCCTGGAAGGCGCTCTGGGCGATGAACTCGCCGCCCACCGGCGGATCGCCGTACTGGATCGCCGTCTTCGGGTCGAACACCGTGATCGCCTCCGGCAGGCGCCCGCCGTCCAGTTCCTGCAGGAGCGAGATGTCCGCCACGAAGATCGAGCGGCCGTGCGTGCCCGCGATGATCTCGCGCTCGCGCGGGTGGATCTTGAGGTCGTGTACCGGGACCGTCGGCAACCCGTTCATGAAGCGCGACCACGACCCGCCGCGGTCGGTGGACATGTAGGCGCCCACGTCCGTCCCCACGAAGAGCAGGTCCGGGTTCACCGGGTCCTCGCGGACGACGTGGACGAAGTCCGGCGCTCCGGTGGGCAGGTTCGACGCGATCGGCCGGAACGTCTCCCCGCCGTCGTCCGTCGCGTACACGTAGGGTGTGTAGTCGTCACGCCGGTGGTTGTCGAAGGTCACGTAGAAGCGGTTCGGATCGTGACTCGAGGGCTCGATGCGGCTCACGTACGTCCCCTCCGGCACGCCCTCGAAGCGGTCGGTGAGTTCGATCCACTCCGCCCCCTCCGGGGTGCGCCACACCCGTCCGTCGTCGGTCCCCGCGTACAGCTCGCCCTCGTTCAGCTTCGACTCGGCGAGCGAGACGATGGTGGCGAAGTTCTCCGCCCCGGTGACATCCGGGGTGATCCCGCCCGTGGTGTTGTACGCGACCTCGATCTTCTCCGGATCCGCGTAGGTGAGGTCGTCCGAGATCGGCGTCATCTCGTCCGTGTCGTAGGTCCACTTCAGCACGCGGTTCGCCCCGATGTACAGCGTCCGCGGATCGTGCGGCGACATTTCGAGCGGCGTGTTCCAGTTGAACCGCATGTCGAAGAGCGCCGAATCCTGGGCGACGAGAGCCTGGAGCTCCTCGATCTGTGCCACGTTCGCGGCCGGCGGGTCGTCGGGATCGTCCCCCGACAGGATCGCGATCGAGTCCCGCAGGGCCTGCGTGCGCTCCCGCCAGTCGGGCTGCTGCAGCTGATGCCGCTCGCCCGTGCGCGTGTTGCGCCAGTAGATGCGCCCCTGCTGTGACTCGCCGAACACGATGTCCGGGTTCGTCGGATCCTGCGGCGCGTAGAAGCCGTCACCGCCCCCGATCGAATACCACATGTGATTGTCGATGGCGCCGCCGGCCCGGGTGCTCGGCCCGCACCAGGTATAGTTGTCCTGCAGGCCGCCACAGACGCGATAGGGTGTGTCCATATTAAAGCTGACCGCATAGAACTGTCCCATGGGAATACGGTTCGGAAATTCGAAGTTCCCGCCGCCGTCCCACGTGATCGCGATCCCGCCGTCGTTGCCCAATATGAAATGGTCGGGATTGGAAGAGTCCCACCACAGTGCGTGATAGTCGACGTGCACGCCCTGGGCCGGATTCCCCACCGTGCGCCCGCCGTCACGTGAGAAGTAGAGAGAAGACCAGTAGAGGAAGTCCGGGTCGTCCGGCGACACCCACGCGCCCGAGTAGTAGAAGGGCCGCGAGTTGCTCGCGTTCATGAACTGCCACGTCTCGCCACCGTCCTCGGAACGGTAGAGTCCCGACGCGTTCCGGTCGCCGTTCTCATCCGCCTCCTCGGGGGCCTCGGCCTCGACCACCGCGTACATGATCCGGGGATAGCTGGGGGCGATGGCGATCTCGAGCCGTCCGAGCATGGTCTCGGGGAGGCCGTTGCCCTCGACCTTCTCCCACGTGTCGCCGGCGTCGGTCGACTTCCAGATGGCGCTCCCCGGACCGCCGCTCTGCAGGAAATACGGGCCGCGGACTCTTTCCCAGCTCGTGGCCCAGAGGATATCCGGGTTCCGGGGGTGCATGTCGAGGTCGACGAAGCCCGCCTTGTCCGAGACGAAGTTCACGCGCTCCCATGTGTCGCCGCCGTCCTTCGTCCGGTACAGCCCGCGCTCCTCGTTGTCGCCCCACGGATGTCCGAGCGCGGCGACGTAGACCCAGTCCGCTTTCGTCGGGTGGACGACGATGCGTCCGATCGCCTGCGTCCCCTCGAGCCCCTTCAACTCCCAGGTAAGGCCGCCATCGACGGACTTGTAGATCCCGCCTCCGGGCGAGATCGAGTTGCGGGAATCCTCCTCGCCGCTACCGGCCCACACGATGTCGGGATTGCTCGGCGCGATCGCGAGGTCGCCCATCGAGATGACCCGCTCGTTGTCGAACACCGGCCGGAAGGTGGTTCCGTGGTTCGTGGTCTTCCAGATGCCGCTCGTGGCGCCGGCGATGAAGAAAGTCCCGGTGCCCGGGACGCCCTCGATGTCGGTGACGCGCCCGGCCATGTTCGCGGGACCGAGCGAGCGCCACTCCATCTCGGACATGAAGTCCTCGTCGGCCACCGCCTGCTGGCCGGCCATCTGGCCCGGGAGGGCGGTCGTCGCGAGGAAGACGGGAAGAAAGACGCGCTTCAGCATGGTTCGCGGCTCCTGACTGTAGTGATCCCTGAGGGCGCAACGGAGTCAAAGTGGAGGACTCCCCCGACGCAACGAAAGACACCCGCGCGTCGCCCGGCGTTTGAGGGGTCCGGGCAAGGCGAGGCGGGCGGACGCCGGGGAAACCAGGGCGAAGGGGAAAAGCCCAGGCTGAGCGTCAGTCTTGCCGGGCTTCCGCCCTTACCCGACAGAGCCGGCTCAGCCGGTCTCGGCAGCAGCCTCGGGAGGCGGGGTGCCGAATACGTTCCCCTCCAGCCGCGCGACGCGGTCCGTCATGGTCACCCGCGTCTCGATCACTTCGGTGCGCACCTTGCCGAGTTCGCGGCTCAACTCCGTACGTACCTTGCCGATCTCGTCCCTCAACTCCGTGCCTACCTTGCCGATCTCGCGGCCCAACTCCGTGCGCAGCTTGCCGATCTCGCCACCCAACTCCGTGCGCAGCTTGCCGATCTCGCCGCCCATCTCCGTGCGCAGCTTGCCGATCTCGCCGCCCATCTCCGTGCGCAGCTTGCCGATCTCGCCACCCATCTCCGTGCGCACCTTGCCGACCTCGCCGCCCAACTCCGTGCGCACCTTGCCGACTTCGCCCCTCAACTCCGTGATCCTGCCGTCAAGCTTGTTCGTGGCCCCTCTGGTGAGCAGGGCAAGGCTGATCGCCGAAGCGACGACCGCCAACAACACGCCGAGGATTCCCATCGTATCCGTTTCCATGCCGTCGAGCCTCATGCTGGAGTCCGAGTGCGGCGACGGGGCACGCCCGCCGGGTTACTCCACTCGACCTCTCCGTGGATCTCAACTTAATCTCAACAGGATCGGCGATCCAACCGCCCGAGAGCGCCGGAGGGGGCAACCCTGGCACCGGCGCCAGTCAGCGCGGGACGACGCCGTGCCGGCGCAGGATCTCCAGCGTCGGTTCGAGCGGGATCGCCTCGACGGTGCCGCGGTCCCCCTCGACCGTGGTCGCGAGGAAGATGGAGTTTAGGATCGCCTCCTCGGTCGCCTCCACGGCGGCCTGGAAGAGCGGGCTCATCGCGGCGTTGGACACGCGCTCTTCGTCCCAGAGCCGGGACAGGGGGACCGAACTGAAGGCGAGCACGTAGTCGCCCGACCCGTTGCTCATGCTGCCACCGCCCCGGCCCAGCCCCAGGAGCGCGCGGCGCGCGAGGCGTTCCAGATTCCGGTGCTCCAGAGGCGCGTCCGTCGCGACGACCATGATGATCGAGCCGTCCTCGAGTGACGCGGGGGCCTCCGGCGCCTCCGACGCCGCCCCGCCACCGGCTCCGCCCGCCCGCGGACGCATCCCCGCCCGCGGGTACGGGGCATCCGGTCCCGCCCCGCCGTAGGGAGCGCCGCCCAGCGCTTCCGCCACCGGGGCCCCGTCGATGGTGAGGACCCCGCCGTGATTGGACTGGACGAGCACGCCGACGGTCCAGCCGCCGAGATCCTCCGGCAGCCGGCGGCTCGCCGAGCCGATGCCGCCTTTCCAGCCGAAGGCGATCGTGCCGCGACCCGCGCCCACGCTCCCCTGCTCGAACGGCCCCGCGTCCGCCTCGGCGATCGCGGTGAGCACATCCGACTCGCTGATCGGGCGCAGCCGGATCCGGTTCAGGAAGCCGTCGTTCGTCTCGCCCACGACCGGGTTCACGGACCTGACGTCCTCGTTGCCGGGAAGCCCGAGGAGATACGTCATCACCGCGTCGGCGGCCCGTGGCACGCAGAGCGTGCACGTCAGGACCACCGGGGACTCGAGTTCACCCATTTCCTGCACCTGGGTCGTGCCCGCGAACTTTCCGAACGCGTTCCCCGCCACGAAGGCGGCGGGAACCTTCTCCCGGAAGATATTGCCGCCGTGCGGGAGGATGGCCGTGACCCCGGTATTGATCGTGTCTCCGCTCGTCACGGTGACGTGCCCCACCCGTACCCCCGCCACATCCGTGATCTGGTTGAGGGGCCCCGTGGGCAGGACGCCCACCACGATGCCCAGGTCGCGCGCGCTCCGGCGTTCCTGCGCGACTGCGGAGGAGGCGAACGCGGCGAGCGCGAGCGCCACGGTGAACGGGACGAGCCGACGGGACGGTGACGAGGACGTGTTGCGGGGAAGCGTCACGCGTTTCCTCCATGGGGAGTCCAGGTCGATGCCGGAGGAGGGACTCGAACCCTCAAGGGATTGCTCCCACCGGATTTTGAGTCCGGCGCGTCTGCCAGTTCCGCCACTCCGGCTCCCGAACGGGGCCCCGAGATCTACCACGCGGGGTCGAGACTCGCTATTGCATTTCGTCGATCGCCTGGTACACGAGGGTGCGCAGCTTCGCGTGATCGTCGACATCGCCCGTCGGGATGAGCTGCGTGAAGTAGACGACGACGAGATCCTCGTCCGGGTCCACCCAGTAGGTGGAATGGTACGCCCCTCCCCACCCGTACTCGCCGACCGAGCCCGGCGTTCCGCGCGCGCCGAGATCGGCGAGCACGCTGAACCCGAGCCCGAAGCCACCCCCCAGTTCCCAGCCGAACTTGTCCCCCACGTGGTTCACGGTCATGAGCTCCACGCTCTTCGAGGAGAGGATGCGGGCTCCGTCGAGTTCGCCGCCGTTCAGCATCATCTGCAGGAAGCGGGCGTAGTCGTGCGCGGTGGAGAGGAGGCCGGCGCCGCCCGAGAAGCTGGTCCTCGGGCCGTCCACGTACGCGCCCTGCCCCACCATGCCGCCCGGATCGGGCGCGGGCGCGAGGCCGTCGGCCGAGGCCGAGTAGACCACGCTCAGGCGGTCGCGCTTCTCCTCGGGCAGGTAGAAGTGCGTGTCCACCATGCCCAGCGGCTCGAAGATGCGGGTGCGGAGAAACGCGTCGAGCGGCTCCCCGGACACATCCTCCACCAGGGCGCCGAGGATGTCGGTCGAATAGCCGTACACGAAGCTTTCACCGGGCTGCGCGTCCATGGGGAGGGCCGCCATGCGGCGCACCGTCTCGCGGATCGGTTCGTCGCGGTGCGCGAAGTACCAACCCTGAATGTCCGCCTCCGCCCACAGTTCCGCCCCGGGACCGCCGCCGTAGCCGATCCCGGCCGTGTGCGTGAGGAGGTCCCGGATCGTGATCGGGCGACTGGCCGGCACGATCTCGTAGCCCCCCGCGCCATCGGCGACGGCCACCGCCGTCTCCATGTACTCCGGCAGGTAGCGGCCCAGCGGGTCGGAGATCAGGAGATCACCGGCCTCCTGCAGCATCATGACCGCGACGCTCACGATCGCCTTGGTCTGCGAGGCGATGCGGAAGATGTCGTCGCTCTCCATGGGGTCGCCCGCCACGATGTCGCGATGGCCGACGGCCTGCAGGTACGAGGTCTCACCGCCGTGCGCGACGAGGGCGACAGCGCCCGCCAGCCGCCCCTCCTCCACGTACGTCTGCAGCGACTCGCTCAAGCGCTCGAGACGGTCCCCGCCGTTGTCGACCGTGGTCGAAGCGGGGGCACCGCGTACGACGAGCGCGACACCGATCACGAGCACGGGCAACACGCCCCAGAGGAGGCGTTTGGGCATCCTGTTCATCCTTCGTCCTCCGTCTTCCATTGGTCGAGTTCCATCAGTCGAGCGCCGGGTGGCGCGTGTGCCAGTCCGTCGCCGCCTGGAAGGCGTGCGCCACGCTCAGGATCTTGTCGTCCGCGAACAGATCCCCGATCAGGGTCGTGGTCAGGGGCTGGTCCGCCTCTTCGTCCTCGGGGCCCGCGGGGCCGAAGCCGTACTGCACGACGGCGGCCGGGTGTCCCGTCTCGTTCGTCAGCCCCACCTCGCCCGAACCGGTGGCGAACATGTCGAAGCCGTCCATCGCCTCGGCCATGCGCTTCATCACGATGTGGCGCCGCCGCTGCGCGTGGACGTAGTCCATCGCGAGCCCGTCCCGGCCGCGGCGGAAGCGCGTGAAATCACGCTGCTCCTGTTCGCTGAGGCCCTCCGGCACCGGCGGCAGCTCTCCGTTCGGAGCGACGTGGAAGTCGAACGCCGACGCCGACTCGGCGCCCAGCGAACTCGCCGACTGGGCGGGCAGCTCGCGCATGAGCCGCGGCCGCGCCCCCAGCTCCTCGAGCTTCTCGACGAAGGAGTGCGGCGCGTTCTCCGTGTAGCCGATCGAAAGCGAGCCGAGATCCGGCGCCCGCTCGAAGCGGAAGGGCAGCGTGACCGAGGCGGGGTCCTTCTCGTCGGCGCCGTGGATCTCGTTGAACACGAGCGCGCAGTCCTCGATCGTGCGGCACATGGGTCCCGTTTTGTCCATGCTCCACGAGAGCACCATCCCGCCGTAGCGGCTCACGCGCCCGAAGGTGGGGCGGAGGGCGCTCAGCCCGCAGCGACGGGTCGGCGAGACGATCGAACCGCGCGTCTCCGTGCCGATGGAGAATGCGACGCAGCCCGCGGCGGTCGCGGAGCCGGGCCCGGCCGATGATCCACTCGAGCCCCAGGCGAGGTTCCACGGATTGAGCGTCCGGCCGCGATACCAGCGGTCGCCGCGGGCGAACTCCCCCGTGGCGAGCTTGGCGATGAGCACGGCCCCGGCCGCGCTCAGCCGGCGCACGACCTCGGCATCCTCTTCGATCATCCGGGTCTGGAACGCCGCCGAGCCCCACGTCGTCCGCGCCCCCTCGGTGGAGAAGAGATCCTTCACACCCCAGGGGATCCCGTGCAGGGGCCCCCGCCACTCTCCGGCCCGGATCTCCGCCTCCGCCTGCTCCGCCTCTTCCCTCCCCCTGTCCTCGAGGATCGTGACGGCGCACAGGAGGACCGGGTCGTAGCGCTTAATGCGCTCGATGTAGATCTCGAACAGTTCGGTCGGAGACACGTGGCGCTCGCGGACGAGGGCCGCCAGCCGGTGCACCGGGAGGAAGGCGACCTCCTCCTCGCTCGACGGCACCGCCCCCTGCCACGGCTCGAACTCGATCGGCGTGCGCTCGAACGGGTTCAGCCCGGCGCGCCAGTACTTCTCGAGCAGCGCGCCCGTCCCGCCCGGATACGCCTGGAACTGGAGGGCCGGCGGCTCGCCGTTTCGGAGAGGGATCGTCTCCTCCTGCGGAGCTTCCCGCGCCCGCAGCCACGCGGGCGCGCGGGAAGCGCCGACGTCAGCGGTTCCAGCGGCCACCAGCGTCCTCGGATCCAGCGCCCCGGCCGCCGTGGCCGCCGCAACGACCTTCAGAAAGCCCCGCCGCCGAATACCGCGGTCCGCGGCGTCCGCCTCCGCTCCGTCGCCCGCTCCGTCGTGCTTCTCGGACACTCGCGCCTCCTGTGGCTGAGATGGGCCGATCCCGGCTCGGCCCGGGCTGCCCCGAGGGCTCAGACTGCGGAGAAACGCCCCAACCGACAACCCACCGCAGGGGAGAGCCGAAATCGAAGGGGAGGTCGCCAGCCCGTGGTTGACTGCCACGCTGTCCCCCGGGATTATATAAGTACTTGTTTTTTTTCGGCCCGGTGATGATACGATGACCGAACCTCGTACGATGCTCCTTCGTGAGGCGGCGTCGCGCGGCAAGTACGCACCGCTCTACGCGCACTTGTGCGCCCGTGGCGGGCACGAATGGCGCACGACGTTCTCGAAACTCGAGAGAATCCTCGGCTTCGGCCTTCCGGGTTCCGCGCGCATTCACCGGCCGTGGTGGTCGAATCCCGGTCGGAGCGGCGGTCACAGCCACGCCTTCTCGTGGGTGGCCGCGGGATGGAGGACGAAATCCGTGGACATGGAAGCGGAGACGTTGATCTTTGTGCAGAGTGAGGGTGCGACGGCACGAGACACGACGCATGCGTCGACCGATTCCGACCGTGGTCGGCGGTTCTCGGTCGACGACATTTTCACGCCCCACGACTTCGGGCCCTGGCCGGAGGGATTCCGCTGCAGCCGCGAGGAGATCTACGGCGACGAAGGCCGATAGGAGCCCGCCCTGTTCATTGACACCAACGTCATCGTAGCGGCCCGGGTTCCGGAAGCTCCTCAGTCCCGGATCGCCCGGCGCGCGATCTCGAGAGCCTTGCAGGGTCCTGAACGGCTCCGGATCAGCCGACAGATCATCCGGGAATACCTGGCTACGGTTACGCGGCCCCAGGCTTGGTCGACCCCGCTCGATATGGCGAAGGCCCTGGGTGACGTGGAGCGGATGTGCAGAGTCTTCGAGATCCTCGAGGACGGGCCGCGGGTCATGAGCACGCTTGCGGAGCTGTGTCGGGACGTACCTCTAGCCGGAAAGCAGGTCCATGACGCCAATATCGCCGCTACCATGCTCGCCTACGGGGAGCAGCGGCTCCTCACGCTGAACCCGAAGGATTTTCGCCGCTTTGCAGGTCGCGTGGAACTGGTTCGAATCGAAGACCCCGATCAGGCGGCTCGAGAGGAAGGGTGACGCCGGGGCGCGCGTGATCACTTCGGTAGAATGGACTTCATCCCCACTTCTTCCCTGCCACAGGAGGGTGACCCGGCGCCCCGGCGTCGTTCACCACCCACAGACCCGACCCCGCCGTGCATCGAGTGTTCCTCGGGGTCGCGACACTGAGACGCCACGAACCCGTGAAGCGTTGCTTCGGCGACCGGCCGCGCGGGCTACCCCGGAAGATTGAAGAAGGCCAGGCCCAGGAGCACGTACACGCCGAGGAGGAGGACCCCCTCCATCCAGTGCGTCTCACCGTCCCCCGAGATCTGTCCCACCACGATGACCGAAATCGCGACCGCCGCGACCTCGAGCGGGGTGAACACGAGGTCCATCGGAGCCGGACCGATCGCGTAGGAGAGGAAGACGAGCAGCGGCGCGATGAAGAGCGCGATCTGGAGCGAGGAACCCACCGCGACCTGGAGCGACAGGTCCATCTTGTTGCGGAGCGCGACGAGGACCGCCGTCGAGTGCTCGGCCGCGTTCCCGACAAGGGCGACGACGATGACGCCGACGAAGACCTCGTTCATCCCCAGCGAGTGAGCCGCGTCCTCCGCCCCGCCCACGAGGATCTCGCTCATCCAGCCGACGAAGGCCGCTGCCGTCAGGAGGACGGCGAACGACTTCCCCTTCGACCAGGCGGCCCCCGCCGCGTGCCCGTGGTCCCCGTGGTCCCCGTGGTCCCGGTGGTCCCCGTGGTGAGACGCGCCCCGGTAGAGGTCCGCATGCGTTGTGAACGCGAACACGAGCGAGAGCCCGTAGCACACGATGAGGACGACGGCGATCTCGAGGCTGAGTGAGCCCGAGACCGTCGCGGCAGCCCCCGCCGCTTCGGCATCGCTCGCCCCGCCCGCCCCGCCGCGCGTGAAGTGCAGGAGCGACGGGATGATGAGCCCCACCGCGCTCAGCAGGAGGAGGGTGGCGCCGAGCCTCGCGGCGGTGCGGTTGAACACCTGCCGGCGGAACTTCAGACCGCCGAGCAGCGCGCCGAGCCCGAACACGAGGAGGATGTTCCCGATGATCGACCCCGTGAGCGACGCCTTCACGAGGTCGTGGAGGCCCGCCTTGAGGGCGAAGATGGCGATGATGAGTTCCGCGGCGTTCCCGAACGTCGCGTTCAGCAGCCCCCCGAGTCCGGCCCCCACATGCTCGGCCAGCATCTCCGTCGACTTCCCCATGAGACCGGCCAGGGGAACGATCGCCACCGCCGAGGTAAGAAAGAGCGTGGTCGGAGACGCATGGACCACGTACTCGAGCACGAGGGTGATGGGGATGAAGACGAGGAACAGGTGGAGGGCGTTGTCCGCTTTCAGTCTGAAGGCCAACCCCACCTCCCCTTCGGTCGCTGGTCCTGAGCGGGGAAAGAGAGGCGCCGTCCGGATTCGAACCGGAGTAGGGGGCTTTGCAGGCCCCTGCCTAACCACTCGGCCACGGCGCCGCAGATCGCACAGCCTAATGGGCCGACCATCACCCGGAAAGTATCGGGACGGCGGAGCGCGGCGGCGTGCCTTCCGCGAGGGAGGACCCCGCTCGTAGCGGGGTTCGGCCATGGACTGCTATACTCGCGCCATGCTTCCGGAGATCCGGTGCCCACGCGCCCTCCCCCTCGCCATCCTCGCCCTCATCGCGCTCTCGGTACCCTGCGAGGCGCAGTTTCGCGACGCCCGTCTGCCCCGCTCCGGGCAGTTGTGGCTCCAGGTGGCGCCGACCCTGCTCAACTGGTCCGAGCAGTTCGCCCTCGACTCTTCGACGGACTCGATCGCGGACGGCGACCGGGAGCCGCTGGCGGGCCATTTCGATGGCCCGCTCGCGCGGCGGATGTTCCCGGCGCCCGACGCCCTGGTCGACGGGCTCAACGCGGATGCCGTCGCGCTCGGCTTCGATCCGGTGACGCTCGAGGACTTCTCGTTCGGCGACCTCGATTTCTCGGTGATGCGGGCCCAGATCCGGCGGCTCGCGCTCGGGGCCGAGGTGGGCATCCTCGACTGGGTCAGCGTAGGCTTCCGCGCGCCTTTCACTCTGACGGACATGACGGCCGGATTCGGCTTCGACTCGACCGCCGCGACCGTTACCGGCGCGGCGTCCGGGCTGGGGCCGGGCGACGCGTTCAGCACCGACGCGCGGGCCGCTCTCGGATCGCTCCGGCAGCTGATCGACAGCGGTACGCTCACCGGGCCGACGCTCTCCGACGCCATCGCGTTACGGGACAACACCACGGCCTTCCTGAATGTGCTGGAGCGGCGGGCCGGCGGGGGAGGCCTGATTCCCACCGCTCCGAGCACGGCGGGATCGCAGATGCTGGGGCGGTTCGCGGGCTTCGCGGCCGCGTTCGAGGCGCTGGGGCTCTCGCTGCCGGAACTCGCCCTTCCCGAGTTCTCCAGTGAAGCGGACTTCCAGGCGCTCTTCCTCGGGGCGGGACTCGCCGACCGCCTCCCGGCGAATTCGAGGAACGGTCTCGCCCTCGGGGAGATCGAGGTGTTCGCGCGGGTGAACCTCATCGACCAGATCACCCGCCGTCGTCCGATTCACGGCGCGACGGGGCCCGACGATCCGGAGCGCGGCATCCGGTTCCGAACCACCGTCGGCGGACTCCTGCGCGTCCCGATCCAGTCGCAGAACGCCCCGCCGTTCCGGGATCCCTCCAACTCCGCCGACATACCTCTCGGGGACGGACAAACCGATATCGAACTGGCGCTCTATCAGGACATCGCGTTCGGGCGCGTGTTGATGATCCAGGCGGCGGGCCACTACGGGATCCAGCAGTCCGACGCGTACGTGCTCCACGTCACCCCTCCGGATCAGCCGTACGTGAGCGGAGCGCGCCAGACGCTCCTCTTCCGGGATCTCGGAGAGTACGTCCGGGTTCTCGTCCGGCCCTCGCTGCGTCTGAACTCGGCGATGCGGATCGGCTTCGAGTACGATTACTTCAAGTTGGGGGATCCCTTCTACGCCCTCACCGACCCGGAGTCGGAAATCGGGGACCCGGGCCTCGTTGCGGCCGAGGGATCGCAGACGCGCCACCGCGTCGGGTTGGGGTTCATCGTCGACCTGTCCGAGGCGGGGGGTCGGGCGGAATTGCGGTCGGGCACGCGCGCGGTGCGGAACCCCTGGCGGTTCGGGATCTCGCTGCGACGGGCCATCGCGGGCTCCGGGGGACAGACGCCCGCCTCGTTCAGATTCGGCGCCGACTTTCGCATCCCGATCAACATCTTCTAGCGAGCCGTTCCCGGGGCCGGCCGGTCAGATCTGGCCGGCGAGCAGCTCCTCCGCATGGGCGCGCGAGGCGCGGCTGTCCGGGTCGCCTCCGAGCATGCGCGCCACCTCGAGCACGCGTTCGCCCCCGGTGAGCGCGCGCACCGACGTCCGGGTCTCCTCGCCCTCCGTGGCCTTGTCGATGGAGTAGTGCGCATCGGCCCGGGCCGCGATCTGCGCCAGGTGCGTCACCACGAGCACCTGATGCGCGGCGGAGAGGCGGATGAGCCGGTCGGCGACGCGGTGCGCCACTTCGCCCCCGATGCCGACGTCGATTTCGTCGAACACGAGGATCGGAAGTTCATCGACCTCGATCAGCGCCGCCTCGAGCGCCAGCATGAGCCGGCTCATCTCACCTCCCGACGCGACCCGGCGGAGCGGGGCCGGCGGAAACCCGGGATTCAGGGAGACGAGGAACTCCACCCGCTCCGCTCCCAGCCGCCGGATCTCCCCGTCTCCGACGAGTTGTACCGCGAGGCGGCCGCCCCGCAGACCGAGATCGGGGAGCGCGGCGTTGACCGCTTCGGAGAGCGCCTCGGCGGTGCCGCGCCGCCGCTCGGAGAGCTTCGACGCCAACTCGGCCAGCTCCGCGGCCGCCGCCTCCCGGCCCGCCTCGAGGCGGGCGATTTCGTCGTCGGCCCCGTCGATCTGCTCCAGCTCGCGCCGGGCTTCCTCACCCGTCCGGATGACCTCGGCAAGCGAGTCTCCATACTTCCGCTTCAGCCGGTAGAGGAGATCCTGGCGGACGCGGATCTCGTCGAGGCGACGCGGGTCGTGCTCGATGGCGTCGCGATAGGGGGCGAGACCGAGTCCGAGTTCCTCGACGCTGCGGAGCGCCGCTTCGTGCAGGTCACGGAAGGGACTCGCGGCGGGGTCGATCGTGACGAGGGCGTCGAGTCGGTTGCCGAGTTCCCCGAGCTGGTCCACGACGGAACCCTCCGCCTCGTACAGGCGGTGGTGGAGGAGGCCGGAGAGCTCGATGAGTTCCTCGGAATGCGTGAGCCGGCGCGCCTCCGTCTCCAGCGCCTCATCCTCGTCGGGCGAGAGCGAGGCCGTCGCGATCTCATCGCACTTGAAGCGCAGGTAGTCGGCGCGTTCCCGCCCTTCGCGAGCCGTCTGGCGGACTCGAGCGAGCCGGGCGTCCAGGTCGCGCAACGTGTCGAAGGCCGCCGCCGTCTCCGCGACCAGTGCTTCATGGCGCCCGAACGCGTCGAGGATCCGCCGCTGGTGGCCTCGGTCGAGCAAGCGCTGGTGCTCGTGCTGCCCGTGCAGTTCGACGAGCCGCTCCCCGAGTTCGCGCAGCAGCGTCGTGGTGGCCGGAGAACCGTTGACCCAGGCCCGGTGGCGACCCTCGCGGCGCAGTTCGCGACGGAGAATCAGCCAGCCGTCGTCGTGATCCACGCCCGCCTGCTGGCACAGCGACGCGATGCCTTCGACGCCCTCCACCTCGAAGCGGGCCTCGATCCGCGCCCGGCCCGCTCCGGCCCGGATCATGTCCGGGGAGGGGCGCCCGCCGACCAGCAGCGCGAGCGCCTCGACGAGGATCGACTTCCCGGCCCCGGTTTCGCCGCTGAGGACGCTGAGTCCCGGCCCGAACTCGAGGACGGCCTCCTCGACGACGGCGAAGTTCCGAACGCGAAGCTCGGTCAGCATCTCTCACCCATGGGCGCCGCCGCCGGATCCGGGATACGGGTGTGCGCGCACGTCGCCCCAGTGCAGCTTTCGTCGCAGCACCGTGAAGAACGAGTAGTCGGGCAGGCGCACGAGACGCACGGGATGCCGTGAGCGGACGACCTGCACGCGGTCTCCGACCGATAGCGGACACCCGCGCTGTCCGTCGACGGTGAGCTGCAGGTCGTGATCGCCCGACAGCAGTTCCACGGAGATTCGCGTGTCGCCCGGAAAGACGACCGGCCGCACGGCCAGGGTGTGCGGGGAGATCGGAGTGGCCACGATCCCTTCCATGGTGGGCGAGACGATCGGCCCGCCGGCCGAGAGGCTGTAGGCCGTGGAACCCGTCGCGGTGGCCAGGATGATCCCGTCCGCGCTGTACTGGCCGACCACGTCGTCGTCCGCCAGCACCCGGTAGCTGATGAGGCGGGCGAAGCCGCTCTTGTGGATGACCGCGTCGTTGATCGCATGGAAGCTCTTCGACTCCGGGGCGTCGGACCCGTTCACGCGCACCTCGATGCGAAGGGTGAGCCGCTCCTCCAGGTCGTACTCTCCGCTCGCCACGCTCGACATGGCCGCTTCGAGTTCGTCGGTCGGAACCAGGGTGAGGAACCCGAGTCGGCCCAGGTTGCACCCCAGCACCGGAATCCCGAGCGGTGCCGCGACCCGCGCGGCGCGCAGCAGCGTCCCATCGCCTCCGAGCGTAAGCACGAGGGCGACATCCTCTCCGATCTCCTCCAGCGGCGCGGACTCGCGGCGGCCGTCCGTCGCGAGCGACGGCTCGAAGACGAGCGAGATGCCCAACTCGGCCGCCTTCCGCTCGACGCGCGCGAGCAACGGCTCCAGGTGCGGAGATTCGGGATTACCGACGATGGCGAAGCGCATAGTGAACCTGCTTCCTCGAAGCTCTCAGCCCCGTATCAACGGTCGCGCTCGAGGATGAGGCGTCCGATGTCTCCAAGCCGGTCGGCGGCCTGGAACGACGCCAGCTCCCGGAACGCGTCGTGGCCCAGTTGTTCCGCCCTCTCCCTCGCTCCCCCGAGGCCCAGCACCGATGGCGTCGTGGCCTTTCCCAGCGCCGCGTCGCGCCCCCCGGCCTTCCCCATCCGGTGGGACGATCCCGTGACATCGAGAATATCGTCCACGGTCTGGAACGCGAGGCCGATCGCGATCCCGAAGCGGGTCAGCCGGTCGACGGCCTCTTCCGGCGCCCCGGCCGCAATCCCGCCCATGGTGCAGCACGCGCTGATCAGGCTCGCGGTCTTGCCGAGATGAATGCGTTCGAGCGTCTCGAAGCTCACGTCCTCCCGCTCGGCCTGCAGGTCGAGAAGCTGCCCTCCCACCATGCCGACGCCGCCGGAAGCCCGGGCCAGGACCCTGATGAGCCGGGCGGTGATCTCGTCGCTCAGCTCGAGGCCGGCGGCTCCGTTGCCGACGGCGAGGATCGCGAGCGGTTGTATCGCCGCGCCCGCGAGGATCGCGACGCGCTCATCGTACCGCACGTGCAGGGTCGGCCGCCCCCGGCGCAGGTCGTCGTCATCCATGCAGGGGAGGTCGTCGTGAATCAGGGAGTAGGCGTGGACCAGCTCGGGGGCCAGCGCCAGGCGGTAGAGCCCACTCGGACGATCCGCCGCGCCTCCCCGAGGCGAGCCCCCTGCCGCCTCCCATGCGCCGATCAGGAGAAGGGGCCGAATCCGCTTCCCCGGCGCGAGGACGGCGTGGCGGATGGGCTCGCCGATCGGTCCGGCCTCCCGAAGGGCATCCCCCAGCCACCTCGCCAGTTCCTCGTCCACGGAGGCGCGCGCGGCCTCGAGACTCGGCCTCACGCCGGGCCCTCCGGCGCATCCGACCCCGGGCCGGCCCCGTGGACCGCCGGTCCCTCCGCCTCCAGAGGCTTCGTGTCCAGCCTCCCCGTCGAGGTGGCGATCAGCTCCTCGACCTTGCCGCTCGCCGCCTCGAGCCAGCGGCGCGCCTCCCCGAGGCGTTCGATGCCCCGCTCGAAGAGCCGGATCGCCTCGTCGAGGCCGATGTCCTCCCGGTCGAGACGCTCGACGATCTCCTCCAGTTCGCGGACCGTCCGCTCGAACTCGAACTTGCGTTCGGACGACGCCGTCATGTCTCCGACTCCACCGCATCGGCGGTCGCGTCGACCCGGCCTCCGTGGACGCGGAGCCGGAAGCGGGTTCGGGGCTCGAAGTCCTCGACACGCGTGAGGCGCCGGCCCTCGAGGTCCATGGCGACGGCGTATCCGCGGGCCACGGTCTCGAGGGGGCTGAGGGCGGCGAGAGTGGCGGCGAGACCGGCCAGGCGCGCGCGCGACCGGGCGAGGGCTCGATCGATCCCCGGCGGGAGTCGCTTCTCGACGCCCTCGAGCCGCAGCCTCGCGACGTCCCGCACATGGCCGGCGGCCGCCGGGAGGCGTCGCCCGATCGCATCTACCCGATCCCGTCCACGCGCGACGAAGCGGCGCAGTCCTCGTGCCAGCCCTCTTCCGGTCGTGTCGAGCGAGTCCCGCACGCGCCGGATGTCCGGCACCGCGAGTTCCGCCGCCGCCGACGGGGTCGGCGCCCGCAGGTCGGCCACCAACTCGCAGAGCGTCACGTCGACCTCGTGCCCGATGGCGCAGATCACGGGGACCGGACTCTCGGCGACCGCCCTCACCGCGATCTCCTCGTTGAAGCACCAGAGGTCCTCCGTGGACCCGCCGCCCCGACTCAGGATGATCGCGTCGAGGGTCGAGCCGGGGTCGAGCGCGCTCCATTCGGCGACACGCCGGAGCGCATCCCGAACCTCGAGCGCGGCCCCCTCGCCCTGGACCCGGCAGTTCCGCACCACGACATCGACCCACGGGGCCCGCCGCCGGAGCACGGTGAGCACGTCCTGGAGCGCCGCGCCCTTTCGCGCGGTCACGACGCCGATGCGGCGCGGGAACGGTGGCAGTGGCCGCTTTCGATCGACCGCGAGCAGTCCCTCCGCGTCCAGACGCCGGCGCAGCCGTTCGAACGCGATCCTCCACAGCCCTTCCCCCGCCATCTCGATCGAGCGGACCCGCAGCTGGAATCGACCCTGCGCGGGATAGAGCGTGGGGCGCCCCTGCACGAAGACCTCCATCCCCGCGTCCGGATCCGCCGGCAGCCGCCAGGCGTCACCGCGGAAGAGGACGCACGACACACTCGCGTCGCGTTCCTGATCCCGCAGCGAGAAGTAGCGGTGACCCGCGGGGGAGACCCTCCAGTTCGCGACCTCGCCGCGCACCCAGAGGTTCCCGAAGCGGGATTCCAGCACCCCCCGGGCGGCCTCATTGAGTTCCGAGACCGTGACCGCGGCGTCCGACGACCGGCCGTCACGGACCGGCGGCGGGGCGGCGGCCGCGGGCTCCGCCCGGATGTCGCTCTCCCCGTCCCTCTCCCCGAACAGCGAGGCCTGGCCGCGCGTGCTCATCCCGCCGCCGGCGCGGCCCCCGCCGTGGCCATGCGCCCGATCCGCTCCGCCGACGTCACAGTGTTCCGAAGCAGCATGGCGATCGTCATCGGCCCCACACCCCCCGGGACCGGCGTGATCCAGCTCGCGCGCTCCGCGGCCTCGTCGAACGCTACGTCACCGACCAGCCGGTATCCCCGCTCGAGTGAAGGATCCTCGACCCGGTTCACGCCCACATCGATGACGACGGCGCCCTCCCGCACCATGTCGCCGCGAACGATCTCCGGCCGCCCCACCGCGACGATCAGGATCTCGCCCTGGCGCGTCACCGCCCCGAGGTCCCGGGTCCGGCTGTGGGCGACCGTGACCGTGGCGTTCGCGCCCGGATCCTTCTGCAACATGATCTGGGACATCGGCATCCCGACGATGTTCGAGCGGCCGACGATCACGACGTGGGCCCCCGAGGTGTCGACGCCCGTCCGCCGGATCAATTCCTGCACGCCGGCGGGCGTCGCGGGCCGGAACGCGTGCGGGTCTCCCTGTGCCATGCGCCCCTGGTTCACGGGATGAAATCCGTCAACGTCCTTGGACGGATCGATCCTCTCGGTCACTTCCCGCTCGTCCAGGTGCCGCGGCAGGGGAAGCTGCACCAGGATCCCGTGGATTTCCGGGTCCGCGTTCAGTTCATCGACAATCGAGAGGAGGTCCGCCTGTCCGATATCGGCGGGCGGTGTGATATCGCGCGCGTGGAGCCCCGCTTCCTCGCATGCGCGGGTCTTCATCCGGACGTAGACGTGGGACGCCGGGTCGTCCCCGACGAGCACCACGCCGAGACCGGGCCGCACGCCGGTCCGGGACAGGACCCGCGCCCGTTCCGCCACCTCCGAACGAATTTCGGCCGCGATTCGCCGTCCATCCAGGATCTGCGCCGCCATCTATTCCCCGTTTCTCCCTGTTCGAGCGTTGCCGTGGGCCTGGCTCCGCCTCGGGAGCGCCGGCCTCCTGTGCCTGAGCGTGAGGATTCAGCGTGCGAAGTCCACCGTACGCGACTCGCGCACGACGACCACCTTGATCTGCCCCGGATACTGCAGTTCGTTCTCGATCCGGCGAGCCGTCTGTTCCGACAGGACCGCCATCTCCTCGTCGGAGATCTTGTCCGGCGTCACCATGATGCGGATCTCCCGTCCCGCCTGGATCGCGTACACCTTCTCCACACCGTCCCACGAACTCGCGATCGCCTCCAGCTTCTCGAGACGCTTCACATAGTGCTCGAACGACTCGCGCCGGGCGCCGGGGCGCGCACCCGAGATCGCATCCGCCGCGGTCACGAGGAACGTTTCCGGATAGCGGGCGGGCTCCTCGCCATGGTGGGCGCGGATCGCGTTCAGGACCGGATCCTTCTCTCCGCACTGCTTGCAGAGATCGTAACCGATCTCGACGTGACTTCCCTCCTTCTCGTGCGTGAGGCCCTTCCCGATGTCGTGCAGCAGCCCCATTCTCTTTACGATCTGGGCATCGAGCGACAACTCCGCCGCCATGGTGGCGCCGATCAGCGCGACCTCTCGCGCGTGCGCGAGCTGGTTCTGCCCGTAACTCGTCCGGAAGCGCAGCACTCCGAGCACCTCGTGGAGCTTCGGGTGCAGATCGTGGATCCCCAGTTCGTAGAGCGTCTCGTCCGCGGCCTGGCGCATCGTCTTCCGGACGTCGTCCTTCGCCTTCTCGACCACCTCCTCGATCCGCCCGGGGTGGATCCGTCCGTCGCCGATCAGCCGGTCCATGGCGAGGCGGGCCACCTCGCGTCGAACCGGATTGAAACAGGAGAGGATGACCGCCTCGGGGGTGTCGTCCACGACCACGTCGACGCCGGTCGCGGCCTCGAACGATCGAATGTTGCGACCTTCGCGCCCGATGATTCTGCCCTTCATGTCATCGCTGGGTAGCGTGACGACGGACACGGCAGCCTCGGAGGAGTGATCCACCGAGAGTTTCTCGATGGCTTGGGAAATGATCTTGCGGGCCTCGCGTTCGGCCTCGCTTCGGGCCCGCTCGCGCACCTCGCGCACATGCTGCGCGGCATCCGCACGCGCCTCGTCCCGAATCTGGCCCATGAGTTTGCGACGGGCCGATTCCCGATCGAGCCCCGCGATCTCCTCCAGCCTGCGGCCGACCATGCGCTCGCGCTCATCGAGCTGATCCGCCGTGGCCTCGAGTTCCGACCGCTCCCGGTCCACCGCGTCACGACGCTGATCGAGGCGTTCCTGGCGCTGATCGAGTACCTCCAGCTTGCGCTCGAGGGTCTCGCTGCGCTCGACGGTCCGTTTCTCCAGCCGCTCGAGCTCGGACCGGCGCCGCTCGGCCTCGCTCGCCCACGCTTCGCGCAGCTGCTGCGCCTCCTCCCGTCCCTCCAGTTCCGCGGCCTTCCGCACGCTCTGCGCTTCGAGGCGAGCGGACTCGATGATGCCGCGCCCCTCCGTCTCCCGCCGGCTACGTGCCCGGCGCAGACCCCGGCGCTCTATCAGAATTCCCGCGATGCCCCCCGCCAGGAGACCCGCGATCGCCAGCAGGACGGCCGGCACGTTCATGGATTCCAGCACAGCCAGACTCCAATCCCCGATCGATCTATGAACAAAAAAAACCGGCGGAACACGTCCACCGGTGCATGCCGCTCAGGTCGAACGGATGCCTTCGTTCCGTTCGATCATCTATCTCGAGATGCCGCGACGCTTACGCGACGCCGCCTTTACAGACAGCACGACACCGACTCGCTTCCGTAACGAAACGTCGCGTTCGATTCTGGACGCCGCAAGGCGCGCGGACGGCCTTCAGGCCGTGTCGGCCTCCGCGACCTCGGGGGTCTCGCCGGGCGTGGCCTCCACCGCGGCGCCCGCCCCGGCCAGCGCCTCGAGGCGTTCGGCCAGTTCGACGAGCCGAACCTCGACCGCCTGCGCCAACGCTTCCGCATCACGGCGCTCCTCAAGGAGCTCATCGGTGATCTGGAGCGCCGCGAGAATGGCGGCGCGGTGCGGCTCCGCGACCCCCCGGACGTGAGCCCGCTGGATTGCGTCGTCCACGTATCTCGCGCAGGCCCGGGTATGCGACTCCGGGCGGCTGGTGCGGATCTGGTATTCCTCGCCGAAGATCATCACGCGCACCGGCGACGCTCCACGTGCGGAACTCATACCTCATCCTCCACGAGCGCGAGCCGGGTGCGCAGACGCTCGGCTTTCCGTTTCGCGCGCACCAGCGTCTCGCGAAGCTGCCGGTTCTCGTCTTCGAGCGCGCCGAGACGCTCCTCGAACCCGCCGTCCGGTTCCGCGTTCCCGGCGGCGCCCCGCAGCATGCCCTCGACCTGCTCTCCGACAGCGTCCACGGCTCGGGACAGGCGCTCGAGCACCCTCTCGACCTCCCGGCGACGTTCAGGACCGGCGGATTCTGGCATCGACTCGTTCCTCCAGGGCAGCGGACAGCGCGGACATCTCCGACTCTACGTCCTGATCGGTCAGCGTGCGATCGGGGGCACGGAAGCGGAACGTCCAGGCCAGCCCTAGACGACCGCCCTCGATCTCGTCACCGGAATAGACGTCGAAGAGGCGGACCTCGCGTAACAGATCCGATGTGTGTTCGCGTACCGTTCGTTCGATGGCGGCCGCGGCCACGCCTCGAGGTACCGTCATCGAGAGGTCCCGGCGCACCTCGGGGAAGGACGATGTCCGGCGGTACCGGGGAACGGCGCGTCCCTCCACGGCGTCGAGATCGAACTCGAGCGCGAAGGCGGGGGCCGCCCACGGCGGCGCGTCGATGCATGCGGCGTGCACGGCTCCCGCCACCCCGATGACGCGACCGTCCCTGACGGCCCGGAACCCGCCGTCCGCGAGCCAGGGCCCGGCCAGCGGAGGTCCCGGGGCGGCGGCGACCCCCTCCGCAACGCCCGGCGAAGGTTCCAGTTCGGCCCCGCACAACTGGTGGGCGAGCACATCCGCGATCTCCTTGAGATCCCAGAGATCGAAGTCGAGATTAGGTCCGGACCAGTGATCCGGCCGTCGCGCCCCCGTGATCAGCGCGCCCACGCGCCCCGCCTCTTCGACGGTTCGGCCCGTCTCGCCGGACGGCCCGCTCCCCTCGGCGTGACCGAATACGGTACCCAGTTCGAACAGCCGCACGTCTCGATTGCCGCGCGCGTAGTTGTGCTCCAGGCGCCGCAGGAGCACCGGCACGAGGGCGGAGCGCAGACAGCTCTCCTCGGCGGATAGAGGGTTCGGCACCGCGACGATCGCCCGGTTGCCGCGGAAATCCCGCGGCATGAAGCTCAGGCTGCGGGCTTCGAGCAGTCCGCGCTGGCTCAGCATCCTCCGCGCCCGGGCCTCCTTCGCGACCCGGGGGTCTTCGGGCACCGCGCTGGGCCGGAATCTGCGATCCTGCCCGAAGGCGGCGTCGTACCCGACCCGGCGCGCCACTTCCTCCACGAGATCGATCTCCCGTTCCACATCCGTACGCCAGCCGGGCACGGAGACCCGCACACGATCCCGTACGCGGTCTCCCTCGCCGCCGGACTCGGCCGGCGGGAGGGGTTCGAAGCCGATCGGCCGCAGCGCGTCGAGAATGTCAGCGCCGGTGAGCCGGAACCCCAACACCTGATCCACACGCCCGACCCGCAAGTCGATGGGCTCCGCGGACGACGGGCGGGGCCCCACCCGAAGCCCGGTCGCGTCCGCCTCGCCGCCGGCCGTGGCGAGGATCAACTCGACGCAGCGGATGAGCGCCTGCTCCTGCGCGTGGACATCGATCCCCCGCTCGAAGCGGTAGGACGCGTTGGTGGACAGCCCGGCGCCCGAACGGGTCTTCCGCACCCCCGCGGGATCGAAGGCGGCGCACTCGATCAGCAGGTCCACCGCGTCCGCGGTGACCTGGGTGTCGAGCCCTCCCATCACGCCGGCGAAAGCGACCGCGCGGTCCCGGTCGGCAATGACCGTCTGGTCCGGCGTCAGTTCGTGCTCCTCGCCGTCGAGCGTCGTCAGCGGCTCGCCCGCCACGGACGCGCGGACGCGGATCTCGGGCCCCGCCAGCCTGGCGAGATCGAAGGCGTGCAGCGGCTGGTTGCGTTCGAGGAGGACGTAGTTCGTGGCATCGACGACGTTGCTGATCGGGCGTGCGCCCGCCGCCAGGAGACGGCCCGCGAGCCACGCGGGTGAGGGACCCACCTTCACCCCGCGCACGACGGCGGCCATGTAGCGCGAACAGCGCTCCGGCGCCTCTATGCGGACTCTCATCCCGGCGCCCTCCGCCTCCGCGTCTCCGTCGCGCCATTCGGGGGTCCAGCGCGTTCCGCCGAAGTCGCGCGGCGCCAGCGATCCGGACAATTCCCGCGCGACGCCCATGTGGCAGGCGAGATCCACGCGGTTCGGATTCAGGTCGAGGGTCAGGCGGGTGTCCGGGAGGCCGAGGGCTCCGGCGAGAGAAACGCCCGGCTCGAGGTCGTCGCCGAGCCGCATGATCCCCCCCTTGTCGCGGCCGAGTTCGAGTTCGGCCTCGGAGCAGAGCATCCCGTGGCTCAATTCGCCGCGGATTTTCCGGCTCTCGATCCGGAATCCGCCGGGGAGCCGACCTCCGGGCGCCACGTGGGGGTAGAGTCCGCGCCGCTCGATGACCGGGGCTCCGCAAACGACGTCGAGCACCTCCCCGTCGCCGCGGTCCACCTTGCACAGCGTGAGCCGGTCCGCGTTCGGATGCGGGGCCAGGTCCAGCACGCGCGCCACCACGATGCCGTCGAGCCGCTGTCCAACGGCTTCGATCTTCTCCACGGCGGCCGCGGTCATGGTCAGGCGCTCGGCGAGGATCCGCGGATCCCGCAGCTCGCCGCGCAGCCCCGCCAGCTCCTGGATCCAGTTGAAGGAGATGTTCATACGAACTGCCCCAGGAAACTCATCTCCCCCTCGTAGAGGAGCCGCATGTCGGGAATGCCGTGCCGGACCATGGCGATCCGCGCCGGCCCCATGCCGAAGGCGTAGCCGGTGTAGCGCTCCGGGTCGTAGCCGACGGCCTCGAACACGGCGGGATCCACCATCCCGCTACCCATGATCGTGATCCAGCCGGTGCGCTTGCAGGTCGGGCAGCCGCTCCCCTGGCACACCGCGCACGACACGTCCACCTCGGCGGAGGGTTCCGTGAACGGATAGAACGAAGGGCGAAAACGGCTCTTCGTCCCGGCGCCGAAGAAGTGACGCACGAAATGCTGGATCGCCGCGCGGAACTCGACGAAGTCGACGCCCTCATCGACCGCGAGACCCTCGATCTGTTCGAACGCCGGGGCGTGCGAAGGATCGAACGAATCCCGCCGGTACGCGAGCCCCGGGACGACGACGCGCACGGGCGGCGCGAACGCCTCCATGACGCGCGCCTGGACGGGCGACGTATGGGTACGCAGCACGGTGTCTTCGTCGAGGTAGAACGTGTCCATCATGTCCGCGGCGGGGTGATCGAGCGGGATGTTGAGCGCGGTGAAGTTGTACCATGTCGACTCGACCTCCGGGCCGAGCACGCGCGTGAAGCCGAGTTCCGCGAAGATGTCGCAGATCTCGTCGATCACGCGGGTCACGGGATGGACGCCGCCCACCCAGCGCCCCCGCGGGGGCAGGGTGAGGTCGACGCCGCCGCTCGGAGCGCGAGCCGTCGCGGCCAACTGCCGGTCCTGTCGCTCCAGCGCCTCGCGGAGCGCCGTCTTCACGGCATTGGCGCGTTGCCCGACCCCGCGCCTGGCGGCCGGCTCGACCTTCCCGATGGAGGACATGACGCAGGCCAGCCGCCCGTTCCGGCCCAGATACTCGACCCGGGCCGATTCGAGACCGTCGGGATCCCTCGCCTCCCCGATCGCGGCGAGCCCCTCCGCCTCGATCCCAGCCAGCCGATCGAGGAGAGACGCTCCGGCCGGGGTCATGGGGCGTTGGCTTTGGCCACCTCGACAAGCTTGGTAAAGGCGGCCGGGTCCCGAATGGCCAGGTCCGCGAGCACTTTGCGGTTGAGATCCACGCCGGCCGTCCTGAGCCCGCTGACGAAACGCGAGTAGGAGATGCCGTGCTGCCGGGCCGCGGCATTGATGCGGGCAATCCACAGCCGTCGGAAGTCGCGCTTCTTTCGGCGCCTGCCCACGTAGGCGTAGGCCCAGCCGCGCTCGACCGAATTCTTGGCCGTACGATAGAGCTTCGACCGCGCCCCGAACTGGCCGCGGGCTTCCTTGAGTATCTTCTTCTTGCGACGGTTACGTGCAACGCTGCTCGTCACGCGTGGCATGACCGCACCTCCTGCTACTGTGCTGGAAAGTCGGGGCGGGCTATGTCCCCAGAAGTCGCTTCACCCGCTTCTCATCCGCCTTCGACACAAGCGTCCCCTGGCGGAGCCGACGCTTACGCTTCGGGCTCTTCTTCGTGAGGATGTGGCTGTGGTAGGCACGCTGGCGCCGGAACTTGCCGCTCCCCGTCTTTCGGAACCGCTTCGCGGCGGACCGGTTCGTCTTCATCTTCGGCATATGGCGTCCACTCCGTCTGGCCTCCGTCCGGCGACGGAGGATCGATCTCCGATTCCCGCGAGCCGGACTAGGTCCGGTGCGGCCCCATCAGCATCGTCATCGTGCGGCCCTCGTGCGCGATGTCCGACTCCACCACCGCGATATCCTGCAGTTCCTGCTTCACGCGGTCGAGAATCCGTCGCCCTCGCTCGGGGTGCGTAATCTCGCGTCCGCGGAACATGAGCGTGAACTTCACCTTGTCACCCTCACCCAGGAATCTGCGCGCGTGACGCATCTTGAAGTCGATGTCGTGCGTCTCGATCTTCGGCCGCAGCTTCACCTCCTTGACGGTGATGATGTGCTGCTTCTTCTTCGCCTCCCGGGCCTTCCGCGCCTGCGCGTACTTGTATTTCCCGAAATCCATCAGCCGACAGACGGGCGGCCGCGCCGCGGGCGCTACTTCCACCAGGTCCAGTCCGCGCTCCGTCGCGAGCGCGCGGGCTTCGTCCGTGGCGACGATTCCGAGCTGTTCACCCTGCTCGTCGATGAGCCGGATCGGGCTGATCCGGATTTTGTCGTTGACTCGTGGGTCTCCGTTCACTTCACCTCATAAAAAAAGCCCGGTTCGGCGACGGCCGACCGGGCACGGAGATACGCCCCACAACGGGGGTATGCCGTTGACCCGGCAGCAACACGATTCCGTGCGCCGATAGGGTGGGGGCATCGCGGCCCCGCTTCCGTTTTTTTTCGACCCCTCCAACCTGCCTCACCGGCACCCCGGTGTCAATGAAACCCCCCGCCTCCGGAGACGGATCACGCCTCGAGGGAGCGGGTTGCGACGCGGTCCAGGATACGGCGGATGAAATCGTCGAGGGGGACGACCGCCTGTTTCCGGCTCGCACCTCGAGCGCGCACGGCCACGGTTCCGGCTTCGATCTCGCGGTCTCCCACCACGAGCAGGTAGGGGATCTTCTGCAGTTCCCCGTCGCGGATGCGGTAGCCGAGCGTGTCGGAGCGGTCATCGAGTTCGCCGCGCAGGCCCTGCGCGACGAGCCGGTCGCGGATTTCGCCCGCGGCGGGTGCGTGCACGTCGGTGATCGGGATCACGCGGACCTGCACCGGCGCGAGCCAGGGGGGGAACGCGCCCGCGAAGTGCTCGATGAGGACACCGGTGAAGCGCTCCAGCGTGCCGAAGATCGCGCGGTGGATCAACACGGGCCGGTGCGGCTTGTTGTCGGGGCCCATGTACTCGAGGCCAAAACGGTCGGGCAGGTTGAAGTCGAGCTGAATCGTGGCTCCCTGCCATTCCCGCCCGATGGCATCCTGGTATTTGATGTCGATTTTCGGGCCATAGAAGGCGCCACCACCTTCGTCCACTTCATAGTCCAGTTCGGCCCGCTCCAGCGCCTCGCGCAGCGCGGCCTCCGCCATATCCCAGACCTCGTCGCCGCCGATCCGCTTCTCGCCGTGGGGACGCGTTGCAAGATCGAACCGATAGTCGAGGCCCAAGGTCGTCATCACAGTGTCCACCAGTCCGAGACAGATGAAGATCTCGTCCTCGATCTGGTCCGGGGTACAGAAGACGTGTCCGTCGTCCATGGTGAGCATGCGGACGCGCAGCAGCCCGTGCAGCGTCCCCGACCGCTCGTAACGGTACACGTTCGCGACCTCCGACAGCCGGACCGGGAGGTCTCGGTAGCTGCGCGGGCGCGCCGCGTAGATCGTGATGTGCCCCGGACAGTTCATGGGCTTTACGCGGAACGCCTCGCCTTCGGCGCCCTCCATGCCGGGATACATGTTCTCCGCGTAGTTCGGCAGGTGCCCGGAGCGCCGGAAGAGCGCCTCGCTCGAGAGGTGGGGCGTGTACACGACGTCGTAGCCACGCGACTGCTGCAGGTCCTCGATCCAGCGCCGCAGTTCCTGCTGTATGCGCGCGCCCTTCGGGTGCCAGCACACGAGCCCCGGACCGATATCCTCCTGGATCGAGAACAGGTCGAGTTCGCGACCCAGCTTCCGGTGGTCGCGCTTCCGCGCCTCCTCGCGCCGGGTGATGAACGCTTCGAGCGCGCTGCCCGAATAGAAGGCGGTGCCGTAGATGCGCTGCAGCATCCGCCGCCGTTCGTCGCCGCGCCAATACGCTCCCGCACCGCTGAGAAGCTTGAAGTGCCGGATCTCGCCGGTCCGCGGCGCGTGCGGCCCCCGGCAGAGGTCGAGGAACGGGCCGTTGCGGTAGACGGAGATCGCTTCGTCCTCCGGGATCTCGGCCAGCCGCTCCAGCTTGAGGGGATCGTCGGCGAACAGTTCCTGCGCCTCATCGTGCTCGACCTCACGGCGCTCGAACCGGTCGTCCGCCACGACGACCTCGGCCATCACGCGCTCGATCCGCTCCAGGTCCTCGGGCGTGAAGGGCGCGGGGACGTCGAAGTCGTAGTAGAAGCCGTCGTCGATCGGCGGGCCGAAGCCGATCCCGGCCCCCGGATAGAGTTCGCGGACGGCCGTCGCGAGGGCGTGCGCCGCGGAGTGCCGGAGCACGTAGAGCGCGTCGGGATCGCCATCGTCGCGGGTGACGATCGCGACCTCGGCCCCGTCGGGGAGCGGCGCCGAGAGATCCGATAGCTGCCCATCGATGCGCGCGGCTACCGCCGCCCGAGCCAGCCCCGGGCCGATGGAGGTGGCGAGGTCCGCCGCGGTGGCGCCGGACGCCAGTTCCTTCGGCGAGCCGTCGGGGAGCGAGATGGAGATGTGGGGGTCGTTCATCGGCCTACCCGTCGATGGACGATGCTCTCGGACATCGGTGGACGCGGAAGCTAGGGTCCGCCCGGATTATCGCCAAATCCGCGCGACGCGCCGCCCGGCGGACTCACCGGACTCTGAGGATCGTGACCTGCGGCCTCGCCCGGGACGGCAGGTTCCCCCCGTCCTCGTCCGTGATCTGGACGAGCACGTCGGGGTGGGCGCCGGTGCCCGTCATCGACACGAAACGCCCCGTGGACGCGTTCAGCATGAACTCGATCGCGCTGTTCGTTCCCGCGTGCAGCGACACCCTCGAGGGAGAGAGCGGAAAGTCGCGCGTGAACGGACATCCGTCCCCGAGGTTCGAGGCGTTCAGCTGCCCGTACAGGCCCCTCAGGTTCCAGGTTACCCACTGCGTGCGTGGATCCGCTTCCGCCGGTGCGTTGTCGTCCGCGACCAGCGACGCCAGATAGAGGGGAAGGAGGTCGCCCCACGACAGGTCCGATCCCGCCACCGTGCGGATTGCGCGCTCCACGTTGCCGGTGCTCTTCGCGTGCGCCGGTCCGCCCGAGGACAGTTCGCGGAACAGCCCTTCCTCCCGGCTTCCCGGCAGCGCGCCCCCGTCCCCGGACTCCCCGAAATGGTCTCCGAGCCAGCGCACGAAACTGTAGCCGAAGCCTCGAAACGCGAGCGATTCGACCCCGCTCGGATCCTCTCCTCCGATGTCGCCGAGCGCCAATACGGAGGCGGGGCCGTCGGGGTCGGGGGTCGGGCAGCCGCCCCGAAGGAAGCGACCCAGCCGGATGTGGTTCAGCAGGTGGAAGTGATTGTAGACGGTGAGCTGTTCCTCGCTCGCGGTGATCGCCTCCAGGTCCAGATTCTCGCGGGTCCCGAAGCCCCCCGTCCGCAGGCCGGCGATTTCCTCGGCGAGGTGGGCCATCCCCTCGTCGAGCCAGGCCACCTCGCGGTCGCTGAAGCTCCCGTTCCCGAGCGTGACCCGCTGCTGCGTGTTCAGAAGGTGGACGAACTCGTGCGCGATCGTCGTGCGCGCGAGGGCGTTCGCGAAGCTGAGGCTGATGTCCGTACCGTAGTCCTCGTCGGGGTCGGGGCCCACCAGATAGAAGATCTCTCCCTCGTTCGACGCGGGGCAGGTGCTCGCCGACGTGAGATCCTGCGCGAGGAAGAAGCCGGCGACGATGCTCTCTTCGCCGGCGGGGGTGAGCCTGTTCACCTCCGCCGTGATGAGGGCGAACACCGTCCCGTTGTCATCGATGTCCGCCGGCTCCCCGAAGTAGGCGACGTCCATCGGGTACACGATCTCGTCGAGCTGCAGGCCGATGGTCTCGAATTCCTCTTCCGTGAATCGGTCGCTCGCCGGCTGCGTGGCGAACTCGAGGTCCTCCACGACCGTGAAGTGCTGGCCCGCGTACCGGACCTCGCCCCGAACGAGCGTCGTGTTGCGGCAGTCGACCCTCAGGTCCGGACTCACGCCGATGGTGAACGAGAGCGTGTCGCCGAGTCCGGGCGGCGCCATCGCCGCCATCGGAGCCGTCGGGTCGACCCTCCGCGCCCTTTGCCGGATGGGTCTCGCACCGACTCTCGCCAACTCCGCCATCTCCCGCTCCCGCAGGAGGCGCTCGTTTTCGAACCAGGATGACCGGCGCCGAAGTTCGCGGCTCGTGAACCTGCTCGCGGGAGTGAGAGGCTCGGGGCGGGCGGGCGCGGCGTTCGCCGAGGCGCGCTCGGCGCGCACGCGTATGCAGCCCTGCGTACTCAGCCCCGGCACGATCGAGGTGCTCTGTACGATGACCTCGTAGTTGCGAGGCTCCTCGCCGCCGGCGAGCCGGAACGCGCGCACATCGCCGGGAGAGTCCAGCGTGACGAGTCCGCCCGGCGCGATGTCCACCGTGGTGATCGAACCGGACACCGGCGTCTCCGCCGCACCCGCCCGGCAGCCCATGACGACCGGGGGTGGCGGAGGCGGCGGGGGCTCCGTCGTACCGTCTCCTCCGCAGGCGGCGAGGACGAGGCCGGAGAGCCCGGCCATGCACGGCCACCACCGGTCGCGTGGTCTCATCCCTGGCTCACTCCCTGTTTCTCCGCCACGGGTCTGCCCGCGACCGCCCGATATGCCCGGAGCGGCCCGACCGCAGCTCTCGAGGCCAAGATACGGGCTCACCGCGGAAGTCGCCCGCTAGCGAGTGCGGAGCACGACGAACCGGACCCCCGCCGATCCGGGCACGCGTCCACCGGCCAGGGTCGTCAGCCGGACCCGGAGCGGCGGGTGCGGTCCGTCGCTCTCGAGCACAAAGTACCGGCCCGTCGCCGCGTTCAGTTCGAAGTCGACCCGGACGTCGGTGTCGGCCGTGAGCGCGATGTCGGTCGTGAAGAGCGGAAACTCGCGGTCGAAGGGCTCCTCGCCCTCCAGCTCCCGGTGCAGTGCTGCGAACGCGTCCCGCAGTTGCAGGCTCGTGACCTGGGTCGAGAGGGGTATCTCTCCCTGCCGGTCGTCCGCAATGGGAGCCAGGGCCCAGGTCGCGAGCAGTTCCTCCCAGTCCCCCGGCGCGCCCACCGAGGCCGCGACCCGTTCGAGGTTCTCCACGCCACGCGTGCGGCCCGGGCCGCCACCCGCCAGGTCGCGGAAGATGGTTTCCTCAGGGGGACCTCCAAGCAGGCCCCCTGCGCCGACGGCGTACTGATCCGCGAACCAGCGCAGCAGGAGCCAGCCGAAGCCTCGCATGGCCAGCGACGGAACGCCGGACGGATCGCGGCCCTCCTCGTCTCCGAGCGCGGGCGTCCGGTGGGGATCGGTCAGGTAATACGCGGCCCGCCGGAGGTTCGGAAAAAAATATGTGCGGAAGGTCTCGGGGAGCGCGGCCAGTTCCTCGAAACCGTAGTTGCTGCCGGGACGCAGCCTGCCGATGGTCATCCCGACGACGGTCTCCGCCGAATGGGCGAGTCCTTCGCTCAACCACACCGCCTCGAGGTCGGCGAAGCTCCCACCCTCGAGTACGGCGCGCCGTTCGGCCGAAATCAGGTGTTCGAGTTCGTGCGCGGCGACTCCGATCGCCCGGGTCGTGGCGAAGGACGCTGGAACCGGTTTCGAGTACCGGCCGTCGGGATCGGCCGCGAGAAGCCACAGGAGTTCACCGCCGTTCGAGGCCGCACAGCTCTCGGGGTCGGCCAAGTCAACGGGGTTGAAGAAGCCGGAGATCCGCGTCGTACTGTTGCGAGGGGTCGTCCGGTTCACCACCGGAGTGAACAGCACCCAGATGACGCCGTTCCCGTCGACGTCGGCGGGTTCGCCGAAGTACGCCGTGACCACCGGGAAGACGATGTTCTCCAGCGCCCGGATCACGGTCGCGTACTCCGCGTCGGACACCCAGCCGGACCCATCCACATCTTCGGCGACCGCCAGGTTCGGGCCCACGGCGCGAACGACCGCGGTCACATCGTGGATCCCCGCGCAATCGACGCCGAGATCCGGACTCACCCCGTTCCGGAAGACGACCGTATCCCCGGGCACCGGGGGTCGTGTCGCGCCCCTGGACTCCGCTCCGGACGCCCACTCCGCGGGAAGGGGCGCGCGCGGCCGGGTCGCGTTCAACGGTCGCGCGCCGAGCAGAGTGCGTCGCGCGGATGCTCGCAGGGTCAGTTCCGCCGACGATGCCGCTTCCAGACGCCGCCCCTCAGCCGAGATCAGACGGGGAGCGGAAGAGAGCGCCGGCACCTGTGCGGCCGTCGCCTCGCGGCCCCTCGCCGAGAGGCGGAGGCGGGTGCGCGCGCCGGGCGACCTCAAGCCGCTCTGTACCGCAATGAGGTATTGGGCGGAGGTGGTGCCCGATTCCACCTCCATGGACACGAGATCGTCCAGTGGGACTTGGCACATCTCCCCGGGCGCCAGCGACAGCGACAGCTCGGCCGCGCCGCGGCGCGTGACCACATCGCAGGGCGACCCGTCCGGCCCCGTGGCGTCGGCGCACGCGAGCGACAGCAGCGCGGCGAGGCCGAGCGCCGCCGGCCGTGCAACGCCGGTCCCTGTCGGCATGCGGGGGAGCCATGGTATCGAGGTCATCGCGCTCCATCGTAACCGCGCCGCCCGGATGCGCGAAGGCCCGGCCGGAGCCGGGCCTTCCCGTACTTCCCTTCCGCGGGACGAAGATCGCCGTCCCGCGGGCCTTCGGCGGACGGGCTGCTAGTACATGCCGCCCATGCCGCCGCCGGGCGGCATCCCGGCCGCCGCCGCGTCCTCCTTCTCGGGGCGCTCGACGACGACCGCCTCGGTCGTCAGGAGCAGACCCGCGATCGAAGCCGCGTTCTGGAGCGCCGTGCGCGTGACCTTGGTCGGGTCGATGACGCCGGCCTTCACCATGTCCTCGTACACACCGGTCCCCGCGTTGTAGCCGGTGTTGTGCCCCTCGGCCTCGCGGACCTTCTCGACGATGATCGCACCCTCGGCCCCCGCGTTCGAGGCGATGATGCGGATCGGTTCCTCGATCGCGCGGCGCACGATCTTGATCCCGATCGTCTCGTCCGCGTCCGCGCGCTCGAACCCGTCCAGCACCGCCTGGCTCCGGAGCAGCGCCACGCCGCCGCCCGGCACGATGCCTTCCTCGACCGCCGCCCGCGTCGCGTGCAGCGCGTCCTCGACCCGAGCCTTCTTCTCCTTCATCTCGGTCTCGGTCGCCGCGCCCACGTTGATGACCGCCACGCCGCCGGCCAGCTTCGCCAGCCGCTCCTGCAGCTTCTCGCGGTCGTAGTCCGACGTCGACTTGTCGATCGCGACCTTGATCTCGCTGATCCGGCCCCGGATCCGGTCCGTGTCACCGGCGCCGTCGACGATGGTCGTGTTGTCCTTGTCGATGACGATCCGCTTCGCCTGCCCCAGGTCGCCGACCACCGTGTTCTCCAGCTTGAAGCCGAGTTCCTCGGAGATCACCTGGCCGCCCGTCAGGATCGCGACGTCCTGCAGCATCTGCTTGCGGCGATCGCCGAAGCCCGGTGCCTTGACGGCCGCGACCTTGAGCGTCCCGCGCAGCTTGTTGACGACGAGCGTGGCGAGCGCCTCGCCCTCGACATCCTCCGCCACGATCAGGAGGGGCTTGCCCATCTGCGCCACCTTCTCGAGGACCGGGAGCAGGTCCTTCATGGCCGAGACCTTCTTGTCGTGGATCAGGATGATCGGCTCGTCGAGCACGACCTCCATCTTGTCCGGATCCGTGACGAAGTACGGGGAGAGATAGCCGCGATCGAACTGCATCCCGTCGACCGTCTCGAGGTCGGTCTCGAGGCCGCGCGCCTCTTCGACCGTGATGACGCCGTCCTTCCCGACCTTCTCCATCGCGTCGGCGATCAACTCGCCGATCTCATGGTCGCTGTTGGCCGAAATCGCCGCGACCTGAGCGATCTCCTTCTTGCCCGAAGTCTCGACGGAGATCTCGTGCAGGTTCGCGACGACCGCCTCGACCGCCTTCTCGATCCCCCGCTTGAGCGCCATCGGGTTCGCGCCGGCCGTCACGCTCTTCAGACCCTCGGTGAAGATCGACTGCGCGAGCACCGTGGCCGTGGTCGTGCCGTCGCCCGCCGCGTCGGAGGTCTTGGTCGCGACTTCCTTGACCATCATCGCGCCGAGATTCTCGACCGGGTCATCGAGCTCGACTTCCTTCGCGACCGTCACACCATCCTTGGTGATCGTCGGGCTGCCGAACTTCTTCTCCAGGACCACGTTCCGCCCCTTCGGGCCGAGCGTGACCTTCACCGCGCGGGCGAGCTTGTCCACGCCCGCCTTCAGGCGCTGCCGCGCCACGGTATCGAATTCCAGATCCTTCGCCATCTTCATCTCCTTCGCCCACTTCGGGCGCCTCTGTCAACAGGATCGATCGGTTGGGTTACGACCAACGCCTTACAGGACGGCCAGAACGTCGGTTTCCTTGACAATCAGGTAGTCCCCCCCATCCAGCTTGACTTCGGTCCCGGCGTACTTGCCGTAGAGGACCCGGTCTCCCGTCTTGACCTCCATCGGGATCCGCACGCCGTCGTCGTTGAGGCGGCCGGGGCCCACGGCGACGACGGTCCCCTCCTGGGGCTTTTCCTTCGCGGTGTCGGGAATGTACAGCCCACCGCGCATCTCCTCGGCTTCCTCGAGTGGCTTCACGACGATGCGATCAGCCATCGGGGAGATGCTGAGCTTCGTGTTCGAGGCGGTTGCCATCTTGCCCCTCCTTGACGCTTCGGTTTCCGGTTGATCAGCGCTTGAACGCGGCCGCGAGGGACCTCGCGGCTGTTAGCACTCCTTGCTGCCGAGTGCCAAGCTGGACGGAACATAGTCGCCGAACCGGCGCCGATCAAGTATCCGCGGACACCCGCGGGCAACGATGGTCCGGGGGTTATGAAACCCCGCCGATGCCGGTAACGTAGGGCGACCCGAACAAGGGAGGTCAACATGATTCGATCAGCATTGGTCCTTGTCGCCGCCGGAGCCGTGGGGTTCTGGGTGACGGGCATCCTCTTCGGAGTCGTCCTGCCCCTCGTCGGCATGGCGCTGAAGGTCGTGATCTTCATCGCGGTCGCGTACCTCGTCCTGCGTCTGATCAACCCGGAGTTCGCGGACAAGCTGAAGGGAAAGTGCTGCGGGGCGAGTGCCTTCCGCGCGTTCAGGCGCTAGCAGTCCGCAGCGGGGCCCTTTCCACGGGCTCCTAACCGTCCGCGGGGGCGGGTCCCGGGAACAGATAGCGGTCGGCGATCGCCAGACCCGTGATCGTCAGCGCCGGCTCGACGCGGTCGACCGTGCGACAGTGCGGCGCGACGACCCGGGCAAGCCCCCCCGTCGCCACGACCAGCGTCTCGCGCCCCCACTCCTCCACGATCCGGTCGACGATCCCGTCGATCCCATCCACCACCGAGTAGAATCCGCCGCTCAGCAGACAGTCCAGCGTGTTGCGGCCGATCACCTGCCCGGGCCTTTCCACCTCGACCTGGGGGAGACGCGCCGTCGCCCTGGCCAACTGATCGAGGCCCGTGGTCGGGCCGGGCGCGATCACGCCGCCCAGGAAGACGCCGTCGGCCGTGATGCAGTCGAACGTGGTCGCCGTCCCGAGGTCCACGACGACGGTGTCGCGGCCGTAGAGCTCCGCCGCGGCGAGGGTGTTCGCGATCCGGTCGGCGCCGACCTCCAACGGGTGATCGACCTCGAGATGCACCGGGACCGGCGACGCGCCGTCGAGGAAACGGAGCGGAAGATCCAGCATCCGGCCCGCGGCCAGCCACGCCCGTTGCAGCGCGGGAACCACGGACGCAACGACGATCCGCCCGGGTGACGGGAGATCCTGCGCCGCGAGGAGACCACGGAGCTGGAGGGCAATCTCATCGCCGGTCCGGCGACGGTCGGACGCGAGCCGCCAGACGTGGACGGGCGTGCGTCCCTCGAACCATCCGAGCACCGACTCGGTGTTCCCGATATCGACGGTGAGGAGCACGCCGATCAGCTCCCGCCGACCTCGATCGAGCCCGCGATCACGCGGCGCAGGGCTTCGCCCCGCGGCCTCAGGAGGAGCGCTCCGTCCGGCGCGATCCCCGCCGCGAGCCCGACCGCGGGTTTGCGGTCCGAGAGCCGGTGCTCCACCCACCGGTTGCGGAGCCAGTCGAAGCGATCGAGTTCGTCCAGCGAAGCCGCGTCGAGCACGTCCGAAACGGTCGGCAGGCGGCGCTCCAGCCCCGCGACCGCGGCGTCGGCCACGTCGATCAGCCGCGCCGGCCCCACGCGCTCGTCGAGCGCCACCGCCCCCTTCACGTCCGCGGGCAGGCGACCGGCTTCGACGTTGATCCCCACGCCGACGATGAGCAGCCCCTCCCCCTCCCCGCCGCTGGTGACCTCGGCCAGGATGCCGCCCAACTTCCGGTCGCCCGCCATGAGGTCGTTGGGCCACTTCACGGCCGCACCGAGACCGGGGAAGCGCCGGTTGAGTTCACGCGCCAGATCGACCCCCGCCACGACGGTCAGGAGCGGCGGCAGGATGTCCGCCCCGGGACGGAACAGCATGCTCAAGTAGAGGCCCGCCCCGGCGGGCGAACTCCATGCGCGGCCTCTTCTCCCCCGTCCGGCCGTCTGCTCGCGACACACGACGATGGAACCCGCCGGTGCGCCGGCCGCTGCCAACCCGTGCGCGAAGTCATTCGTCGACGGGATGCTGTCGAACGGGTACACCGCGTCCCTCTCCCACCGTCGGCGAAGGGCGGCGGCCGACTTTCCGGCCCAGCGGTCGACCTGTCCTGCGAGCATGGTCACCCCGACTTCGGTCACGTCTCGGTCATCCGCGCAGCGCCGGCCAGAGCGCGGCCGCGGCCAGGTAGGCTCCGCCGGCGATCCAGCAGTACCAGGCGAAACGGTGGAAGACGCGCAGTTCCAGCATTCGCAGGAAGATACGAATGGCCAGGACCCCGGACAGGGCCGCGGTGAGGAAGGCGGCGCCGAGCGGCACCGAACCGAGCACGGCCCCGGCCTCTCCGAGCGCCGGCGCCTGGAGCACCGCGGCCCCGGCGATGGCCGGGATCGAAAGTAGGAAGGAGAACTCGGCCGCGCGGCGCGGATCGACGCCCGCGGCCGTCGCGGCGGCCACCGTACTCCCCGAGCGCGAGATGCCGGGGAGGATCGCGAGCGCCTGAGCCAGTCCGATCCCCACGGCTCCGGCGAGGGTCGGCCGCCCGCGCGTGGCGCGCCTGGAGAAGTAGCGGATCGACCAGACGAGGACGCCGGTCAGGAGCAGCATCGCGGCCGCGATCACGGGACGCTCGAACGCCGGTTCGAGCGCGTCCCCCAGCCCCGCTCCGACGGCCGCGGCGGGCAGCGTGGCCACGGCCAGCAGCCCGATGTAGGCCAGGCTCCGGCGGTCTCGCGACCACGCGCCGCGAACCAGGCTCGCCAGCCGCGCTCGAAACTCCCAGCAGACGGCGCACAGCGTCGCCAGGTGCACGGTGACCTCGAACGCGACCCCGGGAAGTTCGATCCCGAACAGCGCCTGCCCGAGTACCAGATGCCCGGAACTCGACACGGGCAGGAACTCGGTGATGCCCTGTACGAACCCGAGGATGACGGCCTCGAGCAGTGTCACGCGGCCGAGACCCCCGGTGCGTCGTCGAGGCCGAGGACGTTTCGGTAGAGCGCTTCGTAGCGGGGGACGATGCGATCGAGGGCGAAGTGTTCGACGGCCCGCCGCCGCGCCTCGCGAGAGAACCCGGTCCAGAGGGCGCCATCGGTCAGCAGCGAGACGGCCGACCGTGCCATGGCGTCGACCGAGCCCACGGGATGGAGGTAGCCCGTGGCGCCGTCCTCGATCACCTCGTCCAGACCGGTGCCGGAGGACCCCACCACCGGGACGCCCGACGCCTGGGCCTCCAGTGCGACGAGCCCGAACGACTCCTGTTCGCTGGGTAGAAGGAAGAGGTCGGCGTTGGCGAGGAGGTCGGCGACCGAGTCGAACTTGCCGAGGAAGACGACCGCCCCGGAGATGCCCAACTCCGCAGCGAGTTCCTCCGCCCGCTGGCGTTCGGGGCCGTCACCCACCAGTACGAGCCGAGCCGGAACCTCGCGCCGGATTCGTGCGAACATCTCGATGAGGTCCGGGATGCGCTTGACCGCCCGGAAGTTCGAGATGTGCATCACCACCTTCTCGCCGGGCCGCGCGAGCCGGTGCCGTCCCCGGTAGCGCTCCCGATCGTAGACATCGGGGTCGACGAAGTTCGGGATCACGTCGATGGCGCAGCGGTCGCACTCGAAGTCACGGTGGGTCCGGTCGCGCAGCCAGTCGGACACCGCGGTCAGCCGATCCGATTTTTCGATCGAAAAGCGCGTGATCGACCGATACGACGGATCCTGTCCGACGAGGGTGATGTCCGTACCGTGCAGCGTCGTCACCAGCTTCACGTCGCCCCCGGCGGCCCGCAGCATGTCCCTCGCGATCCAGCCCGCGGTCGCGTGCGGGATCGCGTAGTGCACATGAAGCAGATCGAGTCCTTCGCGTCGCGTCACCTCGTGCATCGTCACGGCGAGCGCGAGCGAGTAGGGCGGGTACTCGAACAGAGGATACCGGTTCACTTCCACCTCGTGGAAGTAGACGCCGTCGATGAACTGGGTGAGGCGGAACGGCTGGGCGTAGGAGATGAAGTGCACCTCGTGTCCGCGGCGGGCGAGACCGAGGCCGAGTTCCGTGGCCACGGCTCCCGAGCCGCCATACGTCGGATAGCATGTGATGCCGATCTTCATCTTCTCTTCATCCCCCGATTTCCCGGCCATCTCCCGCTCTCGACGCGGATTCCCGCCATTCCCGCGCGATGCGGCGCGCAAGTTGCCCCGACTTCGTCGAGCCGTCCAGCGCGACGGCGTCCCCGGGGAGCTGATGTCGGAACCAGGTGCGTTGCCGGCGCGCATAGCGCCACGTGGCGGCGCACACGCGCTCGATCGTCTCCTCGATGCCGGCGTGTCCTCGCACGAAGGCCGCAACGTCGGCGTAGCCGAGCGCGTTGAAGGCCCGCGAATCCTCCAGGCCCCCTGACAGCAGGCCGCGAACCTCGAGCGGCCACGCGCCGCCCCGGATCAGCCCATCGGCCCGGCGCCGGATCCGCTCGCGCAGGAGTGACGCGGGCACTTCCAGCACCCACGTCGCGGTGCGCAGCGGGGGCCGCTCCGTCCTTCCGGACGCCATCCAGCCGCTCAGGGGTTTGCCCGACAGCAGGGCGAGTTCGATCGTCCGGGCGGCGCGCTGGCGATCGAGTGGGCGCTTGCGAGCGGCCAGCGAGGGGTCGAGCCGGGTCGCCCAGCGCAGGAGTTCCACCCGATCGAGTTCCGCCAGCCATTTGTGGAGCCGCCCGCGCCGTTGCGGGTCGAGCGCCGGCTCCTCGAACATCGGGTGCGTGAGGGCGCGCAGGAAGAGTCCCGTCCCACCGGCGAGGATGGGGACCGGGCCTCGACCCCGGATATCCGAAATCCAGGCGGTGGCCAAGCGCGCGAAGCGCCCCGCCCCGTAGCGTTCGTGCGGATCGAGGAGCTCGACGCCGTGGTGCGGAGCCGCCGCCAATTCGGCGGGCGTGGGCGCCGCGGTCCCGATCGCGAAGCCGTCGTATGCCTGCCGGCTGTCCATCGAGATGATCTCGCCGCCCAGCTCGCGCGCGACGTCGATGGCGATCGCCGTCTTGCCCGACGCGGTCGGCCCCACGATGGCGGGCACCGGCGGCATCCCCACGACCGCGCTCCCCGGCCCCGCTAGTGGCGCCCGAACCGGCGGTCCAGCTCTTCAACGCCCAGGCGCACGATCGTCGGGCGGCCGTGGACGTCGTGTCCGGGCAGTTCGGTCGCGAACAGGCGGTCAAACAGCTCCCGCGCCTCCTCCGGCGAGATGTGCTCCCCCGCCTTGATCGCGCCCTTGCACGCCATGCTCTTGGCGATCCGCTCGTGCTGGTTCCGTGCGGAGTTGACGAGCGGCGACCCCTCCGCGAGTTCACGCACCATCTCGCGCAGACAGCGCTCCGCGTCGAAGCGCGCGTGCGGCAGCGGCGCGGCCCGCAGGATCCACGTCCGGTCGCCGAAGGGCTCCAGTTCGAACCCCAGCCGGCCGAGGAACCCCGACAGGTCCTCGAGCGCCGCGTGTTCGGGCGGCGAGAACTGCAGCGTGACCGGGAAGAGGAGTGCCTGCGAGGTGCCGAGCCCTCCATCGAACCGCGCCATGATCTCCTCGTAGAGGACGCGCTCGTGAGCGGAGTGCTGGTCGACGATGATGAGGCCCTCGCGCGTCGCCGCGAGAATGTAGCGATCGTGGAGCTGCCACAACTCGGGGCCGGTGAAGACTTCGGCGACGTCGGAGGCGGGAGGGGCGCCGGATCCTGCGGCGTCGGGCCCTCGATCCGGCACGTCCCGGCCCGCGACGAAGAGCGCGAACTGCGGCATCTCGACGGACCCTGCGGCGGTTCCCCGCGACACGGACGAACGGGCTCGATCCGCGACGGTCGAGACCCCGATCGGCTTCGTCGAGTCGAGGCGGGCGAGCGCCCTCCGCACCGCGTCGTGTACCGCGGTCTCGACGTGCGCGCGATCGCGGAAGCGTACCTCCGCCTTGGCGGGATGCACGTTCACGTCCACTCGTTCCGGCGAGACCTCGACCCACAGGAAGAGACTCGGCCTCACGCCCTCCACGACCGTGGTCCGAAAGGCCTGGTCCACGAGGCGCTGAAGCGCGGGATCCCGAAAGGGCCGGCCGTTCACGAAGGTATAGCGGCGTCCTCCCCGGGCCCGCGCCGCGTCGGGTCGCTGGACGAAGCCCCGCACGCGCACCGCTCCCTCCGCGTCCTCGACCGGAATCAGCGTGCCCGCGAGATCTTCCCACAGCTGACCGATGCGCCCGAGCCAGTCCTTTGCCGGAGCGAGATCCATCTTCGTCCGCCGGTTCGACTCCAGGCGGAGCCCCACCCCGGGGTTGGCGAGTGCCAGGAGGACCAGCGCCTCACCCGCGGCCCGGGTCTCGGCGGCCGAAGTCTTCAGGAACTTCGCCCGGGCCGGCAGGTCGTGGAACAGCGCCCGCACCGTCGCCGTGGTCCCTCGTCGGCGGGCCACCGTGTCGACCCCGCGAATCCGGCCGAAGTCGACACGGACGCGTACGCCTTCCCCGGCGCGCAGTGCGGTGTGAAGCTCGAGGCGGCTCACCGCCGCGATCGAGGGGAGGGCCTCGCCGCGGAACCCGAACGAGCGCACCCTCCGCAGATCGTCCGCGCTCCGGATCTTGCTCGTCGCGTGACGTTCGATGGCGAAGAGCGCGTCCTCGGAGCCCATCCCCCTCCCGTCGTCGGAGACACGGATCTCGGTCTTGCCCCCGTTGCGAAGCGCCACTTCCACGCGCCGCGCTCGGGCATCGATCGCGTTCTCGACCAGTTCCTTCACCACCGAAGCGGGACGCTCGACGACCTCTCCCGCGGCGATCTGGTTCGCGACGTGGTCGGGGAGGATTGCGATCCGACGCGGATCGGAACCCGTCATGCCGCCTCCTCCAGCCCGTAGAAGCGGCGCGCGTTCGACGTCGTCAAAGCGGCCGCCTCCTCGAACGAGATGCCGCGCAGTTCGGCCACCCGCTCGCAGGTGTGCGGGAGAAACGCCGGCTCGTTGCGACGCCCGCGCCGCGGGACCGGAGCCAGGTAGGGGGCATCGGTCTCGATCAGGAGGCGGTCGGCCGGCACCGCACGGACCGACTCGGCCAGCTCGGAGACGAAAGTGACGAGCCCCGAGAAGGAGACGTACCAGTCCGCCGCCAGGGCCGCATCGAGGAGTGCCTCGCCGCCCGTGAAGCAGTGCAGCACCCCGGCCACGCCGTCGCCGTACTCCGCCACCCGTGCCGCCGTGTCGGGCTCCGCCGAGCGCGAGTGGACGACGATCGGCAGCCCGAGCCGGGCGGCGAGTCCGAGGTGCGCCTCGAAGTTCGAGAGCTGCGCCGACCGGGCCGCATTGTCGTAGTGGAAGTCGAGCCCGGTCTCGCCGATCGCGACCACCTCGGTCGCGGCCGCGATCCGTTCGATCGCCTCGATGAGCGCGGGCGAACTCCGGTCGGCCTCGTGCGGGTGCAGGCCCGCCGTCGCCCACAGCTCGGGCGTCCGCGCGGCCAGCGCTACCGCGGCGCGGGCGTCCCCGGGATCCGACGCGATCGTGACCATGCCGCCCACCCCGCGCGCCCGGGCCCGTTCCAGAACCTCATCGCGATCCGTGGAGAAACGGGCCGCCGTCAGATGGAGATGCGAGTCGAAGAGGGCCGGCCGGGTCACCCCGCGCGGCGAGCGGCCATGGCGGCGCGCCTGCGCGCCCGGTCGTGAATCTCGAGCAGCATCGGGGAGGCGACGAAGATCGAGGAGTACGTCCCCACCAGCACGCCGATGATGAGTACCCCGGCGAAGGGGCGGATGACCGCGCCGCCGATGACGACCAGGGAGACGAGCGCCATCAGCGTCGTACCGCTCGTGAGCACCGTGCGAGGCAGCGTTTCGTTCAGGCTGCGGTCAAGCGTCGTTTCGTAGGGCTCCTTCCGCTTCTTCCTCAGGTTCTCCCGCACCCGGTCGAAGACGACGATCGTGTCGTTGAGCGAATACCCGATGATCGTGAGGAGGGCCGCCACCGTGGCGAGGCTCATCTCGATATCCAGCAGCGAGATGAACCCGAAGGTGATCAGCATGTCGTGCGCCGTCGCGATCACCGCCGCCACGCCGAACCGCCACTCGAAGCGGAACGCGAGGTAGATCAGCGTCAACAGGAAAGAGAGGAGGACGGCGATGACCGCGGTGCGCTGGAACTCGCCGCCCACCTTCGCGCTCAGCGCATCCCCGCGCGCGATCTCGAAGCTCCCGGCGGTGAAGTCCGTCTCGAGACTCGCTCGAATCTGGTCCCGCGTCTCGTTCTGGTCCTCGTCGTCCCCGATCGGCACCCTCAGCAGGAAGTCGTTGCTCTCCTGACCCACCGAGCGCAGCTGCTGGATCTGGACGCCGCTCATCCCCCCCGCGTTCAGCGCGTCGCGAATCTGGGCGATGTCCGTCGTCTGCGAGAACTGGACCTCGAGGAGGACCCCGCCGGTGAACTCGACCCCCGCCCGCAGCCCGCCGCGGAAGGCCATCGACACGAGTCCGATGGTGATGATCGCGGCCGAGGCGAAGTACGCCGGCCGACGCATGGAGAGAAACTTGTAGTTCGCGTTCTGGAAGACCCGCATGATCGCAGCCGCCCTATATGCTCACGGACTCCCGGGAGCCCCGTCGGTTCAGGTACATGATGAAGAAGGTCCGCGTCACGTAGATCGCGGAGAAGAACGACGCGAGGATCCCGATGCACAGCGTGACCGCGAAACCCCGCACCGCGCCGGTGCCGAACTGGAAGAGGATGATCCCCGTGATCAGCGTCGTGAGGTTCGCATCGACGATCGCGGACAGCGCGTTCGCGAACCCGGCTTCCACCGCGGTGCGCGGCGTTTTCCCGGCCGCGAGTTCTTCGCGTACGCGTTCGAAGATGAGGACGTTCGCGTCCACCGCCATCCCGATCGACAGGATGAGACCCGCGATGCCCGGCAGCGTGAGCGTCGCGTCGAGGCCGGCCAGGCCGCCCAGCATGAGGACCACGTACACGACCAGGGCGCCGACCGCGAGCACGCCCGCAGCCCGGTAGTAGAACATCATGAGGATGATGACGCCGACGATCCCGATGATGAACGCGGTCCGCCCCTGCCTGATCGAGTCCTCACCCAGCGAGGCGCTCACGTTCCGCTCCTCGACGACCTGGATCGGCATCGGGAGGGCGCCGGCGCGGAGGACGAGCGCGAGCTCCTGGGCTTCCTGCAGCGACGAGCCGGGCGTGAGCTCGATCTGAGCCCGCCGGCTCAGCGTCTGCCGGATCACCGCGTAGCTCTGCACGCGGTCGTCCAGCACGATGGCCATGTTCTGATTGATGTTCCGAGCCGTCCCGCGCTCGAAGATGCGCGCCCCGCGGCGCGTCGTCTCGAACGGCACGAGGGGCTGGTTGAAGGTCGGATCCCGGTTCGCGGGTCCGGCGTCCTGCAGCATATCGCCCGTGATCAGCGGCTCGGCCTCGAGCACGTAGAGCGGGACGTACGAACTGCCGCCCGCCCCCACGTCCTCGACGCCCCAGTGGACCGTGACCTCCCGCGGGATCGCCTCCCGGACGCCGTCCAGCTCGAGCCACGCCGCCGCGGTCGGCTGATTCTCGGACGCTACCAGGAACTCTCCGGGGACCCGGCCCTGGCCCAGCAACGCGCTCAGGGGCCGCGCCGTGGCGGGGTCCACGATCTCCGCCGGGTCATCCGTCTCCGCCATGGAGTCGGGGGCGGCCGCATCCTCCGCGGAGTCCGGCACGGTGCCGAGGATCTCGCCGAGGTCCACCTCCGGCTCCGTCTCGAGCGAGGTAACCTCCAGGTTCTCGATCCCGACCTCGTTCACGATCGCGCGGTCGAGGCGTTCAAGCGCGGAGAGGAACGCCTGGCCGTCCGTGATGATCTTGAACTCCATGTAGGCGGTTTCGGTGGCGATCCGCTTCGCCTGCTCGGGGTCGTCCACCCCGGCGAGTTCGATGATGATGCGGTTGCCGGACCGCTGGATGGTCGGCTCGCGGACCCCGAACTCGTCGATCCGGTTGCGGATCGTGGTCAGGGTTCGTTCGACCGCGTCGTTCAGATCCTCGCCGGTGAGCGTCCCTTCCGGATCGTAGATCTCGACCGCGAGGTGCATCCCGCCCTGCAGGTCGAGCCCCAGCTTCAGCGGCCAGACGAGATCCGACGTCCCCGTCTCCTCGTCCACCACGGTCTCCGGCACGAGGGCGAAGCCGCAGAGCGCTACCAGGACGGCGATCCAGATCAACCGCCATCGTACGGAACTGAACATCTAGATCATCACCGTTCTTCGTGGGTCTCGTGATCGCGGGCCGCCGCGGGGCCTGGACGGCCCGCGCATCCAGCCAGCGTCGTCGCCGCCAAGTGGCAAAGGGAGGCAAAGCTAGCCAAGCGACCGCCATGAGGAAACTACGCGGCCCCTCGCGACGCGTGGTAGCTTCCCTCCGCCGCGGCGCGTCCTCCGGCGGGGCGCGCCCCGGTCCCGCGCGGGCGGGGCCGCGATCATGACACGGAGCCGCGAGGCACCGCATGGCCCAAACGACTTCGCAAGACGATCGTTCCACGCGGCCGGCCCCCGAAGGCCGGTCCCGCGGCCAGCTCATCGGCCTGTGGCTCGGACCGCTGCTCTTCCTGCTCATGCTCCTGTTCGACCTCGAGCCGGGCCGCCCCGAGATCACGCGCATGGCCGCGGTGGCCCTCCTCATGGCCACGTGGTGGATCACCGACGCGATCCCGCTCTTCGCCACCGCCCTGCTTCCCCTCTTCCTCTTCCCGCTCCTCGGCATCGAACGGACCGGAGACACGGCGCCGATCTACTTCAACAGCACGATCGTCCTCTTCCTCGGGGGGTTCATGATCGCCCTCACGATGGAGAAGTGGGACGTGCACCGGCGGATCGCCCTCTGGGTCATCCGCTCCGTGGGGGGCGGGCCGGCCCGTATCGTCCTCGGGTTCATGCTCGCCTCTGCCTTCCTCTCGATGTGGATCTCGAACACGGCCACCGCGATCATGATGCTCCCGGTCGGGCTCGCCGTCATCCTGAGGATGGAGGAGCAGTTCGGGCGGGACCGGACGCGCGCGTTCTCCGTCTCGATCATGCTCGGGATCGCCTACGCCTGCTCGGCCGGCGGCATTGCGACGCTGGTCGGCACGCCGCCGAACCTCTCGCTGCAGCGGATCTTCCAGATCACCTTCCCGGACGCGCCGCACATCTCGTTCGGGGTGTGGCTCGTGATGGCGCTGCCCATCGCGGCGATCATGCTCGCCCTCGCGTGGGTGTTGATCACGCACGTCTTCTTCCGCGTCCCCGAGGAGGTGACCGTCGACCGGGCGGTCGTCGAGTCGGAGATGCGAAAGCTCGGTCCGCTCGGATTCGAGGAACGGGCGATCCTCGTTGTGTTCGCGCTCACGGCCGTGCTCTGGGTCTTCCGCGCGCCGCTCGAGATCGGAGCGATCACGATTCCCGGCTGGTCCGCCCTCCTGCCCTACGGTCACCTGATCGACGACGGGACGATCGCGATCACGATGGCCGGTATCCTCTTCTTCATCCCGACGCGGTCACCCGGGGCGAAATCGCCCACCGTGATGGGGCCGGGGGTCGTGCTGCGGCTGCCGTGGAATATCGTGCTCCTCTTCGGAGGCGGGTTCGCGCTCGCGCACGGCTTCCAGGCGACCGGCCTCGCCCGCGTCATCGGCGACGCGTTCGGCGGGCTGGCCGCGGTGCCGCCGATATTCCTCATCTTCGTCATCTGCCTCGCGATGACGTTCCTCACCGAACTCACCTCGAACACGGCGACGACCGAGATGGTACTCCCGATCTTCGCGGCCATCGGCGTGTCGACCGGGGTTCACCCGCTCCTGCTCATGGTCCCGGCGACGCTGTCCGCATCGTGCGCGTTCATGATGCCGGTGGCCACACCGCCCAACGCGGTGGTGTTCGGGAGCGACCGCGTGAAGATCGCGGAGATGGCGCGGGTGGGGATCGTGCTCAACTTCTGCGGCGCGGTGGTGATCACGCTGATCTTCCGCGCCGTGGGTCCGCTGCTGTTCGGGATCGAACCCGGCGTCCTGCCCGACTGGGCGGTGGCAGGCCCGTAGCAGCCCGGGGAGGGATGGCGGCCGGGTCGCCCGAAGAGACGACCCGGCCGGTACCAGGGTGGTTACATGCCGGAGTGGGCGCCCATGAGGAGCCAGTGCAGCATGAGGCCGCCGTCCTCGCCGCGCGAGTACAGCCCTGCGAAGTGGCCCCCGCCGGCCCCGTCCGGGCCCTCGGTGCCGTAGGTGCCGATGCCCACCGCATGCCCCTCGTCGAGATCGTGCGCGGACCAGGCGGTCATACCGGTGAAGGTCACACCAGCATCGAACATGGCCTGCAGACCCTCTTCGACCGCGGCGCGTCCCTCACGGACCGGCTCACCCGCCATCATCGCGACCGCGTCCTCCGTGTAGGTGTTGGCGACCATCGACGCGTGGCCCATGTTGTAGTGGGTAACGAAGTAGTCCCCGCTCGCTTGGATCAGGTCGCCGCCCATTCCCTCCGTCTGCTCCATCATCTCGCCCGCGGACATGGTCTGGTCGGGGGTGTCGAGGTTACTCACCATTCCCTTCAGCGACCACTCACTATCCGTATTCTCAGCCAGCGCCATGTAGTATCCGGAGTTCGTCACCGCCCGTCCGTCTACTTCGCCGGTCAGCACGTAGTGTCCGCGGGCGACGAGCTGGTCACCGAATCCCATCGTCTCGCCGGGATGGATCGCGATCTGCGACGCCTCCGCGTCGATCCGCGCCTGGAGCCCCGCGCCGATGGCATCCCTCCCGTAAAGCATGGCCCCCGAGCTGCCCCACAGGACCCCGTCCTCGGCGAACTTGCCCGCGACCATGCTGCCGTGACCCATATTGAAGTGGGTCTGCCAGTAGTCGGTGATTCCCGCCATCGCCGCGTCGGTGTCGGGCATGGCTTCGGCCATGTCCTCCGTCATCGCGGCGTCGTCCGTGGCAGGCTCACCGCACGCGATGGTCAGGGCGAGGGCGAGGGGAGCCAGGGTGCGGATACGCATCGGGGTACCTCCTTCGGAAAGAAACTTCATGACCCTGCGGCAGGCGTTCTGCCCAGCGCAGGGATCGTCAACGAGGTATGAACGGAACAACTCAAAGGTTAAGCCGCCGCATGCGGATCCGTCAATGCGACGAGGGGTCGTACCACGCCGGCTCCGGCCCCGGATTGCGGGTTGGCCAAGCCTTCGACCCCATATAGCTTGGGCGCCCGGGCCGACGGGCCCGCCGCGACACGTCACGCGATCGTCCCGAAACGGGAGACACACACCATGGTTCGCACCTTCAGCACCGCACGCCGACCCGCGCTCGTATTCCCTCTCTTCCTGCTCCTCGCGGCCTCGGGTTGCATGCGACCCTTCGCGCGGCCCTCGGCGGGGCCTTCGGCCTCGGGCGGCGGTCCCGGCGGCGGCGGGGAGGAAGATGACGACGGCCCCGCGCCCTACTCGGAGGTCGTGACGGAGGAGGCGGTCACCGACTCGGGGATGGTCCACGTCCACCGCGTCGACGACCAGGTCCTGTTCGAGATTCCGAACGATCTTCTCGACCGGGAGATCCTCCTCGTGACGCGCACCGCGTCCGTCCCCGACGGGATGGGCTACGGCGGACAGAAGCTCAACACGCAGGTCGTCCGCTGGGAGCGGAACGGTTCGAACGGCGAGCGCATCTTCCTCCGCGTCGTGACCCACACGAACGTGGCGGAGGACGGGCTCCCCGTCGCCCGCGCCGTCCGGAGCGCGAACTTCGAGGCGATCCTGCACGCGTTCGACATCGAGGCGCTGAACGACGACTCCACGAGCGTCGTCGTCGACGTCAGCCCGCTGTTCGAGTCCGACATCCCCATGCTCGGGCTGCGCCAGAGCTTCCGCGACCAGTACCGGATCCGGTCGCTCGACTCCGACCGGACCTACGTCGACTGGGTGAAGAGCTTCCCGCGCAACGTCGAGGTGCGGCACGTGCTCACCTACACCGCGCAGACGCCCCCGTCGAACGCGACGACGAACGCGATCTCCGTCGAGATGAACCAGTCGATGATCCTGCTCCCGGACGAACCCATGCAGCCGCGCCTGTTCGACGAACGCGTGGGGTTCTTCAACGTGAGCCAGGTCGACTACGGCCTCAGCGACCAGAAGGTCGTCACGCGCACCTACGTGACGCGGTGGCGGCTCGAACCGAGCGACACGGCGGCCTTCCGGCGCGGCGAACTCGTCGATCCCGTGCAGCCGATCATCTACTACCTCGACCCGGCGACCCCCGAGAAGTGGCGGCCCTATCTCATCCAGGGGATCGAGGACTGGCAGGAGGCGTTCGAGGCGGCCGGCTTCTCCAACGCGATCCAGGGCCGCATGCCGCCCTCGTTCGAGGAGGACCCGGAGTTCAGCCCCGAGGATGTGCGCTACTCGGTGATCCGCTGGCTCCCGTCACAGGTCCAGAACGCCTCCGGGCCGCATGTGCACGACCCGCGCACGGGGGAGATCCTCGAGAGCGACATCCAGTGGTATCACAACGTGGCCAACCTGCTGCGGAACTGGTACCTGATCCAGACGGGCGCGGTGAACCCGGCGGCCCGCCGCGCCCTCTTCGATGACGAAGTGATGGGCGAACTCATCCGCTTCGTCGCCGCGCACGAGGTGGGCCACACGATCGGACTCCAGCACAACATGAAGTCGAGTTCGGCCTTCCCCGTCGACTCGCTGCGGGCGCCGGGGTTCGTGTGCCGCAACGGCGTGGCGCCATCGATCATGGACTACGCCCGCTTCAACTACGTCGCGCAGCCGGAGGACGAGGGCGCGTGCACGGATCCGCGGATCGGGGAGTACGACCGCTTCGCGATCAACTGGGGCTACCGGCCGATCCTCGACGCCGACGCCGACGCGGAACGACCCACCCTGGATGCGTGGATCCGGGAGGTGGAGGACGACCCGGTCTACTACTTCGGCAGCTCCACCCCGATCGACCCGAGCGCCCAGACGGAGGCCATCGGCTCGGACGCCACGGAGGCGAGCGACCTCGGGATCGAGAACCTGAAGCGGATCCTGCCCAACCTCATCGAGTGGAGCAGCGACGGACGCGAGGGGGAGAACTACGAGGAGCTGGCCGAACTCTACAGCAACGTGATCGGGCAGTGGAACCGGTATATGGGTCACGTCGGCACCGTGGTCGGCGGGGTCACGCGGACGCGGAAGCGCATCGGGCAGGAGGGCCCCGTCTACGAGTTCGTGGACGAGGCGACGCAGCGGCGCGCGATGGACTTCTTCGCGCGCCAAGCCTTCGAACCGCCGACGTGGATGATCGACGAGGAGATCCTGTCGAAGATCGAGAACCCGTCGACGGTGGACCGCATGCGGGGCATCCAGGTCCGCGTCGTGAACATGATCCTCGACCCGGGCCGCATGCAGCGGCTCATCGAGGCGGAAGCCCGGAACGGGGACGACCATTACAGCCTCGGGGAGATGTTCGAGGAGCTGAGGGACGCGATCTGGGGAGAACTGGAGACGGGGGCGCCGATCGGCGTCTACCGTCGCAACCTGCAGCGGGGCCACCTGGAGCGGCTCGAATTCCTGATGACGTCGGAGCTCGTGCTCCCGGCCTTCGTCTTCGCCGCTCTGTCCGACTTCTTCACCTCGGTGGATGTCTCGCAGTCCGATATCCGCGCCTTCGTGCGCGGCGAACTCACGGGACTGCAGGAGGCGATCGAAGGCGCGCTGCGCCGCGACCTGGACCGTACGACGGAGCTGCACCTGCGCGACGCGCTGGCCCGGATCGACGAAATCCTCGACCCCTGAGGTCGCTACTTCGCGCGGCCCACGGGCCGCTAGAAGCGGAAGCGGACGCCGAGTTGCGCGCGGCGGGTGTCTCCGAGGCCGCTCCGGATCGTGCCGTCGAAGTTGAACAGGAGACCGGTCTGCGCCGTGTCGAGGAAGTTGTCGGCGCCCGTCAGGTTGAAGACCTCGAAGATGGGCTCGATCGTCCGTCCGCCGCCGAGGTCGAACGCCCTCGAGATCCGCAGATCCCAGGTGAAGAAGTCGTTCTCGCGGCGCAGCGTGTTGCGCCTGAGAACGGAACCGTCCGCACACACCCGGTCCGCCGGGGCGCCGGCACGCTCCCCCGCCGGCGCGGCCAGAGGGTTCGCCACCGTCGGCCCGCAACTCTCCGACATCGGCGAGGCGGAGAGAACCCGGAACACATGGTTCAGGAGCACGCCTCGGCCGAGATCGAAGAGGAGGAAGCCGGTGAACTGGTGGCGCCGGTCGCGGATCGACCAGTTGTATTCCGGCTCGAAATCGGTCGCGGTCGCGTAGAAGAAATTGAACGGATCGCGCTCGTTGTCATCGTCCGACTTGTCGAAGCCCAGCGTGTAGTTCGCCTCGAAGCTCAGCCTGCCGGCGAGCGCCGCGTCCGCGTGAAGCCCGAGCGTGATCGCGTTGTAGCGCGAGCGGGCGCTGCTCTCGGTGACCGTTAGCGTCCCCAGCCCGCCTGCGCCCTCCGCGAACGGCGCGCCGAGTTCCGCCGCATTGCGATCGACGAAGCGGAACAGGTTGTCCGTCCGCGCGTGCTGCAGGGACAGCGTGAACGCCACCGCTTCACCGACCGCCCGCTCCAGGGCGACGTTGAAGGACCAGGTCCGCGGCAGCTCGAGGCTTCGATCCGCGACGTTCACCCCCGGCTGGAAGGGGGGCGTGCCCGACGGCGGGGGCGTGAGAAAATCACCGATCTGCGGCGGCGGCGGGAGGAACGGCGAATCGCTGCTCGCGAACAGCGTCCCCTGGAAGGCGCCGTTCGTCGTGCGGTGCTGCGCGAACACCAGCATCGGGAGGCGCGAGAAGTAGGACCCCGCGTTGACCCGCAGGAGCGTGCGGCCGTCGTCCCCCGGATCCCAGGCGAGCCCGAAGCGCGGCTGGAAGTTGTCGAGGTCGTCCGGAATCGTCCCGTCCGAGGGGAACGCCGGGTGCCCGAGCCAGGGGCCGTAGAAGGTGTCCTCGGGGTCAATGAACGTCTCCGGGTGCCACGAGCCTTCCCAGCGCACGCCGAGGTTCAGCGTCAGATTTCTCCGCGGGCGCCACGTGTCCTGGATGAAGAGCCCCAGCTCGTCCATCGAAAAATCCTGCAGCCCGAGCTGATCCTGCGGCGTGCCCCCCAGCGTGAGCGCCTGCAGGTAGAGGAGGACCGGCCCCGTGATCGACGTCCCCTCGGGACACATGCCCACCGCGCTGTCGGAGCCGTCCGAGCAGGTCACGTAGCGGTTCCCTTCCGTGACGAAGTTCATGAACCCGTCAACGGAGGCGAACTTGTAGAGCCCGTTCGCGAAGCCGATGAACTGCTGCCCGACGCCCGTCCGGTTGTACTCCACGCCCACCTTGAGCAGGTGGTCGCCGGCCAGAAAGGAGAGGTTGTCGACGAGCTGGACGCGGGTGTCGTATCCCGGGTCGACGGGGAGGAAGAAGGGGAGCCCGATCCGGAACCCGTCCGCGAAGTCCATCGCGATATCCGGGAACGGACGACCACCGATCGCGGCGAAAGCCGGCTGCGGCGGGGCCGCGGCGCCCGGCACCAGCGGTCCGTCGTAGCCGCGCGGCCGGTCTTCGCGAGCGTACTGAAACCGAAACTCGTTCGACAAGGTGTTGGAGAGTTGCGACCGGAGGCTCGCGTTCACCGCGTGCGAAAAGTCCTCCTCCAGTCCGTTGGCGCTCAGCCCCCACGAATCGACGTCGAACGTCCCGTTCACCTGCTGCGACCAGGTGTAGTTGTACTTGAGCGACGCCTGGTGCCGGTCGCTGAGGTTGAAGTCGAGCTTCGCGATGAGGGCCCGGTTGTCATCCGTCCGCCGGATGGGGCCGAACTCCTCCTCGAACAGGCCGGGCCACCGCGTCTGGAGGAAGGTCTCCAGCTTCTTGAGTTCGGAGGGGTTCACGACGTTGCGCGTGAACTGCTTGGTCTCGCTCGCCTCCTGCTGGTCGTAGGCGAGGAAGAAGAACGCCCGGTCGCGCACGATCGGGCCGCCGAAGGTGAACCCGAACTGGCTGCGCCCGAATTCGGGTTTGTCGCCCCCCCGAGCGCTCGGGTACGCGGATGAGATCGCGTCCCACTGGCCGAAATAGTGCGCCGAGCCGGCGAAGTCGTTCGTGCCGGACTTCGTGATCACGTTCACGAAGCCGCCCGCGGAACGCCCGAACTCGGCCGACGCCCCCTGGCTCACGACCACCATCTCTTCGATCGCGTCCTGGTTGAAGGTGAAGGCGGGGCGCTGGCCCCCGCGCTGCTCGCCGAAGAAGGGGTTGTTGAAGTCCGCGCCGTCGACGGAGACGTTGTTGAAGATCCCCCGCTGCCCGCCGATGTTGAGGACCTCTCCGTCCGGCCCCTGCGACATCGAGACGCCCGGCGTGAGGAGCGTGTAGTCGAGGAAGTTGCGGCCGTTGTTCGGCAGGTTGCCGACGACCTCCTCGGACAGACGATGGGAACTCGACGCGTCCCCGGTGTCGACGAGCGGCGCCGCCTCCGCGGTGATCGTGATCTCGGCCACGGCGACCGGTTTGAACTCGAGCAGGAGGTCGAGCGTCTGGCCGACGCGGAGGACGAGGCCCTCGACCCGCTCCGCCCCGAACTGGCCGAGGGCGCGGGCCGTGACGTCGTAGACCCCGAGGGGGAGGAGCGTCCGCGCGAAGGTCCCGTTCGAGGTCGTCTCGACCGTGGTCGTGAGCCCCGTCGCGCGATGTTCGATGACGACGGCCGCGCTGGCCACGGGCGCTCCCAGCGGGTCCCGGACGACGCCGCGAATGATGCCGGTCGTGGCCTGCGACTGGGCGACCGCATCCGCCGTGCCGGCGGACAGCAATACGAGGATCGCGAACAGTCCGCCGGAGCGGCGTCGGGAAGCGGGAATGCGGGGCGGCCGCATGGGCGCATCCTTGTCTGTTGCGGGGAACCATGGGCCCGGCAGGATTCGAACCTGCGACCTTGGGATTATGAGTCCCCTGCTCTAACCGGCTGAGCTACGGGCCCGGGCGCTTCGCGGCCTCTCGCGACGCCGGCGAAACGTACGCGCCGGGGCGCGGCGGACCAACGTCGGAAAGTAGCCGCCGGTCAAGCCGTGACTTCGATCTCGATATCCGGTCCGGTCCGCTCCGCGATCTCGCCGATGAGGGCGGCCGCGTACCCGTCGGCCTCGAGCGCCGCGGTCGCGGCCACGGCCTGGTTCCGTGGGACCGCCGCGAGCAGTCCGCCGGAGGTCTGGGGGTCGAGCAGGATGTCCCGCAGGGCCGTGGGGATCCGCTCGTCCCAGCGGACGTGCGGGGAGACCGCGTCGCGGTTGCGAGAGGTCCCGCCGGGTACGCACCCCTCTTCCGCAAGGCGGAGCGCGCCGGGCAGAACTTTCGGCGCCGAAGCCCGGATCCGGGCGCTCGCGCCGGAGGCCCGGCACATCTCGAGCAGGTGACAGAGAAGCCCGAAACCGGTCACGTCAGTCGCGGCGTGCACCTCGAAGTCCGACAATGCCGCGGTCGCCTCGCGGTTGAGTTGCCGCATCGAGGCGACGGCGACCTGGAGATCGGCCGCGGCGGTGACGCCGCGCTTCACGCCGGTCGTCACGACCCCCGTCCCGAGCGCCTTGCCGAGCACGAGCGCGTCGCCGGGTCGCGCGCCGCCCTTGCGCCACAGGCGATCGGGGTCGGCGAGCCCGATCGCGACCAGCCCGAACTTGGGTTCTGCGTCGTCGATCGAGTGGCCGCCGGCCACGGGGATCCCGGCCTCGGCGCACACCTCTGCCGCGCCGCGAAGGATCGCTCCCACGGTCTCGTGGGACAGGGTCCCGGCCGGGACGGCGAGGATATTCAGTCCGAACAGAGGGCGGGCCCGCATCGCGTACAGGTCGCCGAGCGCGTTCGCGGCCGCGATGGCGCCGAAGTCCGCCGGGTCGTCGACGAGCGGGGTGAAGAAATCGAGGCTCGCGACGATCGCCTCCCCGCTCTCGAGCAGGTACACGGCGGCGTCATCCGGACCCTCGAGTCCCACGAGGAGCCGGTCATCGGGCAGGATCGGAACGTGCTCTAGGATGCGGCCCAGATCCTCCGGGCCGAGCTTGCACGCTCAGCCGGCTCCGTGGGAATACTGGGTCAGACGGGCGACTTCGGCCGAAGGCGAGTTCATGGCCCCGAAGCTACGGTGACGCGAGGCGTCCCGCAGGCGTTCTACCAGTTGCGCTCGACCACGGGATCCTGGAAGCGGTTGCGCCCCATCACACGGTCGCGGATCGCGGCCTCGGCATCGCCCGCCTGGTCGAGGAGGGCCGCCGCCTCCTCCGGAGACAGCATCTGCAGTTCTCCGGAACCGGCCGCCGCCGCCGCGCCCGCCCCGCTTCCCTGAGGAGACTGTCCTTCGCCGCTCTGCTGGTCGTCGCCGCCGCTCTCGCCCTCCTCCTCGAGCCAGCGCTCGATGAGTTCGAGGTTCCAGCGGGCGTCCTCGTCGTCCGCCCGGGCGCGGAGGACGGCGCGGAAGGCCTCTCGCGCGGACTGGAGGGCGGCTCGCCTCGCGGACGGGTCGTTCTGCGCGGAGCGGCCGTCCAGCGCCGAGCTGAGTCCGAGGTTGTAGAAGGCGCTCTGCCGCACCTCTTCGCGCTCGCTCCCTATCGACTGCTGGAGGGGGACCTGCGCCTCCGACACCTGGCCATCGTTGAGGAGGGCGGTCCCGAAGTTGTACTGGTCGATCGGCCGGTTCGAGGAAGCGGCCCGCTCGCGGTAGCGCTCGACGACCTCTGATTCGGTCGTCGGCTGCACGCCCTCCGCCGCCTGGCGCGCCCCTCCGGGGGGCCCGGCCTGCTGGACCCCCGCCGTGAGGACGGCGAGCGATGCCGACGCGATCGCGAGGCCAAGAATCGTACGCATCCGTTCCGGTTCACCCACGTGGCAAGAGGAACCCTTCGCCCCAGAGGCTGACGAAGGCGAGCAGCAGCAACACGGCCACGGCCAGGTCGTCCGTCGACGTCACCGGATCCCGCGTGCCACGGGCCAGTTCGTCGTCGATCTCCGCGATGCCCTCGTCCCCGCGAACATAGCGGCCGCCGGTCGCGGTCGTCATCTCCATCAGCGACGCCTCGTCGAGCCTCGTGACGACGGGGTTGCCGTCCGGGCCCTGCAGGACGGACGCCCCGCCCCTCCGGCGCGCCGCCATCGTCGGGTCCAGCGACGCCTCACGCGTAAGGGGGATCTGACCGCCGGCCGTCGTTCCGATCCCGACCGCGTGGATCACGATCCCGTCGCCCCGAGCGCGGCCGATCGCCTCGCCGAACGGCGGGCCGGCGGTCTCCTCGCCGTCGGAGAAGACGACGATCGACTTCTTCGCACCCTCCTCCCCGCCGGCGAGGAGATCGATCGCCTGCGTCAGACCGGCGGCGAGCGACGACCCGCCGAGCCCCACCGCGGCCGGCCGCACTCCCTCGGCCAGCATCTCGATCGCGCTCACGTCCGTGGTCAACGGCGAGAGCACGTACGCCCGGCCCGCGAAGTATACGACGCCGATCCGTCCCTCGAGGCGCGTCGCGAGGCGCGCCGCGAGCTCCCGCTGAACCTGAAGGCGGTTCGGCTCGACGTCGCCGGCGAGCATCGAGTTCGAAGCGTCGAGGAGCAGGATCGTCTCCGTGCCACTCTCGTCCAGGCGTCGGGCCTCCGTCCCGCCGGACCCGGAGGCGAGGGCGACGGCGCTGACGCCCAGCGCGAGGAGGGCCAGGCGCACGGACGAAATCGCGTCGGCCGGGAGCCGCACGTACCGCTCGAGCAGAGACGCGTCGGCGAGCCGCGCCCGGTCGGCGGACGACCGCCGGGTCGCGAGCAGCCGCAACCCGACCGCGAGCGCGCCGACGAGAAGGGCGATCGGGAGAGGCACCACGATCAGACCCACACCCGGCGCGAGCGCGTCGCGGCCAGGAGAAGCTCGAACAGGATCAGGGCCAGCGCGGCGATGAGCAGTTCCCTCCGCATCCCGACGCGCTCCTCGGTTCGGATTTCCTTGATCGGCGTGGTCTCGAGTTCGTTGATCCGTTCGTAGATCTGCGTCAGGCCCTCGGGGTCGGTGGCGCGGAAGTAGACGCCGCCGGTGCGGGTCGCCATCCGCTCGAGCAATTCGTCGTTCACGTTCACGCGGATGTTCGCGTACTGGTAGCCGAAGGCGGTACGCGCGACCGGGACCGGCGCGACGCCGTCCCGCCCGACGCCGATCGTATAGACGCGGATGCCGAGTGACGCCGCGGCGGCTGTCGCCTCCTCGGGCGAGATGCCGCCGCTGTTGTTGTCTCCATCGGTGAGCAGGACGACGATGCGCGATTCCGGCTCGAGGTCGCGGAGGCGGTTCGAAGCGGTGGCGAGCGCGACGCCGATCGCGGTCCCATCCCGCAGCTGTCCCGCTTCCAGGCGTTCCACGGCGCTCTCGACCACGGGGTGATCGAGCGTCCCGGGAACCATGGTGAGGGCTTCGCCCGCGAACGCGACGAGGCCCATCCAGTCGGACTCGCGTCCCTCTATGAAGCGGATGACCTCCCGCTTCGCGACCTCGATCCGGTTGTCCGGGCGGAAGTCCTCCGCCAGCATCGAACTGGAGATGTCGACGGCGAGCATGATCGCCACCCCCTCGCGCTCCGACTCGACCCGCTCCCAGACGCGAACGGGGTTGACGAGCGTGATTACGACGAGGGCGAGGGCGATCGTCCGCAGGACCGGCGGGAGCCACCACCACAAGCGACCCCGTCCCCCGGAACCGGCAAGACGCGCGATGTCGGGATAGGGGAGCCGGATGCGGCCGGCGCGGAGCAGCGCCCACCCCAGCGGCAAGAGGAGGAGGAGGAGGAGGAAGGGCCAGCCCGGGAGCGCGAAACCGGTCATCCCGCGTCCTCCCCATCGGCGTGCGGCTCTTCCGGGTCCGGCTCCGGCTCCGGCATCTCCGAGCGCACGAACGCCTCGCCGATTTCGATGTCGGCGATGGGACCGCGCCGGTCCGTCCGCAGCCGGGCGAACCTGGCCATGATCGAGTGGCGCAGGGCCGAGATCAGGCCCGCATCGGAGTCGCCGAGTCCGAGCAGTTCGCTCGAGGGCGCCCAGCCGCGCGTCTCGCGCGCGTAGCGCCTGAGGGTGGCTTCGTACCCGTCGTAGAAGCGGTCCCCGGTCAGCCGGCGCTCGACCCAGACGCGGCGGAGGCGCGTGAATTCCCGCAGCGCGAGGTCACCGGGGTGAAGTGGCCCCTCGGGGCCGGGTGGCGCGAAGCGGCGCCTGCCCCACGTCCACCAGGCGAGTCCGGCCACCGCCGCCAGGAGCACGAGGAGCCACCACGGAGACGCGCCAAACCGCAGGAATGGACGGGCGTCGCGCAACTCGAGCGCCTCGTCCCCGGGGAGGACGCTGAAGACGGCCACCGGCGGCGGCTCGAGCGTGCGGGTCACACCGCCCGCGCCGACGAGTTGCGCCTCGACCGGCGGGATGGCGAGCGTATCGGCCCGCCACGCGACGAGCGTGTACTCGGCCTCCCAGCGACGTCCGTCGTCGGCCGAGAGAATCCGCGCCGGTGCCGCCTGCTCGAGCGACTCGGGGAGGTCCAGGAGCGCGGGGAACCGCACCTCCCCGGACCGCGCCTGCTCGACGACGAGCCGGACCGTGAACAGCTCGCCGACGCGAACCGAATCCGCCTCCACGGTCGCTTCGAGGTCCACCGCCGCCTGGCCCGCCAGATCCGGCGCGAGGCCCCACGCGGCCCAGAGCAGCAGCCCGAAACCAGGCCGGGCACCCCGCCTCACCGCAGCCTCCGCCGACCGCGGGCCGCGAAGAAACCGGCGAGTCGCGACTCGTACGGGACGTTGGTGCGGAGCCGCATCAGGTCGACGTGGCAGCGTGCGCAGAGCACCTCGAGCTTGCGGTCCCGCGCCTCCGAGCGACCGGTCAGCCTCTCGCGCACTGCGTCGTCTCCGAGGTCGACCACCGCGCGCCGGCCCGTCTCGGGATCGACGACCTCCACCCAGCCCGCTTCGGGGATCGTCGTCTCCGCGGGGTCGTCCACCGCGAGCACGACCACATCGTGGCGGCCGGAGAGGGCGAGCAGCGGGCGGGCGAGATGGGCGGCCCCCACGAAGTCCGAGATGACGAACACCAGGGAGCGCGCCGTGAGCATGCGCGCCGCGGTGACGAGGGCGAGATCGACGTCGGTGCCCTTCCCTTCCGGCTGGACCATCAGGAGCTGGTGCAGAAGACGGAGGTTGCGGTTACGGCCCCGGGCGGGACGGGCGTAGCTCTCGATCCGGTCGCTGAACAGGAGCATCCCGACCGGATCGCCGGCTCGCATCGCGGCCATGGCCAGTACGCTCGCGACTTCCGCCACCAGGTCGCGCTTCAGCGTCCCGCGCGTACCGAACTCGTTCGACGCGGAAACGTCGACGATGAGGAGGACGGCCAATTCGCGTTCTTCGACAAAGCGCTTCACGTAAGGGCGGCGCATGCGCGCCGTGACCTTCCAGTCGATCGCCTGGAACGGATCGCCGGGTTGGTACTCGCGGACCTCCGAGAACTCGATCCCGTGTCCGCGAAAGAGCGACGGGTACGGCCCCAGGGCCGGGTTGTCCATGAACCGCCGGCTCTTCAACTCGAGCCGCCTCACCTCCTTCGAGGCCGTGGCCGGGTCGGGCATCGACGCCGGCCGGAGCGGGCGCCACAGGAGTTCGCGGAACCTCACGGCACCGGGACGGTCTCCAGCAGACGGTCGAGGATGTGCTCGGCATCGAGTTGCTCCGCCTGCGCCTGGAAGGTCAGAACGAGCCGATGACGGAGGACATCGCGGGCGATCGCCTTCACGTCTTCAGGAACCACGAAGGCGCGGCCCTCGACAAACGCATGGGCCCGGGCCGCCCTGGCCAGGTAGATCGTCGCCCGCGGGGAGGCGCCGAACTCGATCCAGTCGACGAGGTCCGGGAGACCGTGCGAAGCCGGCTCCCGCGTCGCCAGCACGAGCGCCAGGATGTAGTCCTCCAGCCGCTCATCCAGATAGATGTCCGGGAGCACGGCCCTCGCGGCCATGATGCGATCCGGCTCCACGACGGGCCGGACGGGTGGCGGATCCTCCCCCGCCATGAGGCGCATGATGGAACGCTCCTCCTCCGGCGCGGGGTAGTCGACGCGGGTCTTGAACATGAAGCGGTCCACCTGCGCCTCGGGGAGCGGGTACGTCCCCTCGTGTTCGATCGGATTCTGCGTGGCCATGACGAGGAACGGGACGGGAAGAGGGTGGGTCTCCTCCCCGATCGTCACCTGACGCTCCTGCATCGCCTCGAGCAGCGCGGACTGGACCTTGGCCGGCGCGCGGTTGATCTCGTCGGCGAGGACGATATTCGCGAAGATGGGGCCGCGCTTCGCGGTGAACGTCCCCGTCTTCTCTTCCCATACCAGCGTTCCGACGACGTCGGCCGGAAGCAGGTCCGGCGTGAACTGGATTCGCCTGAACGTCGTGTGGATGGTCTCGGCCAGAGTGCTGACCGTGAGGGTCTTGGCGAGACCCGGCACGCCCTCGAGCAGGATGTGGCCACCCGTGATCAGGCTCATGAGAACGCGGTCGAGGAGGAGATGCTGTCCGACGATGCGCTTCCCCAACTCGTTCCGGACATCGGGTATGAAGGACCCGGCCTCGCGAATCGATGCGGTCTGGGTCTCGAGGGCCTCCTCCGAGATCCGTTCGGCCGTCCCGGCTTGTGCGTTCATGCGCTCTCTCGTGGTGCGCGGTTATCGTCGCGAGGCGAACAGCCCGTGTCGCATGGCGCTGCTATGCTCCATCTTCGCGCCTCGTCAGGCAAGCACCGTTTCGCTTGCCGGCGGGGCGGCGGAATCCTCGCCGCGAACCGGCAGCCCGATCTTCACTCCCGCGCGAGCCGGGAGCAAGCCGCCCGCTCGAGCGCCGCGCGCTCTGCCCGCGTCAGATCGCGGGAGTGCCCGGCCGCCAGGGCGCCGAGTTCGATGGGGCCGAACGAGGTCCTTCGCAGACGCCGGGTCGTGACCTCGAGGCGCGCCAGCATGCGTCGGATCTCGCGGTTTCGTCCCTCGGCGAGGACGATCTCCACCGCCGGCCGGCGGGTTCCGGGTCCTCCGACCCAGCGGGCGCGACGGGCCCGCGCCGGCCCATCCGAGAGCGCGACCCCCTCCCGCAGCCGGGCCGGGAGGTCCGCCGCCACCGGCTCGATGAGTTCGACGACGTAGGTCCGGTCCAGTTCCGCACTCGGGTGGAGCAGCCGGTTCGCGAGATCGCCTTCGTTGGACAGCAGGATCAACCCCTCGCTCATGAAGTCGAGCCGACCCAGATGGGGCAGGTGGTGCGCGTCGGCCGGCACCAGATCGTAGATCGTCGGACGCCCGGAGGGATCTCGTCGCGTGCAGGCGTATCCCGGCGGCTTGTGGAGCGCCAGCCAGCGCGCCGCCTTGAGTGCGACCCGTCGATGGTCGACCTCGACGCGCTCCGTCTCGGGGTCCACGCGGGTGCCGAGTCGCGTGACGACGCGTCCGTTCACCCGGACCCGGCCTGCGGTGATCAACGTTTCGCATTTGCGGCGGGAGGCCACACCCGCCCGGGCGAGGAATTTCTGGAGACGCACGAGGCGGAACCGGGACCGCGCGGCTCAGGGCCGCCCGGCCGCGCCGTCGCCCGTCGGGTCCGCCGGTAGCGCAACCTCCGCCGACTCCGGCCGGGCGAGGGCGATCGACAGATCGTCGGGCGTCGGCAGGTCGGCGAGCGACTGCAGGGCAAAATGATCCAGAAACCGCGGTGTCGTGCCGTAGAGGAGGGGTCTCCCGAGGCCCTCGCCCCGCCCCGTGACCTCCACGAGTTCCCAGTCCTGGAGCGTACGCAGCACCGACGTGGAGGCGACCCCGCGGATCTCCTCGAGTTCGATGCGCCCGATGGGCTGCCGGTACGCGATGATCGCGAGCGTCTCGAGCGCGGCGCGGGACAGCGTCGGAGGTCGCGGCACGGAATCGAACCGTTCGAGGTAGGGCGCGAACTCCGGGCGGGTGAGGATCTGGAACCCGTCTCCGAGCTGGTAGATCTGGAAGGCCCGGCCCTCGTCCTCGTAGTGCCCCCGGAGCACGTCGAGCGCCTCTCGCACCCGCCGTACGTCGAGCGATTCGTCGGCGCGCGCCAGTTCCCTCGCCGTAAGCGGCGTCTGGCTGGCGAAGAGCGTGGCTTCGACGATCTGCTCGGGACTCATCCGCTCTCGTCTCCGGCCCCGGCGCGCCGCGGGCGGCGGCCGAAGAGCCAGATCGCGCCGAAGCGCCGCGTCTGCTCGATCCGGAGGACCTGCTGTTTGGCCAACTCCAGGCAGGCGAGGAGCGCGGCCACCACATGATGCCGCTCCCGCCACGAGGAGAAGAGCCGGGTGAAGGGCACGCGCTCGTCCTCGCCGAGCAGCCGACGGATGACCCCGACCTTCTCTTCGACCGTCACGGTCCGGATCGGTGCGACATGTCTCGTGACCGGATCGGGTTCCGGAATGTGGGCGAGGACCGACAGGAAGTCCTCCAGCGTCGTCGACAGCTCCATGCCTTCCCGCTCGCGGACCGGGGACGGAGGCAGAAACCCCTTCGCCAGGAGGCGCCGTCGCTCGAATTCCGCCACGCCCAGCAGCCGGGAGACTTCCTGGAACAGTTCATACTCGAGGAGCCGACGCACGAGTTCCGCCCGCGGGTCGTCTTCCCACTCCGGGTCGCGCCGTCCCGGGAGCAGGAGCCGCGCCTTGATGCGCACGAGCGTCGCGGCCAGTTCGAGGAATTCGCCGGCCCGGTCGAGTTGTAGCCGATCGATCCTGCCGGTGAGCGCCTCCTGGAACTGACGGGTGATCCGGGAAATGGGGATGTCGAAGATGTCGATGTCCTGGGACCGGATCAGGTGGAGGAGCAGATCGAGGGGACCCTCGAACCGGTCTAGTTCCACGACGAACGGCTGGGCCGCCTGCTGGCTGGGCAGTCGGTTGGGAACCGCCGTCAACAGTCCTCCCCTCCACACGCCGGCCGGAGCTTCGCGGGGTGCCTCGCCGGCCATGCTGTCCGGACCGAACGAGCGAAGTGCCCGTTGTCGGGCGGACAGTGGTTGTCGGGCGGATAATGTAACACGACGAAGGTCACGGCGCGTCCGCGCGGACGCCGAGTTGGAAGTTGACCACCGACTCCCCTATTTTGCGTTTCCCTCGGGGGCGAAGTATGGTCTGCGCCCTCGAATCCCTGCGGAGGAGTGGAGTACCGAGTGCCGAATAATGCGAGCCAGGCGAAACGACTGCGCCAGTCCCGGATGAGGAGACTCCGGAACCGGCAGGTGAAATCCGAGATCCGGACGCGAAGCAAGAGACTCTTCGCGATGACTTCCCCGGAAGAGGCGGAACCCGCGCTGTCCGAACTGTACCAGGTGCTCGACCGTGCGGCCCGCCGCAATGTGCTCAAGCCGAACACGGCGGCGCGGCAGAAGGCGCGAGCCTCGCGGCACGTCCGGGACCTGGCCTGATCCGCACCCGTCCCACCCGCCTGCGGGCGGGACTCCAGCCCGTGATGCGAGACTAGTTCGGGCCTTCGTCCGACCTCTCCTCTTCATCCAGCATGGCGGAAACCGCGTCGAAGGGACCGGTCTCCCCCAGCGACAGCGACTCCAGGAAGTCGAGTTCGTCCGCGAACTCGCTCCCGGCCCCGGCCGCGTCGGACGACGGCTCTCCTTCGTCTTCGTCCGCCACCGCTTCGGGGTCAACCTCCGGCTCGGGGTCGACTTCCGACGCGCGGTCGACTTCAGCCGCGGCGTGGACTTCAGCTTCGGCTTCGATCACGGGTTCGGTGTCGATCGCGGGTTCGGCCTCGGGGGCGGTGGTGCGTTCGATGACGCCGGACAACATGGCGATCATCTCTTTCTCTCTCTCGATACGCATGCCGAGATCCGCCAGCTCCCGTTCGATCGGCGCCCGTCGCGCCTTCAGCTCGGCTTCGCTGAACTCCCCGACCTCGTGCCGCAGTTCGATTTCCTCGAGGTGCGACGCGTGTGCCCCCATCTCCGCGCGCAGCGACTCCTGCAAGGCTTCCCGCTCGGAGACGATCTCGACGAGCAGCGGACGCTGCGCGGCGAGCCGGGTGTCCGCCGACCGAAGCCGGACCTGGTAGTCCCGGCGGATCCTCTCCACGACCTCCGGCCGCGCTTCCAGGGCGCGATCCTTGAGACGTTCGATCCACCGGAGGATCTCCTCCGACGCCTCCGCCAGCCGGCGAACTTCCTGCGGGACTGCGGAATCCGGGTCCGTCATGCCCTCTTCCACCTTTTCGGCGCTCACCGCCGTTCGTACCGGGTCTCACCACCTACGATGGTGCGTCGCACCCGACCCCTCACCTCCCAGCCCTCGAAGGGCGTATTACGACTTCGCGAGCGGAAGCCGGCCGAGTCGACGGTCCACTCGTCCTGCGGGTCGAACACGACGATGTCCGCGGGACTGCCGGGGCGCAACGTACCCCCGTCGATCCCCATCGTACGAGCGGGGGCCGTCGACATGCGATCGATGAGCCGGGGGAGCGGAAGATCTCCGGGGGTTACGAGTTCGCCGATGCAGACCGCCAGCGCGGTCTCGAGACCGACGATGCCGAAAGGTGCATCGTCGAATTCCCGTTCCTTCTCCTCGTAGTGGTGCGGCGCGTGATCCGTCGCAATGCACTCGATGACGCCGTCGATGACCCCCTGGCGAACGCCGAGCCGGTCGGCTTCCGAGCGGAGGGGGGGGTTCATCTTGGCCTCCGTCCGATACCCCCGCACCGCTTCCTCGGTGAGGGTCAGGTGGTGAGGCGTGACCTCCCCGCTGACGCGAACCCCGCGCTCGCGCGCGCGCCGGATGAGGTCGACGGCCTCACAGGTCGAGACGTGCTGGATATGCACGTGCCCGCCGGTGAGTTCGGCGAGATAGATGTCCCGCGCGACCACGGTCGCCTCCGACGCGTTGGGAATCCCTCGCAGTCCGAGGGCCGTGGCCACGGCCCCTTCATTCATCACGCCGCCGGCCGAGAGCGCCATGTCCTCCGCGTGCTGGAGTACGGGGATGTCGAACGACTGGGTGTACTCCAGCAGCCTCCGCATGAGCGACGGGTCATGGATCGGGTGCCCGTCGTCGGTGACGGCGACGGCACCGGCCTCCACGAGGCCGCCGATCTCCGTCATCTGCACGCCCGCGAGACCCCGCGATGCGGCACCCACCGGGCTGACACGCGCGCCGCCCTCTCCCTGCCGCGCCCAGCGCCGTGCCTCCTCGCGCACGAAGCCCACGGCGGCGGGATCGTCCAGCGGCGGATCCGTATTCGGCATCGCCCACACCGTGGTGAAGCCGCCGGCCGCCGCCGCCCGGGCTCCGGAGCGGATCGTCTCCTTGTGTTCGGCCCCCGGCTCCCTCAGGTGGACGTGCACGTCGATCAGCCCGGGGGCGACGACGAGCCCTTCCGCCGAGACCCGCGGAACCCCGTCCGGCCCGGCGATCCCCCGCGCCACGGCCGCGATCCGCCCGTCCTCCACGAGGACGTCGAGTACATCGTCCGTACCCGCGGACGGGTCGATCACCCGTCCGCCGGCGAGAAGGAGCGAGCGGCTCACGCGCCCCCCACCTTGGCGGATTCCGCCAGTTCCGGGCGACCGCCGGCGAGCAGATAGAGGACGGCCATGCGAACCGCTACGCCGTTCGTCACCTGCGGGAGGATGACCGAACGCGGGCCGTCCGCCACGTCGGAGTCGATCTCGACCCCCCGGTTCATGGGCCCGGGGTGGAGCACGACCATCTCGTCCGGGGCGCGCGCCAGCCGCTCGGAACTGACCCCGAACACCCGATTGTACTCCCGCAGCGAGGGGACGTAGCCCCCCTCCATCCGCTCCAGCTGGAGTCTCAGCACGTACAGCACGTCGCACCACTCGATCGCTTCCTCGATCGCGTCCAGCCGCTGGACCCCGAGTTCCTCGATGCCGGCGGGGATCAGCGTACGCGGCCCGCACACGGCCACCTCGGCGCCGCACTTCACGAGACCCCAGATGTTCGACCGCGCGACGCGCGAGTGCCGGATGTCGCCGACGATGCAGACGCGCCGCCCGGCAATCGCGCCGAACCGGTCCCGGATCGTGAGCAGGTCGAGCAGGGCCTGGGTCGGATGCTCGTGCTGCCCGTCGCCGGCATTGATGACGTTCGAGGGGATGCGGTCGGCGAGGAACTTGGCCGCCCCGGACGAACCGTGACGGACGACGACCATGTGGATCCGCATCGCCTCGAGGTTTCGCGCCGTGTCGACGAGCGTTTCGCCCTTCTGCACGGACGAGCCGGTCGCCGAGATGTTGACGGTGTCGGCCGAGAGCCGCTTCTCGGCGAACTCGAAGCTGATGCGGGTCCGCGTTGACGGCTCGAGAAAGAGGTTGACGATCGTCTGCCCGCGGAGGACAGGCACCTTCTTGATCTTCCGCTCGCTGATCTCCTTGAACGGCTCCGCGGTGTCGAGGATCGCCTCGATCTGGGCGCCGCTCAGCGACTCGAGGCCGACGAGGTCCTTCCCGAGGCCGAGGTCCCTGCCCCCGGTCGTCATGCTTCCTCCTCCGGGGCGGAGCCGTTCACGTCGACCACATCGACGCCCCAGGCCCCGTCCGTGTCCGCCACGCGCACCGCGACATCCTGGTCGGGACCGAGATCGATCACCCGTCCGACGTAGTCGGGCTGGATCGGCAGTTGGCGCCCGCCCCGGTCCACGAGGACGCAGAGCTGGATGCAGCGGGCCCGCCCGAAGTCCGACAGTTCGTTGAGCGCCGCCCGGATCGTCCTCCCGGTGTGGAGCACATCATCGACGATCACGACGTGCGCATCCTGGATGGACTCGGGAATCTCGGTCGTCCCCACGACAGGAAGCGCACCGACCTGCCCGAAGTCGTCCCGGTAGAGCGTGATGTCGAGCGAACCGATCGGGACCGGCCCGCGCGAGGGTTCGAGGTGACGACCGATCTCCGCCGCGATGGCATCCCCGCGACGGCGGATGCCGACGAGGATGAGGCGGGCGGCGGGCTCGATGGCCCGCTCGAGCTGCGCGGAGAGATCCGCCAGCAGGGTCCTGGCAGCGGCCTCGTCGAGGACGTTTTGCGTCAGTTTGGTCTCGGCTTCGGTCGATCCGGTACGGCGGCGCGGCGCTTAGCAGCCCGTGGCAAGAGCCCCGCTGCATTCGAGCGGCGATCCATCGCGCCACGGGCTGCCGGTCGGCCTCGATCGGGCGGCAGTATAGCCCTCCCGCGACGCCTCGGGTAGGTTCGGGCATGCGAATCCGATCCGACGTTTCGCGGCGCGCGGGGTTGGGGCTCGCGGCCCTGGGGCTCGCGGCGCTGGGGCTATCGCCACGCGCGGCGCTCGCGCAGGAAGGCCCCGCCCTCACCGTGGACGGCCCCGCCGTCGTCCTCACCAACGTGCCGTTCTCGCTGGCGCTGCGCACCGAGGACGGAGAGAACGCCCGCTATCGCGTCCTCTCGGCCGACGGGCGCGAACTCGCCGCCGGAGACCTGCCGATCCGGGCCGAGACGAACGTGGACGGACTCCGCGTTGCGGGCGAAGGGCTGCCCCTCACCGTGCAGATCGAGGCGGATCAGGGCTCGGCAAGCGAAACGGTCGACCCGCCGCGGTTCCCGGGCTGGATCAGCCTCCTGCCGCCGCTCATCGCCATCGCCCTCGCGCTCATCTTCCGCCACGTCGTGGTGTCGCTCTTCTTCGGGATATGGCTCGGCGGCTTCTTCGTCGCCGGGCTCAATCCCCTGGCCGGACTGTGGCGGTCGATCGACACCTTCATCGTTCCGTCGCTGGCCGACGCCGACAACGCCTCGATCCTGATCTTTTCGGCGCTCCTGAGCGCCATGGTGGGCGTCATCTCCCGCTCCGGAGGAACGCGCGGGATCGTCGAGGCCGTGCGCCCGCTGGCCACCACGCCGCGGCGCGCGCAACTGGCCACCTTCTTCGCGGGCCTCGGCATCTTCTTCGACGATTACGCGAACACGCTCATCGTCGGGAACACCTTCCGTCCCATCACGGACAAGCTGAAGGTGTCGCGCGAGAAGCTGGCCTACCTCGTGGATTCCACCGCGGCGCCGGTGGTGACGATCGTCTTCGTTTCGACCTGGGTCGGGTTCGAGATTTCCCTGATCCGCGACGGGCTGCGCATTGCCGCCGAACAAACCCCCGACCCCGCGCTGGCCGGAGCCCTCGCCGCGGCGAGTCCGTTCACGGTCTTCCTGAGCAGCATCCCGTTCCTCTTCTATCCCATCCTCGCCCTGTTCATGGTCGCCCTGGTCATCGTGACCCAACGGGACCTCGGCCCCATGCACGCGGCGGAGACGCGGGCGCGTACCGGAGGCGGCGTCTTTCGTCCCGGGTCGCAGCTCATGGTCAACACGGAGGAGACGGGACTCGACGCGCCGGAGGGGGTTCCCCTGCGCTGGTACAACGCGGCCATCCCCGTCGTCACGGTCGTCGTCGTCGTCCTCCTCGGGCTGTACTTCGATGGCCGCAGCGGGGCGGGGACGGGCGCCTCGATCTGGGACACGTTCGGGGCGGCGGACCCGTTCAAGGCGATCCTGTGGGGCTCGCTCTCCGGCTGCATCGTCGCGATCGGGCTGGCGACGTCGCAGAGGATCCTCTCGCTGAAAGAGGCGCTGGAAGGCTGGCTCGCCGGGATCCGCGCCATGACGATGGGGTTCGTGATCCTGACCCTGGCCTGGTCGCTCGGGGAGGTGACGAACCAGCTCGCCACGGCGCAGTACCTCACGCAGGTGCTCGAGGGCAGCCTCGCCCCCGAACTGGTACCCGTCCTCACCTTCGCGACGGCGGCGGTCGTGAGCTTCTGCACCGGGACCTCGTGGGCGACGATGAGCATCCTGCTCCCGCTGGTCGTACCGCTCATCGTCGCCCTCGGCGGAGCGGCCGGCTTCGAGACGGGGGCGGGAGGCGGGCTCCTCGTGAGTTCGATCAGTGCGGTCCTCGCCGGATCGATCTTCGGCGACCACTGCTCGCCGATCTCGGACACGACGGTCCTGAGTTCGATGGCGTCGGCGTGCGATCACATGGACCACGTGCGTACGCAGCTTCCGTACGCACTCATCGTGGCCGCGGCGGCGATGCTCTTCGGGCACGTCGGCACGTCGTACGGGCTGCCCACCTGGGTCGCGTACGTCCTCGGGATCGGGGGCCTGCTCGCCGTCATGCGTTTCGTCGGGAGGCCCGTTCCCGCCCGCGCCTGACCCGCCACCCGCCCGGTCGCCGCGCTTTACCGGCGCGCGCGAAAGAAATTCCGCAGGAGGCGCGCCGACTCCCCCGCGAGGACGCCGGCGACGAGTTCGACCCGGTGGTTGAGCCGCGAATCCTGCGCCAGGTTCTCGACCGATCCGCACATCCCCGCCCTGGGATCCGGCGCGCCGAACACGAGGGTCCCTACGCGAGCCAGCACGGCAGCCCCCGCGCACATCGCGCACGGTTCCAGGGTGGCGTAGAGGGTGTAGCCCTCGAGGCGCCAGTCGCCGAGCTTCGCGGCCGCGGCACGCAGCGCGAGGACCTCCGCGTGGGCCGTGGGGTCGGCAAGCTCCCGCGTGCGGTTGTGCGTCTCGGCCGCGATCCGGCCCTCCGGGTCGACGACGAGGGCGGCCACGGGCACCTCCCCGCGCGCGCCGCCGCGGGCCGCCAGCTCGAGCGCCCGTCGCATGCGCGCCTCGTGGTCGGCGGGGCCGAAAGGCGGCGTGCCGGTCACGCGGTCACCCCCTCCGCCTCCGCCTCGAGGAAACGGACGGCCGCCTCGAGTCGGGCCCGGACGCGCTCGCGCCCCATCGCCCCGAGTACCTCGAAGATCCCGGGACTCACCGCCTGCCCCATGAGCGCGACGCGGAGGGGGTTGATGACGCGCCCGGCCCCCACACCGAGCCGGGCCGCCACCCCCCGGACCTCGGCCTCCAGCGTCTCGACGTCGCGGAAGGAGGCTTCCTCCGCGAGCCGCACCGCCAGCTGTCGCAGGTGTTCGGCGGTCTCCGCGGGGCGTTTCCAGAAACGGCGCACCGCGTCCGGTTCGTAGCGGACCGAGGCCGCGAAAAAGGGAGACACCTGCCGCGCCAGCGCGGGGAGCGTGCGCGGACGCCCCTTCACGAGGTCGATGATCGCCGCGAGGCGGTCGGCCGACGCATCGAGTTCCGGGTGCGTCTCGGCCAGACGCAAGCCCGCCTCCCGGGCCTCCGCGCGCAGGATCCCGATCACGGGGTGGGCCAGAACGGCCGGCGGCGACGCGGCGATGTGCCGCCCGTTCAGCCACCCGAGCTTGTCGACATCGAACACGGCGCTCTTTCGGAGCACGCGCTCGATCGAAAAGGCCTCGACGAGACCGCCCACATCGAACCGCTCGCGGTCGTCCCCTGGAGACCAGCCCAGGAGCGCGAGGAAGTTCACCATCCCTTCGGGCAGGTAGCCCTCGTCGCGGTAGGCGAGGACGGACATGGCCCCGTGACGCTTCGAGAGTCGCTTGCCGTCGGATCCGAGGATCAGCGGCACGTGCCCGAAGGCGGGGAGCGGTGCCCCGAGCGCCCGATAGAGGAGAATCTGCTTCGGCGTATTCGAGATATGATCATCCCCGCGAACGACATGCGAGATCCGGGCATGGGCGTCATCGGAGACGACGGCAAGGTTGTAGACAGGTGTGCCGTCGGAGCGGAGGACGATGAAATCGTCGATCGAGCCGGCCGGGAACGACATGGGGCCGTGAATCATGTCCTCCCAGCCGATCGCCTCCCCCGGCACCCCGACGCGCAGCGCGAACGGCTCGCCCGCCTCGGCGCGCGCGCCCGAGGTGGCGGCGTCCAGACGACCGCAGCGGCCGTCGTACCCATACCCGGAGCCGGCCTGTTTCGCCTCCTCGCGGCGGCGCGCGAGTTCGTCCGCCGTACAGAAGCAGCGGTAGGCGGCGTCCTGCTCCAGGAGGCGGTACGCGTCCTCCCGGTGACGATCGATTCCGTCGGCCTGGAACACCGGGCCCTCGTCCAGGTCCAGCCCCAGCCAGTCGAGGCCGTCGAGGATCGCCTGCGTGTGCTCCGGACGCGAGCGCGCCCGGTCCGTGTCCTCCACGCGGAGGAGGAAGACGCCCCCCTCCCCTCGCGCGAAGAGCCAGTTGAACAGCGCGGTGCGCGCCCCGCCGACGTGCAGAAACCCCGTGGGGCTGGGGGCGAACCTCACCCGTACGGTCATCTGTGCTCCCTTTCCAATCAGGCGGCGGCCGCCGCGACACGTTCCATCTTGGGAGGACGTTCGATAGGATGCCACGCATGAATCCCGGTTCGGCTTTCGTCCTCCCCGGCCTGCGCACCCCGTTCACGAAGATGGATCGTGAACTGGCGCGCTTCGACGGCCTCGCCCTGTCCGCACCGGTCATCCAGCAAACGGTCGCGGGCGACCGCGGACCGGGCCGGGATGCCGCGGCGCGGATCGACCTCGTCCTGTGGGGCGCCGTCATCCCCTCCCTCACCGTGAGTAACTGGGGCCGGGAGGTCTGGTTCGAGTCGGGGTTGTACCCCGGCGTGCCGGCGCAGGGCATCGTCCAGGCGTGCGCGACTTCGCTCGCCGCCGCCACCCACGCGGCCGGACAGGTCGGGGCCGGGAGAGCGGACCTCGTGCTCTGCGGCGGCGTCGAGTCGATGAGCCACACTCAGATCGGACTCTCGCAGGGGCTCAGCAGGAAGATCCGGTGGGCCGGGCGCGCGGGCAGCTTCCCCCGCATGGTCCGGACGCTGGGCGACATCCGCCCGCGCGACCTCCGCATCACGGTGCCCGCCGTGGCGGAGCGCACGACCGGGAAGACGATGGGTGAGCACACCGAGGAGATGGCGCGGGAATGGGGGATCCCGAGGGAGGCACAGGACCGCCTCGCGCTCGCGAGCCACGAGGGGGCCACCCGGGACGGGGGGAAGTTCTTCCGATCCCTCCTCGTGACCCCCGGCACCTTCCCGGTGGACGGCGACACGCTGCCCCGCTCCGGCACCTCGCTGGAGAAGCTCACCGGCCTTCGCCCCGCGTTCTCCCGCTCGGCGGGGACGCTCACGGCCGGCAACTCGTCACCGCTCACCGACGGGGCGGCGGCGTGCTGGGTCGCCTCGGAAGCGGGTCTGTCGACGCTTCCCGAGGCCCTGCCCCGGGCGAGACTCCTCGACTGGAGCCAGGCGGCGATCGACCCGGAGCGGGAAGGACTCCTCATCGCCCCCGCGATCGCAATCGCACGGTTGCTGCACCGCCACGGGCTGTCGCTGGACGACATCGGGCTGTGGGAGATCCACGAGGCGTTCGCCGCGCAGGTCCTGTGCACGGTGGCCGCGCTCGAGAGTCCGGAGTGGCTCGCGGCGCGCTCGCCGGCGAAGGACGGTCTCGGCGCGTTCCCGCGGGAGCGCATCAACCCGAACGGGGGCAGCGTCGCTCTCGGTCATCCCTTCGGCGCCACGGGGGCGCGCATCCTCTCTCAGACGGTGGTCGAACTCGCGTCCCGGCCGGCCGGGACGCGGGCCATCGTCAGCGTCTGCGCCGCCGGCGGTCTCGGCCACGTGGCTCTGCTGGAGGCGGTCTAGCAGCGCCGCAGTTCGAAGGTCAGGCCCAGGAGCGCGGTGAAGAGGACGAGCGCGTTCGCCTGATGGAGCACCGCGAGGGGGATGGGGACGAAGAGGAGGAGCGTGGCGACCCCCAGCACCGCCTGCACCCATACGGCCGCGAAGCCCGCGTGCGCCCACTTCATCGCCGCCCCTCCCGCGCGCCGCGCGCACGCCCACCACAGGGCCGTCACCCCGACCAGCAGCAGCATCGCCAGGACGCGGTGATCGAACTGCGCCGTGGTCCGGTTCTCGAACAGGTTGAGCCACCAGGGGCTGGCCGCGAAGAGGTCGGGCGGGATCCAGTCGGACCCCATCCTGGGAAATGTGTTGTGGACGAGCCCGGCGTCGAGCCCCGCCACGAAACCACCCGAGAGCATGGTGAGCGCGGCGAGGCCGAGGACGACGGCCGACCAGCGCCCCGGCCTCCCACCTGATCCCCGGTCGGAGGCCGCGGCCCCGTCCTCGGGTCTCAGCAGCGCGAGCGCGGTCCACAGCGAGAGTGCGTAGACGAGGACCGCGAGCGCCAAGTGCGCGGTGAGGCGGTAGGGACTCACGCGCGGGACATCGACGAGCCCGCTCTGCACCATCCACCAGCCGAGCAGCCCCTGCGCCCCCCCGAGCGCGAAGATGATCAGGAGCCGAGGGACCATCGATCGCGGGATGATCCGTCGCCACAGGAACACCGCGAAGGGCACGATGAAGACGAGCCCGATCACGCGCCCCAGCAGCCGGTGCGCGTACTCGAACCGGAAGATGCGCTTGAATTCCGCGAGGGACATCCCCCGGTTCACGAGCCGGTATTCCGGCGAGGCCTGGTAGGCCGCGAACTCCCGCTCCCAGGCCTCGGCGCTGAACGGCGGGACGACGCCGCTGACCGGCTCCCAGTCGACCATCGAGAGGCCCGACCCGGTGAGCCGTGTGACCCCTCCGAGGATGAGCGTCGATGCGACGAGCGCGCAGCCGACGAGCAGCCAGGCCGCGAGGATTCGGGCGCGGCGCGGTGATTGGATTCGGCTGAGGGGCGGTGTCTTCAAGCTCTCCGCGGCGCGTTGCGCCGGTCTCGTGGCCCGTGCGAACTTCCGGCTCCTCCCGGAGTCACCGGGGCGCGGAAGATAGACGGGGGCGGTGGAGAGGCCAAGCGCGATGTCGGACTCCGGACGACGGATTTCTCTGTTCGCGCTGAAGCGGCTCGCCCCGCGGCTGCGGGCTCATCGGCCGGCCCTCGTCGGTGCCGGGATCTGTCTCCTCTTCAGCACCGCCATCGGCCTCGTCTTCCCTCTCGTCGTGCGCTACCTGATGGACGCGGCGTTCGGCGACGGAGATGCGGCGCTCCTGGGCGCGATCGCGCTGGGGCTGCTGGGACTCTTCGCACTCCAGGGCCTGTTCAACTTCGGGGAGACGTACTGGCTGGGGGCGACCGGAGAGCGCGTCGTGACCCAGTTGCGCGACGAACTGTTCTCGAAGCTGGTCGGGCTCTCCCCCGGATTCCACGCGGGGCGTGCGAGCGGCGAACTCACCTCGCGGCTCGCCTCCGACTGTTCGACGCTCCAGCAGATCATGGGGCACCAGATCGCCGAACTCGTGCGGCAGATCCTCTTTCTGGTCGGTGCGCTCGTGCTGCTCACGTTCCTCCACTGGCAACTCATGCTGACGACGCTGGCGGTGGCCCCCATCGTCGTGCTCGCCGGCTTCGCGCTCGGGCGGCTGCTCCGCCGCCGGAGCACCGAGGTGCAGGATCGGCTCGCCGAGGCGCACGCGGTCGCGGACGAGGCCTTCGGCCAGATCGAGATCGTCCAGAGCTTCGTCCGGGAGAGGTGGGAGCGCGCCCGCTACCGGGCCGGAATCGACGCCGCGCTCGAGGCGGCGCTCTCGCGGGCCATCGTGCGCGCCGTGCTGTTCGGGGTTCTTACGGTCGTCGCGTTCGGCGGCGTCGTGATCGTCCTCTGGCAGGGAGGGCGGCTCGTGCTCGCGGACCAGATCACGGCCGGGCAGCTCGTGTCGTTCCTCCTCTACGCCTTCTCCGTGGCGGCGGCCATCATGGCGCTGGCCTCGCTCTGGGGCTCGTACCAGGAGGCGCAGGGCGCCGCGCGCCGCGTGTTCGACCTGCTCGATCGCGAGAGCACGATCGTCGAACCGGCCGACCCCAGGTCACTCGCGGGCCACGGACCGCCGGAGATCGCCTTCGACGCCGTGTCCTTCCGCTACGGAGAGACAGAGCCCTGGGCGCTGGAGGCGATCGACGCGACGATCGCTCCGGGCGAGGTCGTCGCACTCGTGGGCCCGAGCGGCGCCGGGAAGACGACCTTCGCCTCGCTCATCCCCCGCTTCTGGGATGTCACGCGAGGGGGGGTGCGGGTGCGCGGGGTGGACGTGCGCGAGTGCGCCCTCGCGGAGCTCCGGTCACGGATCGGCGTCGTCCCGCAGGACCACCCGCTCTTCGCCGGGACGATCGCGGAGAACATCGCCTACGCCCGGCCGGACGCGCACCACGCGGCGATCGAGACGGCCGCGGCGGCGGCGCACGCGCGCGAGTTCATCGAGCGGCTGCCGGACGGCTACGAGACAATGGTCGGCGAGCGTGGCGTGCGGCTCTCGGGCGGCCAGCGGCAGCGGATCGCGATCGCACGCGTCCTCCTCAAGGAACCCGAGATTCTCATCCTCGACGAGGCGACGAGCGGTCTCGACGCGGAAAGCGAGGCGCTGGTGGAGGAGGCGTTGCAGGCGGCCTCGGTCGGACGCACGACGGTCATCATCGCCCACCGCCTGCGCACCGTGCGCCGCGCCGACCGCCTGCTGGTCCTGGACCGGGGGCGGCTCGTGGACATCGGCCCGCACGATGTCCTGATCGACCGCTGCGCCCTCTACCGCCGCCTCTACGAAGGCCAGCAGCTGACGTGAGCCGAATCGGCACCCGGTTGGGGACGGACTTCTCCGCGCGACGCCGAGTCGTCGTGCGTAGGCAGGAAAGTCGAATGTCCGATGCTACTCGTCTTTGGCGGGCAGACGGTACTCGTATACGCCAAACTCGTGGCTCAGGCCGAGCCCGAATACCCTGGGGAACGAGGCGGTCGAGATTCCGATCAGTGGACGATCGAAGACGTATCGTTCCCGGACCTTCCCGTGGCGGTCGAGCACCCATAGTTCCGCCGGGTTCACCTCCATATTCTCCGGGATCGCGCTCGCGAAGAAGGAACCGTCGCGAAGGGCTCCGGTGTCCACTCCAGCCCAATACCGGCCCGCCGCGATCCGTCCTCCGCCCCCGGCGGCGACCATGCCGGACGCCCGGCGCAGCGTCTCCTGGAAGTCAACCCGCCAGTCGTTCAGGACATGGTCGAGTTCGCCGAAACCGAACGCATCGAACAGGGTTCCATCGAGTCGATAGATGCGCCCCTCGGGCAACTCCGGTTTCACGACGGCCAGCAACCCCTCGCCGATGTTCGTGATCGAACACCGGCCGCAGGAGCTGCCGACGAAGCCCCCGTCGCCGAAGGCGCCTGCGATCCGCCCGTCGATCCCGATCCGCTCGTACAGCGTGCCCTCGGGGCCGGGCATGACGGCAACCAGCGTATCGTCCAGCATCGTCAGGTCCAAAGTCCCGCGGTTGAGAGGCACCTCGGTCACCATCCAGCGGGTGGAGCGGTCGAAGACTACGAGCTTCCCGTTTCCACGGTCCAGCACCACCACGTGGTGCCCCGTGACCTCGAAGGCCTCAACATTCCGCAGCTCTCCGGGGCCCTCTCCGTAACGCCCGAAAACCCCCGCGAATTCCCCGCCGGTCGTGAATTCCACGATGAGCTGGTCATCGATATCCACGCCCAGGAGATGGCCCGACGCGGGGTCGTGGCGGAGATCCCTCAGCCGCCCCAGCCAAGCCGTAGCCTCACTCGCGTCCTGTCGCACGATCGTGCGCACGTGCTCCAGAACGTAGGGACGGGAGAGGGATCGATCCGGGCCTTCGGAGCCCCCGCCGCACGATGCCAAGCCGAGGCACATAAGCCCGGCGCTCGCGACACCCGAGAGCCGCCGCGGCAACTTTCCCCTCTTCGGGGGCCGAAGCTGCCGCGAAGGCCCGGACGAAAGAAACGACCTCAACAGCTCCCTCCGAAGCTGGCGTAGTAGTGGGTGTCGCTGTAGTTGCACCTGATGGGCCCGAGATCCTCATCGTCGCAATGGGTAAAGGATCCGGCCGAATCGAAGGGACAGTCGTCGTCGCAGGTGCCGGCTTGAGCGTCGCCGACGGCGCCAGTCAAGACCATGAGGATGGAGAGGATCACGGGTCGGACGATCTTGCTGATTCCGGTCATCGAGCATGCTCCCTTCGGTTTCGCCGGTCGCTCGGACCGACTTGTCTCGTCGGCACCTGTACAGGCCGACAGTCTCGGGAGCACATCCTACCCCCCCCCCCCCTTCAATCATGCAACCCGATCATTACCCGACACTTCCGGCGTCAGGGGAGGAGGGCTTCGATCTCCTCCCCCAGCGATTCGACGGTCTGGGGACCGAGAAGCGCCTTCCGGATCCACCCTTCGGCGTCCACGATCAGGGTGGTCGGGAAGCCCACGGCCTCGAACGTGGCGACGGCGTCGTCCATCCCGAGCATCCAGTTGGGGTAGTCGGCGCCGAAGTCGGCGAGGAAATCGCGGATCTCCTCCGGGTCGCCGGACTCGACGGCGAGTCCGAGGACGATGACGGGCCGGCCGGCGTAGGACCGGGCCAGCTCCACGAGTTCCGGCAGCTCATCGCGGCACGGGAGGCACCAGGTGCCCCACAGGTTCGCGACGACCACGTTGCCCCGCAGGTCGTGGAGGCTCGCCTCGCCGCCCTCCAGGGTGCGGAACGCGTCGTCGGGCGCTCGCTTCGCCCCCGAAGGCACCTCGGCCACGGAGCCCGTCGCCGCCTCGGGGCGATTCGCCGTCTCCCCCCCGGCCGCGTCGGGCACCTCGCCGCCCGTCCCGCAACCCAGCCCGGACAGCGCGAGGAGGGCGACCGCCCCGCGCCCCGTCAGCATCCCGGACCCCCGCCACGGCCCGATCCGCCCGCGTTGTCCGGCGTGAGGACCACCCCGGGCAACGCGTATGTCAGCTCACCGTCATCGACCACGAAGGTGCCGTTTACGAGTACGTAGTCCACGCCCGAGGCGTACTGGTGCGGCTCGAAGAACGTCGCGTTGTCCTGGAGTTCATCGAGGTCGAGGACCGCGATGTCGGCCACCAGCCCTTCGCGGAGCAGCCCGCGGTCGCGCAGCCCGAGCACCTGGGCCGGGAGCGTCGTCATCGATCGGACCGCACTCTCCACCGAAAGGACGCCCAGGTCCATCGCGTAACGCTTGATCTTCCGCGGGAAGGTGCCGTAGAAGCGCGCGTGGACCGGCCCGTCTCCGGGGAGCGCGATCCCGGCATCGGAGGCCGTCACCAGCCACGGGTGGGCCGAGAACTCCTCCACGTCGATCTCCGACAGCGAGAAACCGCGCACGCGGGCCCCGCCCGCCCGCCCGCGGTCACCCTCGAGCTGCAGCCGGATCGCCACGTCGACGGGGAACGCGTCCCACTCGGCGGCGAGTTCCGCCACCGTCTTCCCGATCAGGGTCTCATCCGGATGGTCCATGATGACGAGGTTCTCCGGACCTCCCCGGCGCCCGATCTCGTGCTCGATGTCGAGGCGGACCTGTTCCCCGCGGTCCGGGTCCGAGAGCGCCTCGCGGAGCGACGCCGCGAAGTCCACCGCCGCGCCCTGCCCCCCCGGCCCGCCGCCGCCGGACCCGCCCCCGGGAAAGATCCAGCGCGGGAGGAGGACCGTATTCCCGTCGCTGCCCGTGGTGTTGTACGGGTACTGGTCGGCCCAGATCGGGACGCCGCGCGCCCGCGCCCGCTCGATCAGCTCCACGAGGGCCCGCCCCGCGCCCCAGAAGTCCGAGCCCCGGGCCTTGATGTGGGTCGCCACCGTCGTGACGCCCGTGCGCTCGGCGACCTCGATGTCTTCGAGCACCGTCGTGATCATGGTCGGGGGGCCGGGATCGTCCTGGCTCGGCCAGAACCACATCGGCGTCATCCCGGAGCTGCGCTCGTGCACGATGTAGACGCCGCCTCCCGCGCCCCGCCGCCTCGACGAGCGGGAAGAGTTCGGAGGTCTCGCTCCAGATCCCGGGCACGTACTCGAGCCCCGCGCTGAGGCCGTACGCGCCCTCCGCCATCCCCTGCTCGACCAGTTCCGTCATGCGCTCGACCTCGGCCGGCGTCGAGGGCCGCATGAAGTCGTCGCCGAGCGCCATGCCGCGGATCGTGTTGTGGCCGACCATGAGCGCCGCGTTCGGCCCGTGGCCGCGCGACTCGAGGCGCGCGCGCTGGTCCGCGATCGGCCACGGGGACCCGCCGTCCTGGTTGACCACGACGGTGGTGACGCCCTGGCTCACCAGGTTGGGGGCCGCGCGGCGGCGCGCGCCCTCGCTCCCGGCGTCTCCCGCCGCGTCGAGGTCGTCGTCCGCGTGCGAGTGGATGTCGACGAATCCGGGGACGACGTACCGCCCGTCGAGTTCGATCACGCGCTCGCCGGTCGCGTTCGACAGATCCCCGACCGCGGCGATCCGGCCGCCCCGGATCCCGATGTCCGCGCGGAACCACGGGTTCCCCGTGCCGTCCAGCACCCGCCCCCCGCGCAGCACGATGTCGAAGCTCTGGTTCTGCGCCCCCTCCTGCGCGGACAGAGGCGGTGAACTGACGATTCCGAGGGTGACGGCACACAGCAGCGTGCGGGCGGCGCGGCGGTTCATGATCGCTCCACTGTGATGGACCCGGGTTCCGGCACCGCAAGCTACGCCCGCGCACGCACGGGTCCAACCCGCCGGTTTGCGCCTCAAGGGTGGCCGCCGTAGATCGGCGGGCAATGAACGATCTCCTTCTCCGCGCGCTGTCGCGCGAACCCGTGGAACGGACTCCCGTGTGGTTCATGCGGCAGGCCGGCCGTTCCCTCCCCGCGTACCGCGAGCTGAGGCGGGAGCGCGGTTTCCTCGAACTCGTCCGCGATCCGGAAGCGGCGGCGCACGTCACGCGGCTGCCGCTGGCTTACTTCGACGTGGACGCGCTGGTCCTGTTCATGGATCTGTCGACGCCGTTCGAGGCGGCCGGGGTCGAGGTGGAACTCCGTCCCGGCGTGGGACCCGTCCCCCTGCCTCCGTGGGGGGGGCTCGAGGACGTGGACCGGCTGCGTCCCTTCGACCCGCGGGAGCGTCTCGACTTCGTGCTCGAGGCGATCCGCCTGCTCGCGGCCGACGCGGAGCGGCCCGTGATCGGCTTCGTCGGGGCGCCGTTCACTCTCTGCTCATACCTGGCCCGCGGGCCGCGCGACAGCCGCCTCGCGCAACTGCGGGGCTTCATGCTCCGTAGGCCCGGGTTGTGGGACCGGTTGGCCGGTTTCTGGGCCGAACACCTCGCCGAGTTCGCCATCGCGCAGCACGAAGCCGGCGCCGGCGCGATCCAGGTGTTCGACTCGTGGTGTGGCGTCCTCGATCCCGACAGCTATCGAGCCCACGTGCTTCCCCATTCCCGGCGTCTCCTGGAGCGACTTGCCGAGCGCGGAATTCCGACCGTGCACTACGGCGCCGCGCACCCGGCCTTCGCGGAGGCCGGCGGAGACGCGATCGGGGTCGACTGGCGCCTGCCCCTGGACGAAGCGTGGGAGCGAATCGGCACGGAACGCGCGATCCAGGGAAACCTCGACCCCGCCCGCATCCTGGCCGGCGAGGAAGCGGCTCGGGCCGGGACGCGCGACGTCCTGCGCCGCGCCGGGGGACGGCCGGGGCACATCTTCAACCTTGGGCACGGCCTGCACCCCGATTCCGACCCCCGCGTGATCGCTGCCGTGGTCGATGAAGTGCACCGCTGGAGCCCGCCGGGCTGACGCCGAGAGAGCGTCCGGGGACGTTCCCGCGGGAACGCGGCCTTACCGTTTCGCGGCGATTCGCAGGGCGACGGCCTCGGCTTCGGCGATACGACTCGAGATGCCCAGGCGCCCGGTGTAGCCGGCCGCGAGCGTGATCCCGCGGGGGAGTTCGAGACCGTCGAGCGCCGCCCACGAGTCGTCGTACGCCGGCAGCCGCGGCCGCGCCGTGCGGATCGGGGCCGCCGCCGCCCCGTGGATCGCCTCGTACTCGGCGGCGGCCGTCGACTCGAGACGAGCGGAGTCCCAGCCGGCGACCTCGGGATCGAGACCACCCCCGAGGTAGGCGGTGCAGACGCCCTCGCGCCCGAAGAGCGACGCGTTCCACGTGACGCCGCGAGTGCGCCAGCGTTCGCCGAACGCGACCTGGAAGCCGAACCCCTCCCCCGCCCCCTCGACGTCGAGCGGGCACACGACGATCGGGTTGTACCGTAGCCGGGAGAGCCGGTCGGCGGCCTCCGGCGACACGGTCCGCAGGAGGCGGGCCGCGTCGGGCGCCGGCGTCGTGATGACGACTTCGTCGACGACCTCGGCGTCGGGACGCGCGCCGCCGTGCCCGATCTCGAACCCCCGTCCGGAGCGCCGCAGTACCTCGACGGGGGCCGAAAGCCGCACCCGCTCCCGGTGCCGCGCCGCGATCGCCGACGGCAGCGTCGACATGCCGGCGCGGAAGGTGCACGCGGAGGGCGACGCCCCGGGCTTCCAGCGGCGGGCCGCCGCTAGCAGGCTGCGCCTCACTCCGAGCGACCCGAGGAGTATCGGCAGGACGCGGCCCGCCGGCATGGTCTCCGGATCCGACCCGAAGGTGGCGGAGATGAGCGGCCCGAACAGCCGCCGGTAGGCTTCGCCCCCGCCCTTGCGGCGGAAGTAGCGGGCCACCGACTCGCCCGGATCGAGCCCACCGGTGAACGGTTCGAGCGCCACCCGCGCGCGCCCCGCCGGTGACAGCAGGTCCCCCGCAAGGAGTCCTCCGGGGCGGGTCGGCACGACGCGCAGCCCCCCGCGCGCCCAGATGAAGAGCCGCGCTCCGGGTTTCGCCTCGAGGATCTCCGGGCCGAGTTCGAGGTCTTCCACGAGCCGCCGCACGGGCGCCACGAGCCGCGTCCGCTGCGGGCCGAGTTCGACCACGCGGCCGCGGTGGCGCGTGGTCCGGATCACGCCACCGACCTCCCCGGACCTCTCGAACAGGATCGAGTCGACGCCCAGCCGGGCGAGCGCGTGCGTGAGCGCCAGCCCGGTGATCCCTCCGCCGATGATTCCGACTCGCATGCCCTCCCCCTTCAGACCGCCGACCGGAGGCGGCAAGCTCCCGGGCGGTTGCGAGACGGGCAAGCCGGGGACGCGGCCGATATGTTCCCTCCCCGCGCCCCGCCCCCCGTAACCGGCGGGGTCGTCACGGACCCCGAGATGACGACAGATGCCGAGCCCCGCCCCCCGACCCGCCGTCCTGCTCCTGAACTTCGGTGAACCGGGCACGCCGGACCCCGGCGCCGTCACCCGCTTCCTCGAGCGGATCTTCCTCGCCAACGCGCGACTGGAACCGGACATCGACCCGGCGGCCGCACGCGAACGAAGCCGCGAACTCGCGCGGCGGCGGACCCCGGGCCTCCTCGAAGCCTACAAGCGGATCGGGGGCTCGCCGCTCGACCGGCAGGCGGCCGCCCAGGCGGACGCGCTGCAGCAGGCCCTCGATGCTCGTGGTCGCCCGATGGACAGCGCGGTGGGGATGCAGTTCACCGACCCCTCAATCGAGGAGGCGCTGGCCGGGCTGAGGGGGCGCGGTGCCGCCTCCATCGTGGCCGTGCCGGTTTACCCCCTCTGCGGCCCGTCCACCTCGGTCGCGGCTCTGGCCGAGGTCGACGGGGCGCTCGACCGGCTCGGCTGGCGTCCCGAGGTGCGGCGCGTCACGGGCTGGCATCGGCACCCCGGCTACGTCGGGCTGCGCGCGGCGGCGATCCGTCGAACCGCGGCCGACGCGGGCTGGAGCCTGAACGACCCGGCCCTGTGCCTCGTGTTCAGCGCGCACGGAACGCCGCTTCGCTACGTCGAGGAGGGCTCCCGCTACGTGGACTATGTCGAGGAGTGGTGCGAGACCCTCGCCCGCGCACTCGGGGTCGCGGCGTGGACGCTCGGCTACCAGAACCACTCGAACCGCGGGATCGCCTGGACCCAGCCCGGGATCGAAGCCGCGCTGCAGAGCCTCTCGGGCGTGTCGAAGGTCCTCGTCGACCCCATCAGCTTCATGCATGAGCAGTCGGAAACGCTCATGGAGCTGGACGTGGAACTGGCGGCGGAAGCCGCGGCACTCGGCCTCGAGTTCGAGCGCGTGGGGGTCCCGCACGACGACAGGGCGTTCGCCGAGGTGCTGGCGGATCTGACGCTGGCGGCGCTGGGGGCCGAGGTTCCGGGTCTTCCCCGCCGCACCTCGTGCCACTGCCGGCCCGGGGCCGATCTGTGCTTCAACGGCGCGCCAGCCGACGGACTTCCTCGTGCCGGAAGCACGATGTGACGTGGTCGTTCACCATGCCGGCCCCCTGCATGTACGCGTAGCAGATCGTGGGCCCCACGAAGCGAAACCCTCGCTTCCGTAGCGCCTTCGACATGCGTTCAGACTCCCGCGTGGACGCCGGCACTTCCCTCGGCTCCCGCCAGCGGTTGCGGAGCGTCCGTCCCCCCGTGAACGACCAGACGAAGGCGTCGAACGTCCCGAACTCCTCCTGAATCTCGAGGAAGCGCGCCCCGTTCGTCACCGTCGCCTCGATCTTCGCCCGGTTGCGAACAATGGAGGCATCACCTCGAAGACGCTTTATATCATCTTCAGTAAACAACGATACAACAGAAGGATCAAATGTTTTGAACGCCTGACGAAAAGCTTCCCGTTTGTGGAGGATGACCGCCCACGAGAGACCGGCCTGGAACGCGTCGAGGACGAGGAACTCGAAGTGAATGCGATCGTCCGACACCGGAACGCCCCACTCGGTGTCGTGATACGCCACCATGCGCGCCTCGCGACCCGCCCATGTGCAGCGGGAGAGGCCGTCGCCTGTCGGGCTCAGCTCTCGGGGGGCGCGGTGAGGTGTTCGATCACGCGGCCGCCGACGCTCGCGACCTGTCCGCGGATCACGCAGGCGAGCATGTCGGCGGCCTCGCGCAGCAGCGACGCCGGCTCCCGACGGTCCCCCTCGAAGCGTACGACCTCGCCGAGGAAGATGCCGACGAGTTGCGTGGACGAGGAGTGGTCGCCGTCCGACCCGGACGCCGCGTCATACCCGGACCCCGGTACGCTCGCTTTCCACGGCTCGTCCGGTTCACGCCCCCCGCGCGCGGCCCGCTCCATGGGGACGAGCGCGAGCAGGCTGCCTTCCAGCCCCGGCCCGCCCTTCCGGACATTGAGGGCGAGCGCCACCGGCTTGTCGAAGAGGTCCATGTGGAGGAAGTCCTGGACGCTCCCGCCCGGGATCGCGCAGCGGCCGATGGCCCGCTTCTCGTGGAAGGAGCCGATGCACACGGTGCCGTTCGGCGTCAGCTCGTGTTCGATCGGGTGGACGTCGAGCTTGACGGGGGAGGCGGTGCCGACGAGGACGTGTTCCCGGCGGCTCTCGTCCTCCCGCGACGGCGGCAGCATATCTCCGAAGTACAATGTCATCCCATCGCCCTCCGATCCCGCGTCGCCATCGCACGCCCCTGGCTGACCGATACGCTCGACCTGACCCCCGGGTTCCGCAACGTCGCCGGCGAGGGATGCGTACGATACCCTGGTCCACGCTCGCAACCTTCTGCGGACGGAGAGGAAATGACCCGGAGCTTCCTCGATTGCATCGAAGCCTGGGGGGGCGAAGCCGTCGTCTCCTGGCACGACCGCGCTACCGGCAGCTGGATCTTCATCGCCATGCACGACACGCGGCTCGGGCCGGCGACGGGCGGCACCCGGATGACCTCGTACGAGACCCCGGTGGACGGGCTCGTGGACGCCATGCGCCTGGCCGAGGGCATGACATACAAGTGGGCGAGCGTCGGGATGCGCTTCGGCGGCGGCAAGGCCGTACTCGCCGTCCCCGCGGAGCTGGATCCGGAGGCGCGCGCCGGGCTCATCGACCGGTACGCCGCGCGTCTCGTTTCGCTCCGGGGTGCCTTCCAGACCGGCGTCGACCTCGGGACGACGCCCGACGACATGGTCCGTATCGGGGCCATCTCCGGCTACGCCGTGGGCCTGGTCGACGGAAAGCCGGGCGACCCTGGTCCGTACACGGCGCTGGGCGTGTTCGCCGGGATGCGCGCCGCCCTCGAGCACCGCTTCGGTGACGCGGACTTCGCCGGCCGATCCGTGCTCATCCAGGGGCTGGGTGACGTCGGAGTCCCCCTGGCGGGACTGCTGGCCGAGGCGGGCGCGACGCTCCATCTGACGGACGTTCGGGAGGCGGCCGCCATCGAGGCGAGCGAGCGCTTCGGCGGCTCCGTGGTGTCCGTCGCGCACATGTGGGACGTCGAGGTCGACGTGTACGCACCCTGCGCGGTCGGGGCCACGCTCAACCCCGACACGATCCCCCGACTCACGTGCTCGATCGTCGCGGGCTCCGCCAACAACCAGCTCCTCTCGAAGGCCGACGCCGAGGCGCTGCACGAGCGCGGGATCCTGTACGCACCCGACTATGTGATCAACGCCGGGGGGGCCGTCGCCTTCGGCAACATCCATCAGGGGGAGCGGGACCCGGCCCGCCTCCGGGCCCGCGTCGAGCGGATCGGGTCGGCGCTCCGGGAGATGTTCGAGGAGGCGGCCGCCGCCGGAGAGTCGCCGCTGCACGCAGCCCACCGCTACGCACAAGGGTTCCTCGCCCGCCACGCCGCTAGCGGCGGGAGGTGATGCGGTCCAGCGGCTTCCTGGTGATGTCGGGAACGAGCGCGTCCGCCGCCGGATAGCCGACGACGAGGATCAGGAAGGGCCGCTCGTTCGGGGGCCGGTCGAGGATCTCGTTGAGGAAGCCCATCGGACTCGGTGTGTGCGTGAGCGTGGCGAGTCCCGCGTGGTGGAGCGCGGTGAGGAGGATCCCGGTGGCGATGCCGACGGATTCCGTCACGTAGTAGTTCTTGAGCTTCTCTTCCCCGCGCAGTTCGTACTTCTCGGCGAAGATGGCGATGAGTACGGGCGCGGTCTCGAGGAACGGTTTCTGTTCGTCCGTCCCCAGGTGGGCGAGCGCCTCGAGCCACTCGGGCGGGGCGCGGTGCTCGTAGAAGTCCAGCTCCTCGTGCTCGGCCGCTTCCCGGATGCGGCGCTTGACGGCGGGGTCGCGGACCACGACGAAGTGCCAGGGCTGCCGGTTCGCGCCGTTGGGGGCCGTGCCCGCCGCCTCGATGCAGACGTCGATGACCTCCCCGGGCACCGGTTCGGGGGAGTAGTCCCGGACGGTCCGCCGACGCCGCATCTCGTCCCGGAAGGCCCGGGCGCGCCGTGCCATCTCGGCCTCGTCATGCCGCGTGAAGGTCGAGAGCGGGACCGGACGGTACGATCCCCCGTCCGTCATCGCGCGGACAGAGAGATCAGCGGATCCCCACGAGACCGCGGGTCGCCTGGATCAGCTCGGGGGAGTCGTACCCGACACCGTCCTTGAACACCCAGCGAACCGCGCGGATGGTGTACGGATCGAGTTCGAGATCGCCGGCCAGTACCACGAGGTCCGCCACCTTCCCCGCCTCAATGGTGCCCAGCTCCCCGTCGACCCCCAGGATCCTGGCGCCATTCGCGCTCACCACCTGGACCGCCTGCGACGTGGAAAGCCCCGCTTCGATCAGGAGTTCGAAGTTCCTCTGGTTCCCGAACCCCGGGAGGGCTCCGCCGTTACCCGTCGGGTCGACCCCCGCCGCGAGCAGTCCGCCCGCGTCGACGAACGCCTTTTCGAAGCGCAGTTCGTTCTGGAAGTTGGACGGATCCGGACCGACCTCCTGGATCCTGCCGCGCTCGTCGAGGTACGCCTCCCGCAGGTCGGGGGTCATCAGGTCGAGCGTGCGATCATCCACCACGGGACGGTCCGGGAAGAACGCCTCGTACACCGCCAGCGTGGCGGTGAGTCCCACGCCGGCCTCCACCATCGCTTCGATCGTCTCCATCGCGACCGCTCCGGTCGGATCGGAGCCGCCGGCGCGCTGCATGATGTCGCCGGGACAGCGGTCCGGCTCCTTGTCCGGGACGAAATCGGAGGCCGTCAGCATCCCGTGCTCGAGGTTGTCGATGCCGAGCGCGACCGCCTCCTGGAAGCTGACCGAACACAGGTGCCCGGTGACGCGGAGCCCCAGCCGGTGCGCCTCCTCGATGGCGACTCCCAGTTCCGCGCTCCCGATCGACGTGTACGCCTTCAACCAGGTCGCCCCCTCCCCCGCCCAGTACTCGACGAAGCGTCGCGCCTGCTCGGGCGAGGTCATGCGCGCCTGGTGGGGGGCACCCGACGGGCCGGTGATGTAGGGCGCGGTGAGGTGGATTCGCGGCCCGGGCGAGTCGCCGCGGTCAATGGCCTCCTTGAGGTGCACGTCCGCGAACGGCGTGACGCTGCCGGTCGTCCGGATCGTCGTGACCCCGGACCCCAGGTACAGCCTCGGCGCGCTGTATCCGAGCTGCACGCGGCGGCCCCCAACCGCCGTGTAAAAGAGGTGGTCGTGCATACCGACCATACCCGGAATCACGGTGTGCCCGCTCAGATCGTGCCGCTCGGCGCCGTCCGGCACGCTGACGGCAGAGGATGGACCCACGGCGGCGATCCGGCCGTCCTGCAGCAGTACGGTCTGGTCGTGCAGAATGGGGCCGCCCGTGCCATCGACGACGCGGACGTTCTCGAGCGCCACGATCGGCGCGCGCACCGCCACATAGTCGCGCGTCTCCTCGGACAGCTGGCCGTAGCCCTGGCCCGCGAGCGGCCCTGCGAGCCCACCCGCCATCGCTGCCGCGGTCAGTGCCGCGAAGATCCTGGACATCGTCATTTCCTCTCTCCCCGATCCGGCGTCAGCGGATCCCTACCATCCCCTTCACGGAATCGATCAGCTTCTCCGAGTCGTAGCCCACGCCGTCCTTGAACACGACGGTCACGTTCCTGATGATCTCGGAGTCCGATTCGAGGTCGCCCTCGAGCACGACGAGATCCGCGAGCTTCCCGGGTTCGATCGTCCCGACTTCATCGTCCACCCCCATGATGCGGGCCCCGTTGGCGCTCATGATTCGCACGACGGTCGGCGCATCGAAGCCCGCCTCGATGAGGAGCTGGTAGTTGCGCTGGTCTCCGAAGCCTGCGATCGCCCCTCCGATCCCGGTCGGGTCCACGCCGGCGGCGAGCACGCCCCCCGCTTCGACGAAGCCCCGCTCGAACGCCATGTTCTTCTGGAGGTGCGCCTCGGTCATGGGCCATTCGGGGTTCGCCTCGATCGCATCCACGGTTTCGAGGTAGTCCTCGCGCACCTCCGGCGCCATCGCCTCGAGCGTCCGCTCTTCAAGAACGGCCCGGCCCTTCGTCATGGGTTCGATCACGGCCATCGTCGACGTCATCCCCACCCCGTTCTCGACCATCGAGAGGATGAGGGCTCGCGCCGTTTCCCCGGCCGGGTCCCCCTGCTCGCCGACCACGACCATGGAGTTCGGCGGGCACTCGTCGGGCCGCTTGCGCGGGTCGAAGTCCGTTGCGGTCCCGAAGCCGTGCTCGATGTTGTCCATCCCCAGGTCGACGGCCTCCTGGAAGGTGATCGAGCAGATGTGTCCCGTGACCCGAAGCCCCCGCGCGTGCGCCTCCTCGATGACAGCGGCGAGTTCCGCGCGGCGAATCGTCGTGTACGCCTTGATCCAGGAGACTCCCTCCCCGGCCCAGTAGCGGACGAAGCGGCGGGCTTCCTCGGGCGTCGTCACCTGCGCCATGTCTCCGAGCGCCGGATTTGGTCCGGTCACGTAGGGGGCGGTCACATGCATGCGCGGCCCCGGCGCGAGCCCCCGCTCGATGTTCGACTTCACATTCAGGTCGGCGTAGGGCGAGACGCTGCCCGTGGTGCGGATCGTCGTGACCCCCGCGGCGAGGTAGAGGCGCGGCGACGAGACCATGCCCTGGGACATGCGGCCGCCGGCGCCCATGAAGAACATGTGGTTGTGCAGCCCGATCATGCCGGGGATCACGGTGTGTCCCGACAGGTCGCGCACGTCCGCCCCGGCGGGCACGTCCACGGAGCCGGCGGGACCCACGGCGGTGATGCGGTTCCCCTCGATGACGACCGTCTGGTTCGGTCGCGCACCCGTCCCCGTGCCGTCGATGACCTTGACGCCGATGAGGACGACGGTCGGACCGGCGATGGCCACGAAGTCGGAGGTCTCGGGGGTGAGTTCGGCCGCAGCCTGGGCCGGCAGGCGGGCCGGCGCGAGCAGGAGGACGAGGGCGACGGGCGTCGCGATGAACTTCTTCATTGCAATCTCCTCGGGGCGTCGGGGCGAAGCCGTACGATCCGATTCGGGAAACCTACCGCGGGCCCGCCATCCCGGCAGCCGGACGCCCTCCGCGCCCGGGGTCTCCGCCGGCGGCAAGGAGGCGGGCGAACGGGTCACGGCTCCACCGTGAACACCATCTTCATGCCCGCTTCGAGGTGCTCCGCGATATGGCAGTGCAGCATCCAGCGCCCCGGGTTCGAGAGTTCGAGCAGGATGTCGAGCGCGCCGCCCACCGGGACGACCGCCGTGTCCTTCCACGCCAGGTTCTCGTTCTCGACACCGTTCGTCGCCAGCACGAGAAACCGCTGCCCGTGAATGTGGATCGGATGCTGCATCTGGTGCAGCGTCTCGCGCCGGCTCCGGATCCTGAGCTTGACGACGTCCCCCACCCGGAAGGTCCACTCGATGGCCTCGTTCTCGCGTCCCGTGGCGGGTTCGCGGAGCGTCCACGAGACGTTCTCGGGCGTCGACATGAGGTTCATCATCGGCATCGTGCCCGACCACTCGATGGGGTGGAAGTAGGCCGAGTCCACCTGCATCAGACGTTCGACCACGAGGGGCAGGTCGCGCACCGTCATGTCGAGTTCGAGCGTCTTCTCGATCGGTCCGCCGAAGAGGGGGCGATAGGGCGCGATCTCCTCCCGCACCCGGGCATCCTCGCGCAGCGCGCCGAAGGCCGCGGTGAGGTCGGGCGCCGCGGCCTCGGACCCGACGCGGACCACGCCGAGGACGTCCTCTTCCGGGAAGAAGCTCCCCCCGACGTGGTCGATCCCCTGGACCCCGTTCAACATCCGGTACTCCCCGCTCTCGGGGAAAGCGACGTGGACGATGTAGCGCTCGGCCGGCGCGATGATGACGCTCTCGACCCACGCCTCGCGCTCGAAGTTCCCGATGTCCGCGCCGACCAGCTTCATCGGCGCCCCGTCGAACGAGACGTTGAAGGTCCGCGTGTTCGACGCATTGGTGAAGAAGAAGCGCACGACGGTACCGCGCGGTACGCTCAACTCGTAGTCGGGCTCGCCGTTCACGAGCATCGTGTTCCCGAAGCGGCCCATGAGGGCGTGCGTGGCCCGCTCCAGGCCGAAGGGGACGAGCCCGTGCTCGCCGAGGAGGAGGTCGTCGAGCATGACGATCTCCTCGACATGGGCGGGGCCGTAGTAGTCGGGATCGCTCGCGCGCACCATGAGGTTGCCGGCCAGCCCCAGGTCCTGCTGCACGTCTTCCCGGTGATGGGGGTGATACCAGTATAGGCCCGGGTCCGGGAAGCGGACGGTGTAGCGGAACGTCTCCCCGGGCTCGATCGGGTCCTGCGTGACGCCCGGCACGCCATCGGAGGCGTTGTCGAGGCGGAGGCCGTGCCAGTGGATCGCGGTCGGCCAGTCGATCCGGTTCGTGAAGTCGATCGTCACGGTCGCGTCCTCGGGGACCCAGAGGAGGGGCCCGGGGATCTGCCCGTTGAAGCCGTAGCCGAGGAGTTCGCGGTTCCCGACCCGCCGCCGCACGTAGACCGCGTCGAGTTCCAGGGAGTCGCCGTCCCGGAGTTCGATCAGTTCGCGCGGTTGCGCGTCGACGATCTCGCCCTCCCAGCCATCGCCCGGGAGCCAGGCTTCCACGTCCGGCCGCAGCTGCATGAGCGAGGGCAGCATCATCACGCCTTCCGGCATCGGCACGTCGGCCCACGGGTCATCCGGCGACATCGTGTGGCCGGCGTGGCCGGCGGCGGCGGGATCACCGGGCAGCGGCACGTCCGGGTCGATCCTCGAGGCTCCGAGCGCGAACTCGAGGAAGTCGGCGGGCTGCATGCGGCTCGACGGCGATTGCGCACGCAGAACGTACGGCCCGGTCGGTTCGGGACCCACGGTCGCCTCGGCGGTGATGAGGATGATGAACTTGTTGAAGCCGACCTGCCCGACGGCGGCGCGTCCGCTCGCCGGCACCTCGCCGAGGGGCTCGATGGGCCACAGGACCTGCGTGGACGCCCAGGCGACGTACCGGTCGTACGGGCCGAGCGTCGAAGGGGGCGGCAGGTCGGTCGAGATCACCGCGTCGTAGAGCAGCCGCCCGTCCGGCGTCACCGCCATGGAGAACGGACCCGCCGGGCGGCGCAGTTCGACCGAACCGGTGGCGCCGGGGACCCGCGCCGTGGGGAGGAGCGTCATGCAGTACAGGTCCGGGCTCGCCACTACCGCACCCGCCTCGTCGGGCGTGCATGGCACGGCCTCCTGCGCGGCCGCCGTCCCGGTAGCCAGCCCGGGCACGACCGCCCCGACCCCGAGCCACAGCGCGGCGGTCGCGATGCGCATCAGTAGAGGGCCCGGGTGCGACCCCCGTCCACGGCGACGGACACCCCCGTCACATAGCTGGCCCGCTCCGACGCGAGAAACGCGACGACCGCGGCGAATTCGCGCGCTTCACCGAGACGCCCGGCGGGGATCGCCGCGTTCCACCCCGCCTCCACCTCTTCCGTCGAGATCCCCCCGGCTTCGGCGCGGACGGCGGCCAGTTCGTCCAGCCTCGCGGTGCGCGTGAAGCCCGGGAGCACGTTGTTGACCGTCACGCCGAACGCCGCGACCTCGTTCGAGAGCGACTTCGCGAAGCCGGTCACGGCCGCCCGCACGCTGTTCGAGAGGATGAGGCCGTCCACGGGTTCCTTCACCGCGATGGAGGTGATGTTGAGAATCCGTCCCCACCCGCGCTCCTTCATGCCCGGTAGCACCGCGCGGGTGAGCTGGAGCGCACTCTCGAGGTTGAGCCGGACGGCGGCCTGCCAGGCCGCCGCATCGTGCGCCTCGAACGGGCCGGCGGGCGGCCCGCCGGCGTTATTCACCAGGATGTCGACGCGGCCGAACCGATCGAGCGCCGCCTCGGCGAGCGCGGCCACCTGGGCGGGCTCGGAGAGGTCGACGGGGATCCCCAGCACCTCCCCCGGACCCCGCCCGTCGGCCGAGGCGACGGCCTCCGCCAGCGCCTCCTCTCCCCGCGCGCACATGACCAGATGCGTCCCCTCGGCAGCCAGTTCCTCCGCCACGGCCCGTCCGAGCCCCTGCGAAGAGGCGGCGACGAGGGCGACGCGGCCCTCGATTCCGAAATCCATCAGTCGTCCGTGTCGTGGAAGTAGCTGTCCGTCCCGTCGAGCCAGTCCGCTCTCGGGGGACAGAAGATATCCAGGTCCAGCGTCTTCTCGAGCGCCACCGCCTTGTGCGGAACGTGCGATGGAATGTGGAGGACCTCTCCGGCGCTCACGACGACTTCCTCGCTCCCGTCCTCGCCCAGCCAGAAGTGAAGCGCGCCTTCCAGGATATATGTGAACTGTTCGTTCTCATGGGAGTGCGTGGGGACGACCGCCCCCTTCTCGATCAGCACCTGCGCGATCATGGCCCGTTCCCCCGTGACCATGCGGCGTCCCAGCTGCGTGGTCACGGGCTCCCAGGGCAGGTCCTTCCACTTGAACAGCCGGGCTTTCGCTTCGCTCATGTTCTCTCCTCTCCGAGTGGTGTGTGTCCGAGTAGTGCGTGCCCGATCCGGCATCCGGGCCGGCGACTCACCCCCGCGAGTCGCTGTTGAATATCTCCGCGACGGCCTTCCAGACGCCATCGGATCCCGCCCGATAGATGACGAGGTACTTCCCGTGTTCCTGGAGCAGCGCGCCGTGGGGTGGGCGCAGCGTTCGGTTGAAGCGGCCGATCTCGTAGCCAAGGTCGCCGGAGGCCTCCACCTCGCGCGCTTCGATCGTGAGCGCGACGAGGCCATGCTCCGGGGCCGCGAGCCAGAAATCGCGGATCGCGTCGAGGCCCCGCACCGTCGCACCGCCCGACGGCATGAGCGTGGCGTCGGCCGCGTAGAACGCGGTCACCATCGCGTCCAGCTCCAGACGGCGGATCCTCGCCGCCCGGTCGGCCGATATCTGGCGGATCACGGCTTCACTCACCTGCATGGACCTTCGTCGGATACTCTCGCAACCCGAACCCCGCCTCCCCCTGACGACCGGCCGGCCGCGTGGCGCGGACGTGTTCGCGAACGTAGCCACGTTTCGCCACGGGCTGCTAGGGTCCGCCGCCGAGCACCCAGGCGACGCCGGCGCGAAGGCTCCAGTCTCCGCTCATTTCCGAGTACCCGTGCCCGAGGCCGGCATCGATCGCGAGCTTTGCGCGCCGCCACTCGACGCTCGCCCGGACTTCTCCGAGGTCGCCCGCTCCGATGGGCGAGACCCGCCTCGTGCTGGCCCGCCCTCGGGTGCCCAGGGAGAGCCCCCAGTTGGGATGCACCTGCCACAGAGACTCGAAGGCGTACGCGAAGACATCGTTCTGCTCGAATGACCGCGTGGGCGCCTCCAGGATGCCAACCCCGAACAAACCCGTAGCGCGCCAGCGCGCAGAGACCCAGGAAAACAGGGCCGCGATCGTGACGTCGGTCGTATTGGGGCCGATCCCTCGGGTCTCGTCGGAGTTCGGGAGCTTCACGCCGAGGTGGCCGCCCGCCGAGAAGCCCTCCGGTCCGCCGAGGGGCGCGAAGGAAACCGCCAACTCGAAGTCGCCCACGTCCCGGGTCGTCCCGCCCTCGATCGCCGGATCGAGTTCCAACGCCGGCCGCCGGTCACGCGCCTCGATGGACAGGACCTGCCGGGCGGCCCCCCGTACCTGGAACACGACTCGCGGTCCGACCGCCCAGATGGCGTGGACCACGGGCGCGGAGGTCAGGTCTCCCCGCAGTCCACCCAGGGGGAACGCCGCGTTGCTGACGCGCGTCACGCCGACGCCGATCAGCGCATCGCCGGCACGCGCCGCACCGACGCCCTGCACGAGTCCGTCGCGCCGCAACTGTCCCGCCGCCGGAGCGGCGCCCGCGAGCCCGATCGCGACCGCAACGAAAAACGAGAGCCCGACGCGGTTGCGCCGGGCCCTCGAGATCCAGCGTGACGCGGACCGGCCGCGGGACATGGGCCGGTCGTTGCCGCTCAGCTTCGAGCCGCCTCCATTATCTGGGCCACATAGATGTCCAGCCGCGCCACGACTTCGATCGTCTCCGCCTGGCTCCCCGCGTTCGCGAGTTCCCGGGCCAGATCCAGCAGCAGGCCGCGAACTGCCATTGGATCGCCCTCCCCCACGGAAGGGATGTCGGCCACGGCGGCCTCCTCGGCCGGCGCTTCCGGGACCTCCGGCGCCGCCGGCGCCGACGCGGCCTCGGCCCTCGCCAACCGTCGCTTCACCTGCAGGGGGTACTTTGCGTGGAACTGTCTGGGGGAGAGTTCCGCAATGGAGGAATCGATCTCGCAGGCGCCCGCGAACAGGTCTGCGTTCTTGACGTCGGGATTCTCATCGAGAGTGCGCACCACGAACTCCATGACGTCCTCGCCCGACGCGGGGGCGGGGGCCGCCGCAGGGGCGGGCGCGGGCGCAGCTTGCGGCTCGGGAGCGGGCGCCTGCTCGGCGGCGGCCGACACGGTCATCCGACGCTTCACCTGCAGCGGATACTTGGCGTGAAACTGTCTCGCAGTGAGGTCCCCGATGCTCCCGTCGATCGCACAGGCGCCCGCAAACAGGGTCGCGTTCTTCACCCCGGGGTCATTCTCGAGTTCTTTCTCTATGAACTGCATGACGGTCTCATTCAGGGTGCTCATGCTGTCTCCCTTTCTTGACATGGTACGCGTCCCGTATAGAAGCGGCCGGCGTGGAGTATGATCATCTACAGGAATACTCCAACCCTCGTTCCTCCAAGTCAACTGTCCCACTCCGTTTATGGGGCGGAGGCCGCCCACGGGTCTCCGGGCTTTTCCGGCGCGCCCATCTTCGACTCCTCTCGGGCGGGCGAGGTGTCGGGCCGGGCGAAGACGGCTCGCAGCGACGAGTACCGTGGCCCCCGCCCCGACCTTAGCTTCTCGTCCATGCGACACCGAGCGATGTACGCCCTGATCGCCTCCGCGGCCTGCGGCCTCCTTCCGACGCTCGCACACGCGCAGGGATCCCGGCTGCCGGGCGCGATCGAAGCCGGCCTCATCCTGCGGCAGGTGGACGGCGTGAAGCGGGTACTCGTCGTCGCGGCCCACCCCGATGACGAGGACACCGCGCTCCTCACGACGCTCGCTCGCGGCTGGGGCGTCGAGGCCGCCTATTTCTCGTTCACGCGGGGCGAAGGCGGCCAGAATCTCATCGGGACGGAACTCGGCGAAGGCCTCGGCATCATCCGCTCCGGCGAACTTCTGGCCGCCCGAGCCATCGACGGGGCGCGGCAGTACTTCGGCCGCGCGTTCGACTTCGGCTACTCCAAGTCCGCCGAAGAGACCTTCTCCAAGTGGGAGCGCGAACGCGTCCTCTCCGACCTCGTGTGGACGATCCGGCACTTCCGTCCCCATGTGCTCGTCACCATGTGGAGCGGGACCGCGAGCGACGGGCACGGACATCACCATGTTGCAGGGATACTGGCGCACGAGGCTTTCGAGGCCGCGGGTGACCCGGCGCGTTTCCCGGAACAACTCGCGGCGGGGGTGGAGCCGTGGGCGCCGCTGAAACTGTACCGCCGTCCGCTCTTCGAACCCGGCGCCACCGCGATCGGGATCGAGACCGGCACTCTCGACCCCCTGCTGGGCCTCTCGCACCATCAGGTCGCGATGGCGAGCCGTAGCCAGCACCGGTCGCAGGACTTCGGGACGGCCCTGCCCCCCGGACCCCGCTCCACCCGCCTGTCGCTCGTGGCATCGCGCGTCGGGGCCGAGGCGGACGCGCCCCTGCTGGCGGGGGTCGACACCACGCTGGCCGCGCTGGCCGTCGAACTCGGAGAGGGCGGCGAGGCGGAGATCCGTGCGTACCGGGATGCGATCCGCGAGGCTGCGGAGACGCTGGTCGCGACCCGTCCCGAGGCGGCGCTGCCACCGCTGGCCGAAGCGCTGCGGCGGCTGGACACCCTGCGCGACATGGCCCCGGCGGACCCCGCGCGGGAAGTGCGCCGCGAACTCGACCGGCGCGCCCTGCTGCTGCAGCGGGCGATCCTCGCCCTGACCGGGGTGCGCATGGAACTCCGGGCGCGCGACGACATCATCGTCCCGGGCCAGACCGTCCTCGTCGAGGCGCGGGTGTGGAGCGGCGCGGGCACCGCCATCGAACTCGACCCTCCGCTCATCGAGGCGCCCGCCGGGTGGACCGTCGAGGGGCTCGGCCCGGAGGCGGAGGCGGAGCCCGACGATCTGGGAACGTTCGCGCGGTTCTTCCGGCAGGAGGACACGGTCCGGGACCCCGCCGCCGCCACCCGGATCGCGGCGGGTGAACTCGCATTGTGGCGCTACGCCGTGACGGTGCCGGAGGATGCCCGGCCCACATCGCCGTGGTTCCTCGACCTCGCGCGCGATGGCGACCTGTACCAGTGGCCGGAGGAGCCCGCGGTCCGGGCCCTCCCCTTCCGCCCTCCGTCCCTTCACGGCCGCATGGCCGCCACCCTGTCGACCGGGGGAGAACGTCTCCGCGTCGAGATCGAGGACCCAGTGCGATTCCGGGGTGTGGACGGCGTCACCGGGGAGTTCTGGCGGCCGGTGCTGGTGGCTCCGCGGGTGTCCGTCGAGCCGGAGACGGGGACGATGATCTGGCCGACGGATCGTGGGGGGGCACGCGACATCGCGTTCCGACTCGAGAGCCACGCCCCGGATCCGGTATCGGGAGAGGTGGAACTCGAGCTCCCGGCGGGGTGGCAGGCGACGCCGCGACGGGTGCGGTTCGAGCTGCCCGGCGAAGGGAGCGTCCAGGGCGTGAGCTTCTCGGTAGAGCCGCCCGGCGGGGCCGGCGAGGGCGAGTTCCTCGCGCGACCCCGACTTCGAACCGAACGGGGAGAGGACGCGGCGCTCCACGCGACGATCATCGACTATCCACACATCGAGCCGAGGCTGCTGGCCTCCGATCCCTCGATGCGCATCGTGCGCTTCTCCGTTCGGGTCGCCGACCGGCGGGTGGGTTATGTGATGGGCTCGGGAGATGCCGGTCCCGAGGCGATCCGGCAGCTCGGGCTCGAGGTCGAGTTGATCGAACCCGGCGACTGGGAGGCCGAACGGCTCGACCGGTTCGACACGATCGTGCTCGGCGTCCGCGCCTACGAGGTGCGCGAGGACCTGATCGCGGCGAACGCGGAACTGCTGGACTGGGTCGAGCGCGGCGGCACTGCGGTCGTCCAGTACAATCGCTACGAGTTCAACCGGGGCGCCTACGCGCCGTATCCGATCACGATCGGGAGACCCGCCCCGCGCGTGACGCGGGAGGACGCACCGGTCACCCTCCTCGACGGGGCGGCTCCCCTCCTCGTGGAGCCCAACCACCTCGGCCCGGGTGACTTCGAGGGCTGGGTCCAGGAACGCGGCCTCTACTTCCCCTCCGAATGGGATCCGCGATACCAGGCGCTGCTCGAAATGGCCGACCCCGGCGAACCTCCGCAGCGCGGCAGCCTCCTTGCCGCGCCGGTCGGCCGCGGTCTGTACATTCACACGTCGTTGTCCTTCTTTCGACAGCTACGCGCCGGCGTCCCCGGCGCCTTTCGTCTGTGGGCGAACCTGATCTCGCTCGACGGGCGCCGCTGGAGGGAGATCACCGCGCCGTGAAGGACGACCGCATCGGCATCTTCCGCAGCTGGCGCGCCCTCTATGTGTCGGTCATCGCCTACACGTTCGCGCTCATCGTCGTCCTCTATCTCGTCACGCGACTGCTTGACTTCAGCGTGCCGTGAGCGCAGTCGACTGGCTGGTCTTTACGGTCTACTTCGGGGCCGTGGTCACGTTCGCCTGGTACCAGAGCCGACGCAACCGGGGCATCGAGGGGTTCTTCCTCGCCAATCGCCGCATGGGTTGGGGTGCGATCGGTCTCTCCGTGATGGCGACGCAGGCGAGTGCCATCACCTACATCGGGACGACCGGGCAGGCGTTCGACGACGGCATGGAATTCGTCCAGTTCTATCTGGGCCAGCCGATCGCGATGGTCATCCTCTGCGTCCTCTTCGTCCCCTTCTTCCACCGATCGAAGATCTATACGGCCTACGAGTACCTCGAGCGGCGCTTCGACGCGAAGACCCGCTCGATGACGAGTTTCCTGTTTCTCATGTCGCGGGGACTCGCGGCGGGAATCGTGCTGTACGCGCCCGCCATCGTGCTTTCCGTCATCATGGGCTGGGACGAACGCGTGACGATCCTGGTCATGGGACTGATCACGGTCGCGTACACGATCATGGGCGGGATCACCGCGGTCATCTGGACGGACGTCATACAGATGCTGGTGATGTTCGCGGGTATAGGAATCGCGCTGGCGGTACTGTTCGCGACGCTTCCGGAGGGAGTCGGCGTAGCCGACGTGGCCTATATCGGGGGCATCCACGAGATGTGGAAGAGTATCGACCTCTCGTGGGATCCCACGGACCGCTACACGCTGTGGTCCGGGCTCATCGGCGGGCTCTTTCTCGCACTCGGATACTTCGGAACGGACCAGAGCCAGGTCCAGCGCTATCTCACCGCCAGCTCCCTTCGACAGAGTCGATTGTCCCTCATATTCAACGCGTTCGTCAAGGTCCCGATGCAGATTTTCATCCTCGCGATCGGGGTGCTGCTCTACGTCTTCTATCACTTCGAGCGACCGCCGCTGGTCTTCAATTCGGCCGAAGTCGCCGTGGTCGAGGAGAGCGACCGGGGGGAGGAGTTCGCCGGACTGGAGGTGGCGCACGAGCGGACGCACGAACTCCGCCGCACCGCGACCTTCGAACTTCTGGAGGCCCGGCGGAGCGGGGGCGATCTCCAGCCCCCCCAACGGCGGATCGCCGCCTACAACGACGAACTCGAACGTCTGCGCGAGGAATCCAAGACACTGGTCGCCGAAGTACGCGGGGCCTCGTCCAACGATGTGAACTATGTCTTTCCGACCTATCTGATCACGTATGTTCCGGCCGGGATCCTCGGTCTCCTCATCGCCGTCATCTTCGCGGCCGCGATGTCGTCGCTCGACTCGGAACTCACCGCGCTGTCGAGCGCCACGGTCATCGACTTCTACCGACGACACTTCAAGCCGGACGGCAGCGATGCCCATTATCTCCTCGTATCCCGACTCGCGACGCTCGCGTGGGGCGGGTTCGCCGTCCTGTTCGCGCTCTACGTCGGCCAACTCGGGTCTCTCGTCGAGGCGGTCAACGAGGTGGGCTCGATCTTCTACGGTTCCCTGCTCGGGGTCTTCCTGCTCGCCTTCCTCGTGAAGCGCGCGACGGCGGCCGGGGCTTTCTATGGCTTGATATTCGCCATTTGTTCGGTGATCGCGGTGTCGCGGTTCACGGATATCGCGTGGCTGTGGTACAACGTCGTCGGGACGGCGATTGTCCTCCTCGTCGGGTGTCTGGTCAGTCTCCTTGCCCGGCCCTCCGATCGGGGACGGACGGAGTCCGCGGCCGGGTAGCGGTCCGCGGGAAACCGGAGTCGGACGGTCCGCGATCCTCTTCGGAGCTTTTGCCGACGGGAGGCGCGCGGTAGAGTCTCCCGTCGAACACGCCGCGTCGGATCTCCTCGGCGCGGGATCAACCCACGGCAACTTCATCGGGACGGTACGGATGCTCACCGACGTACAGATCGCGGAAGCCGCCACGCCCTGGCCGATCGCCGAGATCGGGGCGAAGATCGGACTGGATCTCGACGAACTGGTTCCCTACGGGCACTACAAGGCGAAGGTCCGCCCGGAGTCCATCTTCTCGCGCGAACCCGGATCGGGCCGGCTCGTCCTCGTTACGGGGATCACGCCGACGGCCGCCGGCGAGGGCAAGACAACCGTCGCGGTCGGTCTCGCCGACGGCCTGCGTCGGGTAGGGGCGAATTCCGTCCTCTGCATCCGCGAGCCGAGCCTGGGGCCCGTGTTCGGCGTCAAGGGCGGCGCCGCGGGCGGAGGGTATTCTCAGGTGATCCCGATGTCGGACATCAACCTCCACTTCACCGGGGATCTGCACGCGATCACATCGGCCCACGCACTCCTCTCGGCGGCGCTCGACAACCACCTTCAGCAGGGGAACAGGCTCGGGATCGACCCGCGCCAGATCACGTGGCGCCGCGCCGTGGACATGAACGACAGGGCGCTGCGGAACATCGTCGTCGGGCTCGGGGGGCGGATCAACGGGGTGCCGCGAGAGGACGGCTTCATGATCACGGCCGCCTCGGAGGTGATGGCGATCTTCTGTCTCGCCGCCAGCCTGGAGGACCTGGAGGAGCGGCTGAGCAGCATCATCGTCGGATACGCCTACGGCGGCGAGCCGGTGCGGGCGCGCGAACTGAACGTGGCCGGGGCGATGACGCTGCTCCTGCGCGAGGCGATCGGGCCGAACCTCGTCCAGACGCTGGAGGGGACCCCGGCCTTCGTGCACGGCGGACCCTTCGCCAACATCGCCCACGGCTGCAACTCGCTCATGGCGACGCGGGCCGGGCTGGCGTTCGGCGACGTCGTGATCACGGAGGCCGGCTTCGGGTCGGATCTGGGCGCGGAGAAGTTCTTCGACATCAAGTGCCGCATCGGGGGCCTGAACCCCGAGGCTACCGTGCTCGTGGCCACGATCCGGGCGCTAAAGCTGCACGGCGGCGGAGACCGGTCGGCGCTTTCGACGCCCGATGCGGGGGCCGTCCGCAGAGGGCTCGTTAACCTCGGCGCGCACGTGGAGAATGTCCGGGGCTTCGGAATCGAGCCCGTGGTCGCGATCAACGTGTTCGGGACCGATTCCGAGGAGGAGATCGCCGCCGTTGCGGAGGCGTGCGAGGCGCTGGGCGTCCGCTACGCCCGCTCGGAGGGTCACGCCCGGGGCGGCGAGGGGTGTGAAGACCTGGCACGGGCCGTCCTGGGGGCGCTGGAGGCGGGCTCGGGCGCGTATCGGCCCAGGTACGACGCCGAGGCGCCGATCAGGGACAAGATCGAGGCCATCGCGACGAACGTGTACGGGGCCGACGGCGTCGATTACACCGCGCGCGCCGCGAAGGACATACGACAGCTCGAGGCGGCGGGACTGGGGGATACGCCCGTGTGCATCGCCAAGACGCCGAACAGCCTGAGCGATGACCCGAGCCGGCTGGGGCGCCCCACCGGCTTCCGCATCACGGTGCAGGACGTGAGGCCCTCGGCGGGCGCAGGCTTCGTCGTCGCGCGGGCGGGCACCGTGATGACGATGCCCGGACTCCCGCGGGTGCCCGCCGCCGAAGGCATCCGGATCGTCGAGGGCGGGAGCGTGGTCGGGCTCTTCTGACGACATGATCGAGATCAAGATGTCGCCGGGGCGTCACGGGCAGGACGTGGAGCGCCGGCTCCGGGAGTGGGCCGAGCAGGACGCCGTCGCACGCCTCTGGCGGAGGGACGCGACCCTGTGGTCGTCGGACCCGGAGACGCCCGAACTGGCCGACCGGCTCGGCTGGCTCGACCTTCCGGAGACGTCCCCCGGCGCACTCGGCCCGGTCGAGGAGCTGCGAGCGAGCGTGCCCTTCTGGTTCACCGACCTCGTCCTGCTCGGCATGGGCGGTTCCAGCCTCGCCCCTGAGGTGATCGCCCGCACGATGCCGGGCGAGGGGCTGCCGCTCACGCTCGTCGATACGACGCACCCGGCGGCGATCCGCGACCTCGACTGGTTGAGGCCGGCGAACTCGCTCTTTGTCGTGGCGAGTAAATCGGGGACCACTGTGGAGACGCTCTCCCTGTTCCGGCACTTCTGGTCGCGGACCGCCGAGGTCGTCGAGGATCCCGGCGAACATTTCGTTGCGATTACCGATCGGGGCTCGCCTCTCGCCGAACTCGCGCGCGAGCGAGGGTTCCGGGCCGTGTTCGAAGCCCCGCCCGACGTGGGCGGCCGCTTTTCGGCCCTGGGCCCGTTCGGTCTCGTCCCGGCTGCGCTCGCGGGGGCCGATCTTCCGGCGCTCCTCGATGACGCCGTGATGGCCGCGGACGCGTGCAGGGACGACATCCGCCACAACCCGGGCTTCCTGCTCGGGGCGGCGCTGGGAGAGCTCGCGCTCGTGGGGCGGGACAAGCTCACTTTCGAGGCGAGTCCGGACTGGGCCGCGTTCCCCGAATGGGCGGAGCAACTCGTGGCCGAGAGTCTCGGCAAGGATGGCCGCGGCATCATCCCGATCATCGACGAACCGCCTCGGGACCCGGCCGCGTACGGGGATGACCGCGTCTTCGTCGGCCTCATCCTCGCGGGAGAGGCGGCGCGCGAGGCGGAGCAATGGGGTGACCTGGACGAAACGCCGGCTCGGCTCGACGCGCTCGAGGAAGCCGGTCACCCGGTCCTGCGCGTTCAGCTCGAACAGCCCGGGGAGCTGGGCGCTCTCTTCTTCGTCTGGGAGGTGGGCGTGGCCATGGCGGGGTCCGTCCTCGGCATCCACCCCTTCAACCAGCCGGACGTCCAGCTCGCCAAACGCCTCGCGCGGCTCGCCATGGCCGGCGACACGCCGCCGGACGGGAACCCCGACGAACCCTCGGCGGACGCCGATGCCGGCTCCGGGACCGGTCCGGAGGCCGACCCGGAGGCCGACCCGGAGGCCGACCCGGAGGCGGATGAGACCCTGGACCTGGTCTGGGAGCTGCCGCGCTTCGGTCACGCGCCTCCCCGCAATCCGCCAGCGCCCGACGTGGACGGGATCCGCTCCTGGGTACACGGTTTTCTCGACGAGGTGGAGCCCACGGACTACATCGCCGTGCAGGCGTATCTCGCGGGCGGCGAAGAGGAGGACGACCTGCTCGCGGCCCTCCGCGCGGCGCTGGCCGGGGCCACGGGAGCGGCCACGACGTTGGGCTACGGTCCGCGATTCCTCCACTCGACCGGTCAGCTGCACAAGGGGGGCGCCGACAACGGCGCCTTCCTGCAGCTTCTGGACGACGCGGGGGCGCATATCCACGTGCCCGAATCCGACTTCACCTTCCGGCAGCTCATCCGCGCCCAGGCGCTTGGGGACCTCGGGGCTCTTGCCGCGCGGGGGTGCCGGACTCTGCGGGTTCGCGTCGGGGGTCCGGAGGGCCTCGGCCTGCGTCGCCTGATCCAGCTCGTCGAGGAACGCGGGTAGCGAAGCGCCCTTCGGGCGAAGCGGGCCCGACTCAGTGTACCAGGCGCACCTGCAGGCCCAGGCTCCCGCCGACCCAAGCCGCTGAAGGCGCAAGAAGCCGCGGACGATGCGACTTCATCGCGCTCAGCATCTCCACTTCGGGCCCGGACGTCGCAGGCTCATCCGGGCGCGACCGCAGGAGGCTCCACGCCACGTATCCGGACGCGAACACCAACGCGGTGTTGGCGGCGGCCGAGAGTTCGGCCCCCACCGTCCCCCCGTCATTCCACTCATTCAGCGCGTGCCACGCAAAGCCCGCGTGCACCACGGCGAAGGCCCCGTTAAGTGCGCCAACCACGGGTCTCGCCCACCCCTCGGGTTTCGCCAGGTGACTGACGAGGGCCGACCCCGCGGACAGCGGGGCGACGTATCGCCAAGTATTGGACGCGTCATCCCTGGGGCAAAAGCACCCGTCGGCGTAGCCGGGCTGGATCCTCGCCGCTTCCTCCAGCGTGAGACCCGTCTCATCGAGCCATTCGGAGAAACGTGCGTCGCCTGCAAGCTCCCATGCGTACACGTTGTTGTCCGCGTCCGCGACCTTCCGGACGAGACTCTCCCGGCCGGACCTTTGAAGCAGGTAGGCCACCGCGCACGGCGTCCCGTGTTCGTCGACAAAGACAGGTACCCGGCCGCCGGCATGCGTATGGTTGTGCGGGAACCTCCCCCGTTCCCGGTACTCGCGCAGCCAGTTCAGGGCCGCGTTCCGTCTCTCCCGCTGCGCAGCGCTCAGCGTGACCGTCGCCCTTCCCCTCAGCGCCCGCTCGACGTCCAGCAGGTGCCCCTGAATCCGTCGGGTCTCCAGCACCCCGGGTTCGGTTTCCGCGAACGTGGCCGCGAGCCGTGGCTGCGTTGTGCCGGTGGGCTGCGTAGAGGGGCCGGTCGAATCCTCGACGGGACCGCCGGAAGCGGTGATGAGCGTGAACAGACCCCCGACGGCGATGACGGCTCTCAAGGAAACGGACATGGCTGTGACCCCCGTTAAAGCTCCCCGTTGCCGTGGGGATACCCGCGGTAGCCGGCAGGGTGCCAGGTCGTAACGGAGAACTGGAGTCCGCTACGGCTCCGGCGCGCCCTGGAGGTAGGAGATCGGCACGCCCTTCGATGTCGAGGAGTGCCACCTTGTAGCGGAGTCCGCCGGTACTGCGCCGGGAGCCTGATCGAGCCGGATCAGTGGATCAGGCGCACTTGAAGGCCCACGCCCCCGCCGACCCAGGCCGCTTCGGGGGCCAGAATCCGCGGCCGCCGTGACATCACCGCCCGCGCGCCCTCCCCGGATCCGACCGGAGACCGCGTCTCCGAACGCCGTCGGAAGTGGCTCCACGCCGCATGCGCGGAGACCAGCGCCAGCGCCCCGTTGATCGCGGCTGACCGGCCGGCTCCATCGCTCCCCCACTCGGCCAGCAGCGCGTGAGCCGCGAGACCGGCATGCCCCACGGCGAAGGCTCCGTTGATCGCCCCAACTACCGGCCGCGCTCCCGGGCGCGTGTCCGTCAGGTGAGCGAAGAGCGCGGAGCCCACGGACAGGGGAGTGACATACTTCCAGACGCCGGACGTGGGCTCCACCGCCCCGCGTACGGCGTGAGACCCTCCGGGTTCGGGCGGGGGGGCGGAGGGAATGTACGTCGGTTGAATGCGGGCGATTTCCCCCGGGGTGAGGCCCACCTCCTCCAGCCACGACGCCAGCCGCCGGTCCGCGGCGAGGGTCCGTGCGTAGACATGGTTGTCGGATCGGACGATTTCGCGCACGAGGGCGCCCTCGCCCGACCGCTGGAGCAGATAGGCCACCGCACACGGCGTCGCGTGTTCATCGACGAAGACGGGCACGCGTTCGCCTGGACGCGTGTGGTTGTGCGGGAACGTCCCCCGCTCCGCGTATGCGTGCAGCCAATCCAGAGCCGCGCTCCGCCGCTCTCGCTGCGCCAGGCTGAGTTCGGCCGGCGAGTGAGCCCTGAGGAAGCGCTCGACATCCCGAAGGTGGCCTCGAATCCGCCGCACCTCGTCAGCGGCGGGGACGTCACCCGGGTACTCGAACGCCCGTTCGGCAGGTGTGGCGGCAGGCGGACTCGACCCACCGGCACGCGGCACATCAGAGGCCGCGAGGGCGACGAAACCCACGCTCAAACCGAGACAAATCCTTGAGAGAACAGACATGGTACGGCTCCCTGGAGCAGGTTCAGAACACGATTTCCGCTGAGTATGTGAACGTCCGGAAGTTTGGATAGGCGTAGGAATCCACCGCGTTCACCTGCGGACTGCCGTGGACCCCTCCGGAGATCCCGACCTCCGGGTCGTAGCCTCGGTAGCCCGTGAACGTGAACAGGTTGCTGCCGGCCGCTGTCAGCGTGACACGCCTGAACGCGCCGCCGAACAGGCTCTGAATGAGATCTTCGGGCAGCGTATAGCTCACCGACATCTCGCGGACCTTCAGCCAGTCGCCGTCCTCCAGCAACCAGGAGTTCCGCTCGCCCGTCCCGAGCGTCGAGACGTACGCCAACGGTTTCTGGTGCCCCGGCGATTTGCCGCTCTGATCCAGGTCCGGGCCCCGGAGCCAGGTCGGATCCGGCCGCGCCATCCGGTTGTAGATCGAATGTCCGACCGAGGCCTCCAGCAAGCCGGAGAAGGTGAGTGACTTGTAGCGGAGGTTCGTCGCGAAGGAAGCATTGAAGTCGGGCGTCGTATTGCCCAACGGCAGAAACCCGGTTAGCGGGCAGTCCTCCCGCTTTCCCGGATCTCGTGCGATGCAGGCCGGGGAGCGATCTCGAACCGCAATGGGCAGCCCCCAGCGATAGGTGAGCGTATCTCCCATCGCATCAGTCACGGCGACCTCCGTGCCCCACAGCCGCCTGGCGAACCCTTCGGTGAAGTCGTTGCCCGGTCCGGTCGCCACGAGCAGGCCATCGTCATTCACCTGGAAACTTCCGCAGTCGGTGACGCCGACCGGCGCCAGGTCCGCGCAATCCGTCGCGAAGGCCGTGCCCCACACTTCCCCCACAGATCGCCCCTCCGACACGAAGAACGGGCCGTGTCTGAACGCGGGCACATCGAGTCGGCTCACGACTTGCCGCGTCCGGTCCCACGTGAGCCGGAAACCGACGCTCTCATCCCGGGTCTCGATCGGCGCATAGCGGATCGTCGCCTCCCAGGTGCGGGACTCGACTTCCCCGGCATTCCGCCACTGCCATGGGAACACGAGGAAGGCCGGTTGCGGAACGCGCAGCAACTGATCGTCGGTCGTTCGCCAGGCGTACGTGAGGTCCAGCGCCAGCTTGTCGCCCACTACGAGGTCCAGGCCGGCTTCCGCTTCCCTGGTGAACTCGGGCCGCAGGCGCCGGTTCGCCAGGTTGAGCCGCGTTGACCACCGCACGCGGCCATAGGGCGCAGGCGTGTTTCCGTACGTTTCATACTGAGCGTGGAAGTTGGGTCGACCCCCAGCGGTGCCGAGCGCGAAACGGAGCTTCAGCTCATCGATGAAGTCCACGTTCCAGAACGCTTCGCGCGACACCCGCCAGGCCGCCGCCCCCCTGAAATACGTGTGCCAGCGAGCCTCGGGGCCGAAGAGGGAGGCGCCGTCTCTGCGTACGATTCCGTCAAGAAGGTAGCGACCCCGGTAAGCCAGGTCCGCAGCGGCGAGGAAGGCCCTGCCCTTGATCCGCCGGCCCTCGCTCCCGACGGAGGGGTCGCCGGCGATGGCGTCAAAACTCGGCACATCCGGCAGGGAGAAGCCCGGGCCGATCGCTTCGAGGGACTTGAAGTCCTGCTCCTCCCTCAGATACCTCGCCCGCGCGCGAAGCCTCATGTCACCGCCCATGAACGTTCGGGCGACGCGGAGTCCGATGTGCGCGTGGGTGGCCTGAGAAGTGCGTGTTCCCTGCTGCAGGCCTCCCGCGAAGTAGTAGTTGTCGAATATGCGGTTCACCGGGTGAAAGAAGCGTCGCTCCAGGATCTCCGTCCGGTCGAACGAGGCGCCGGCGCCGAGCGTGAGCCAGTCGGAGCCCCCGGGCGCGTACTCGAGGTCGGCGGCGCCCATGGCGCGCGTTCTTTCCTCACGGCTCTCATTGCCCGCCAGGGAGCGGAGCGGATTGCTCGTGTCTTCCCGCGGATGGGCATGCAGGTAGGGAACTCCGGTCCGCGGATTGATTCTTGTCAGGTCCACCGCCGGCGAGACGAGCGGCAGGTTTCTGAAGAAGCCGCGCGCGACAGCCTTGTCATCCTGATTGGAGCGACTGTAGAAGCCGCTCGCCGCGATCTGAAGGTCTCCCGCCCGGCTGTCGACGTTGATGCGGGCGCCGTAACGGTCGTATCCGTCCCTGTCGAACCGGTCGGCGCCGTACGGTGCGAATCCCTGCTGCACCCGATCCCTGTTCAGTCTCTCCAGATTGGGGACGCACGCCGTGCAGTGGACGATCCCCTGTTCCGCCAACACGTCGAGGCTGGCGCGGTAGGCCGACTCCCCGAACCGTCCCGTCAGGGCCCCATGGAGATCCAGAGTCTGCCCCGGATCGAAGACGGTATCCATGTGGTCGAACAGGTCGAACGGGAACTCCTGATTGTAGAACACGGTCTCGGAGGTCGCGGGCTCGCCGGGGTGGATCTGGTTCGCCGCCGGTAGCCATGTGTCCCAGAACCCGACTTCATTCCCATCCTCATCGACAAAGCTCGTTCCGGCCTCGTTCATGAGATAGGGATGCGCGCGGACCAGTCCGATTTCACCGACCAGCACGCTCCTTCCCCAGCCGGCGCGCCCCATGACTCTCGTCGTCCCGTCCGGTATCCCGTGGCCGCGCTTCGTCGAAATGAGGATGACACCGTTCTGGCCCCGGGCCCCATACAGCGCAGTGGCCGCAGCACCCCTCGCGATGTCGACGTGGGCGACATCGAGCGTGGAGATCTCCGCGAGTGTGGCCTCCTCGGAAAGGATGACACCGTCGATCACGACGAGTGGCGCTACGTGCCGTCCCGAGGCATCGATCGACGTGGTCCCGCGGATGAGGATCGATGCCGCTTCGCCCGGCTGTCCGGAAGCGGAGATCACGGAGACGCCCGCCGCTTTGCCCGCCAGGAGCGAGGCAACATCGGAGGAGGGCACGGGAAGATCCGCGACGGAGAGTCGCGTAATGGCGAGCGGGACGTTGATCCGGGGGGCCGCTCCCGCCAGACCCGCCTCGACGCGATCGTGCAGGCGCAGCGCCGTCTGCACCAACTCGAAGTCGAGCCGTCCCGCGGCGCCGGCCTCCACGGGGAGCGTTCGAGAGGCGTCTACGTACCCCGCCAGGCGGACCTTCACGATGCGGGGCCCCGAGGGCACTCCTTCCAGCCGGTATTCGCCGCGCGAGTTGGTGACGGCGCCGAGGGCCGAATCGTCGAGGGAAACGTGCGCTCCGAAGACGGGGATCAGGGTTTCCGCGGCCACGACGGTGCCCCGCACAATGCCGGATGCGGCGGCGGACACCGGGGACCCCTGGGCGATTGCAGGTGCCGCTCCGAACATGAACCCGAGGCAGCAATGCATGGCCACGAGGGTCGTCGCTCGAAGGTCCCTCCACGTCGGACAACTGTGGGCCACGGATCCCCCCCATGACGGTGGTTGATCCCGTACGTGGCGACCGCAATGGCTGTCCGGACAGGCGTTTGGCCGCGTCTTCTACCCTTGAGACGCTTCAGCACCCGTTCTTATGACAGGAGATCCGTGCGACCCTCGATGCCGAGGAGCGCGCGCTTGTAGCGGAGTCCTCCAGTGTATCCGCCCAGCGTCCGATCGGTCCGGACGACCCGGTGGCACGGTACGACGACGGGTATGGGGTTCCGCCCCAACGCGTTGCCCACGGCCCGCGAGGCTCCGGGGCGACCAATGCGGCGCGCGATCTCCGTGTACGTCGCGGTCTCGCCGAAACCGAGACGAGCGGTCGCGGCGAGCACCGCGCGCTGGAAGTCGGTGAGGCCGCCGAGGTCGACGGGCAGCTCGAACCCCTGACGCCGCCGGTCGAAGTACGCGCCCAACTGCGCCTCGGCGTCCGCGAGTTCGTCGCCGTCGCAGACGACGGGCGCCGCGCGGTAGCGGCGTTCGAGCCCGGCGACGAAAGCCTCGTCACTCGCCGCCTGCCATGTGAGGGCGACGAGCCCTTCGCGGCTCGCAGCGACGCGCATGGCGCCGAAGGGCGAGTCGAAGCCGCGCCAGCGGATGACCGGCCCCTCCCGGCATGCCCCCGCGGAACGGTCCAGGGCCCGGTACTCGGCGGCCCGGGCGCGGCAGGCAGGACAGGAGGCCAGATGCTCGGCCAGATCCTGCGCCTTCGAGTCATCCGAATCTCCCAGCATCCAGGCGACGACGTCCTCGTCCCGGTAGTCCGAGCATGGCCCGGTCATGTCATCATCTCCTCGTTCCAGACGCCGGCCAGATCGCGGCGCAGCTTCCTGATCCCCTGATAGACGTTCGCCCGCGCCGTCTCCGGAGTGGAGCCCAGCCGCGCGGCGACGTCCGCATAGCCCCGCCCCTCGATCCAGCGGAGCCAGACCGCGTTTCTCTGTCTCGGGGGCAACCGTGCGATGCTCTCCCGAACGCGGGCGGCACCCGCGGCGGAGAGTCGGCCGAACATCTCGTCCGGCGGAGGAGGACGGGTCGGTTCGACATCGCCGGCGCGCGCCGCCAGGAGTTCCGACCGCCGTCGACCGGCCGAGATCACGTCCAGCGCCCGTCGGGTGGCGACACGGTACAGCCAGGCGCGAATGTTCGCGCCCTCGCCGGACTCGGGCCGCGTGCGGAGCGCCGTCTCCCACAGCTCCTGGACGATGTCGCGGGCTTCGTCCTCGTTACCGAGCATCGAGGCAACATGCCGCTCGAGTTCCGGACCGTAGCGCACGGACCACGAGTCCACCGGTACCCTTCCCTCTGTGAGCGTCGTCATCCGCCTCTTTCTCGTCGGCGTTCAGGGTTGGACCGCGGGCCGCATTGCGAGCCTCTTCCACCTGGTGAACGCGTCTCCCGGGGGAACGTGAAACCGGGACCACCGGAAGCTGGCCTTGCGCGGGCGCGATCCGTACCCTGTGGGCCGCACCGCGGGTCGGCGCCGGGATCCTCGGAGATCGGCGCAGATCCCTCCGCGGGCGTCTCTCTTCACAATCCAACACGACGTGACGCAACAGACCGAGGCTCTCTTGAACCCAACATATGAAGCATTGGGGCCGACCCGCGCCCTGGCGACGCTGCTTGCGGCGTTCGGTGTGGCCGCCTGCACGACCGAGGCGGGACAGGACACCGGAGGCGTGGCGTGGGACCCGTTCCCGGGGGAAAAGCGCTTCGCCAGCCTTACTCAACTGACCTTCGAAGGGGAAAACGCCGAGGCCTACTTCTCGTCGGACGGGGAGCGGCTGATCTTCCAGCGCCGGCACGAGGGCGAGTACGAGTGCGACCAGATCTTCACCATCGGCGTCGAAGGCGGAGACCGGAACCTCGTATCCACCGGCCTGGGCCGCACCACGTGTGCCTATTTCTTCCCGGATGATTCCAGGATCGTCTACAGTTCGACCCACCACGCGGACGACGCCTGTCCCCCGCCGCCGGACATGCGCCGGGGCTACGTGTGGGCGCTGTACGACTTCGACGTCTACACGGCGCGCCCCGATGGTTCCGACGTCCAGGCGATATTCTCGAGCCCGGGCTACGACGCGGAGGCGACGATTTCGCCCGACGGTTCGCGGATCGTGTTCACGTCGACCCGCGGCGGCGACCTCGACATCTACTCGATGAACCCCGACGGATCCGACGTACGGCAGCTCACGGACGAGCCGGGGTACGACGGCGGCCCCTTCTTCTCTCCGGACGGGTCGAAGATCGTGTACCGGGCGAGGTACCCCGAGAGCGAGGAGGAACTCGCGGACTATCAGGCGCTCCTCGCCGACAACCTCGTCCGCCCGGGGATCCTCGACATCTACGTCATGGACGCGGACGGGTCGAACCGCCGGCGCCTCACGGACAACGGGGCCGCCAACTTCGCTCCCTTCTTCCACCCGGGTGGAGAGAAGGTGATCTTCGCCTCGAATCTGCACGACCCCGACAGCCGCAACTTCGATCTCTTCATGATCAACCTGGATGGGACGGGGCTGGAGCAGGTGACGTTCAGCGAGGAGTTCGAGAGCTTCCCCATGTTCACGCCCGACGGCCGCCACCTCGTGTTCGGGTCGAACCGGCACGGCTCCCACGAGGGGAACACGAACCTCTTCATCGCGGAGTGGATCGACGAACTGCCCGAGTGACGGGTCGCCCCCGGCGGGCGTCTAACCTCTGACGATGGCCCCCGGCGGCGCCGGAGGGCCGGAGACCAGAGGAGATGGGAGTCTCGGGATGGGTGCGTTTGAGGCGATGAAGAACTCTGGCCGTCTAAGGCGGTCGTGGGGACTGCGGTGGGCACGGGTGGCCGGGTTGACGTGGGGTGTAACGCTCGCCGCGCCCCCGATCTCCGCTCAGGAGGCGGAGTTTCCGGTCGACTACGACGCGGCGATCGCTCAGAGCGGGATGGAGGGCAGCTACGGCTACATCCGCACGCTCGAGGGCTCCGCCACGCTGATCCAGGTCGACACCCGCGAGCGGGTCGAGCTCTCGGTCAACGAGCCCATCCTCGCCGGCGACCGGCTCTTCGCGTCCGGCGAATCCCGGATCGAAATCGTGCTGGCTGACGGGAACATCGTCCGCGTCGGCGATCGCGCCGAGGTGCTGTTCCGCGCGCTCGCGAATTCGGGGGACACGAGCGACCCCGGGTCCGTGATCGAACTCGCGCGGGGGACGCTGCAACTCGTCGTGTCCCCGGATCAACCGGGGTCGGAGTTCCCTGCCGTCGTGACGCCGAATGCGACGATTCGGGCGCGGGGGGCGGGATCCTTCCTCATCGCCGCCGATGATGGACGGCGAAGCGAGGTCATCGTCCGCGATGGAGTGGCGGAGGTGACGACGCCGAACGAAGTGGCCGAGGTCCGTCGAGGGGAGCGCCTGTTCGTTGAAGGGGCGCGCGGGGATCGGCTCGACTTCGCGGCCGCCCCGGACCTCGACCGCCTCGAGGCGTGGGGGCTGGGGCTGGGCGATTACGCGGGCGCCGAGTACGCAGCGCACGTCGACCCGGATCTCCACTACGCGGCCTCTTCCCTGAGCGGACACGGGTCGTGGGTACGCGTCGAGACCGGGGTCGCGTGGCGTCCGCGCGTGTCCTCCGGGTGGGCGCCGTATCGGGACGGGCGCTGGAGGCACACGCCGAGCGGGCTGTTCTGGGTTTCCTACGAGCCGTGGGGCTGGGTCCCCTACCACTACGGATACTGGGACCTTGATCCGAGTTGGGGCTGGGTCTGGTTCCCCGGTCGCCGGTTCGCGGGAGCCCACGTCTACTGGTACTGGGGTTCGAGTTACGCGGGCTGGATCCCGTCGGGTTACTACTGGCGTCATTACCGCAATCAGTACGGAAACGGCTGGGGTTTCCACTTCGGAGTGTACGGACACATCGGCGGCAGCTTCGGGCGCTATCGGCACTGGACGTTCCTGCCGCAGGGGCGGCTGGGGCACAGGCGGCAGTACTTCTACTCGGTCGGCGGCGCCGACCTGGGCCGCGGGCGCCGGGCCATCGAGCGCGGCGTGCTGCTCACGGACACCCGCTCGCTGGGGCGGGAGGCCTGGCGGCGTCCGGCCGAGACGCTGGCCACCCTGCGCCGCGCGGTGCCGCGCGACGGGCGCTCGGAGGTCGACGCGAACGGCTTCATCGACCGGGGGGCGCGCCTCCCGCAGGGGATCGAACGGGTCGCGCTGCGCGGACGCGACGGCCGTTCCGCAGTGGCCCGCCGGCCGGAAGCCTCGACGCGGGCCAGCCCGGTGGCGGCCAGCGGCGGGCGCCCCGTCCGAGCGACGATTCGTCCGCTCGAGGGCCGATCGCCGCGGGTGCAGCGCCCCGGCGTGCAGCGCCCAACCCGTCCGCCGACGGAGAGCGGCGGCCGCCAGGGGCTCCGTGCCCCGGCCGCGCGGGATGTTGGGGGCGCATCCAGCCGCCCGATCGTCTCGTGGCCCTCGACGAGCTGGATCTGGCCCCGCGGCACGACCGGGCGGCCGAGGGCCCGTCCCCCCTTCAATCAGAGACCGGGGGTTCAGCCCGGGACGAAGAGACCGGCGGTGCGCCCGACGACGACCCGGCCGGCGCGGCCAACGGTCGGACGGGGCGCCATCCCGAGGTCGGGCGGTACCGCGCGTCGATCGGGGGGCGCGTCGAGGTCCGGAGGGGCGGTCCGGCGCTCCGGGGGCACCTCCCGGTCCACCGGTGTTGCGAGGGCCCGCGGGCGCTCGGGCGGCTGAGCGGACGTTCCCGCGGGAACGTGCCGCCCCTCACACGATCAGGGATCCGGCCACACGTCCGGATCCCGCTTCATTTCGGGCTCCGGTTCGACGCCCAGCGCTTCGACCATCCGCACGTAGTAGTTGAAGAAACCGATGACTTCGGTCGCGGTCAGGATTTGAGCGTCCGTCCACCCCGCTTCGCGCAGTGCCTCGATCTCGCTCGCACCGCTCGAACCCGGATCTCGCGTGAGCGCCACCGCGAAGTTCATCAGCCGGCGCGTCTTCTCGTCGAGTCCGGCCGTCCGGTAGTCGATCCGGACTGCGCGGGCCAGCTCGTCATCTCCCGTTACCTGACGGAGATCCTCCCCGTGCGCCTCCGTTCAGTAGAAGCAGTCGAGTTCGCGCGAGGTGACGGTGGCCAGCATCTCCCGTACGTCCCGGCCCAGCGGTCCGGGGGCCAGCATCAGCGCTTCGTAGAGCCGGACCGATGCGCTGAGCACCGGCGGGTTGAGACCCTGGATACCGATGACGTTGAAGACGCGCCCCGCGCGTCGGATGGCTTTCTCGTACTCCCGCGCGAGCAGGCCGGTGGCCTCGTCGGCGCCTACGGTCCTGATATGGGGCATGTCGCGACCTCCGGCTGGCGCATTTCCCGAGGGGACGGACGAATCAGCGGACGAGGAAGCCGTCCTTCCACGGATCTTCGGGGTCGATGAGGAATTCGTGTCGTCCCGTGACCCAGGCCCGGCCGCCAACCTCGGGCACGATCGCCGGGTGCGATCCGACGGAGGAGGTGCCGACGATCCGGCCCGTGAAGCGGCCGCCGAGGATGCTCTCGACCACGATTTCCGCGTGCTCCGCGATTTCTCCACGGGCGCGGAGGATGGCCAGGCGTCCGCTGACGGCGGTCCCCGTAGGGCTACGGTCGAGTTCTCCGTCCGCGAAGATGCAGACGTGACGGGAGTGGTGCGCCGGATCCGCCGGCGCGCCGGTGAACACCGTCCCGTACAGGAAGCCGAGATCGGGATCGTCCGGGTGCCGGATGTCGTCGGCGGCCGTCGCCGACACCGCGCGCGTGATTCGACGCCCCGCATCGATCAGATCGGCGCCCCCGGCGGGCGTCAGGGGCAACCCCAGCGCATCCGCGTCGACGAAGGCGTAGAAGGCGCCCCCGAAGGCCAGGTCGTAGGACACCGCGCCCAAGCCGTCGACCTCCGCGACTCCGTCGAGCAGAGGCGCGAAGGACGGCACGTTGACGAACCGGACCTCGCGGACGCGGTCTCCGTCCACGATCGCGGTGGCGCGTACCAATCCCGCCGGGGTGTCGATCGCGACGGGCCGCGAATCGCCCGTCCCGTCTGTCCAGCCGTCCTCGACCGCGATCTTGGTCACGCCGATGATCCCGTGACCGCACATAGTCGAGAACCCCTCGTTGTGCATGAACAGGACGGAGAAATCCGACCCCGGCCTCACCGGCGGCATCACGAGGCATCCGTACATGTCGGCATGGCCCCGAGGTTCCCACATCAGGGCGCGGCGAATCTCGTCGTAGTCGGAGCGCGCGACGCGGCGCCGGGCCAGCACGGTGGGCCCGGGAAGCTCCGGAAAGCCGGCCACGATGACGCGCAGCGGTTCACCTTCGGTATGGGCATCGATGGTCTCGATGCGGAGCCAGTCTTCAGGAGGTGTCCAGGCCATGTGACGCTCTCGAGTGGCGGTGGCCGGCAACCGTACGATCGCCGTATCGTGACGTCGGAGATCTTACGTTCCGCCGCGCTCTCCCGCTCCGGTCGCCGCGACTCGTACCGCCGGCGACGGCTGACAGTCGAGGAGGAGACCTGACACCGAGGGCCGTCGCCGCCGAGATTCTGGGTGCGTTCGCGCTTACGCTCTCCGTCTCGATATCCATCCACAACCCGGGGTTTCCCATCCCGCCTCCGGCCATGGCGGGGCTCACTCTCGGACTCCTCGTCCATCTGCTCGGACCGGTGTCGGGGTGCCTGCTGAACCCGGCTGTGACGATTGGCGTCTGGTCGGTCGGAAAGCTGGAGGCTCCGGTGGCCGGTGCGTTCGTGGCGGCCCAGTTCGCGGGGGCCGGGTTCGCCCTCGCTCTCGGGCGTCTGCTCTTCCCTCGGGCCCTCCCGCTGCTCGTGGACGGCTCCGTGATGACGGGGGTCGCTGAGCTGCTGGGTGCGGCGCTGCTGACCTTCACCATCGCGGCCGTCTTCATGGACCGGATCCCCTCCCGCCTGACCGGCGCCGTGATCGGTACGGCCCTGGTCGTGGCGATCTCCTGGGCCGCTCACCGTTCCAACGGAGTCCTCAACCCGGCCGTCGCACTCGGGATCGGGTCTCTGTCGTGGCCCTACGCGTGGGGACCTGTCCTCGGGGCTCTCGCCGGCGCGTGGCTCGCCAAATGCATGTGGGGCCCCAGTGGGACTGTGGAGGCTAGCGGGCCGCGTAGCGGTCGGCGCCCATGAAGTGGAGGGAGACGTAGGGCTCGTCCCCGACCACCCACGAGTCGTGCGGCACTCGGACCTCGTCCGGGATCACTCCAGGTCGGCCTCGTCAGGGGTCGGATCGGCGGTCTCGCCCGCCGCCAGATCTCGATAAAAGGTGAGCCCGTTCATGTCGAGGTCGTAGAAGGCGAACTCGCGGGTACCCCACACCGTCCGCCGCAGCGCGGTGCGCTCGTGGAAGACGCCCTGCTCCCGGTACTCCTCGAACAGACCCTCCACGTCGGGTACAACGAAGCGGAGCATCGGTCGCTCCACCCGGGACCATTCCTCGGCATCGTGCCACTGGAGGTGCAACTCGATCCCGTCCCGCCTCACACCGGCGTACCCCGGATCACGGGTGGAATCGGCAAAGGCGAGCTGGAACCCGAGCCGGCCGACGTAGAAACCGATCGCCGCCGCCACATCGCGCGACGGAAGCACCGGCTGCACCGCCTCGAAGCGGACGGACGGCCGTTCGGCCCCTATCGGTAGTTCTCCATCAGTGCGTCCAGCGCGTCCGCCCCCGGGCACAGCTCTTCGTAGGGGAGATCCCACAGCGGCCGGTCGACCGTACCCAGGACGTCGTGCAGGTCTCTCGAGTCCGGGTCCAGGTAAAGGAGCCCCGTCGGAACCTCGCCCGCCCCCTGACGCTTCCGCAGGTAGCTGTACACCGCGTCCCGGTCGGTGGGATCGTAGTCGTCGCCGGCCTGCCGGAACCGCACCACACTGCCATCGTGCATGCGGACGTCACGGACGCCGTTCGATTGCAGGTCGGCGGTGATCTCGTCCGCCGGCGGGACAAAATCCTTCGGCGTCACGAACGCGGCTTCGACCGCTGCGCGGAAGTGCTCCCGCGTGTACGCGTAGCTCTTGGTCGAACCCACATGGTCGTTGAACGTGACGCAGGGCGAGATCACGTCGACGATGGCCAGGCCCGGGTGCCGGATCCCCGCCTTGAGGATCGGGACGAGCTGGTTCTTGTCGCCGGAAAAGCCGCGAGCCACAAAGGTGGCGCCGATCGACAGCGCGAGGAGCACGGGGTCGATCGGGGGCTGCTCGTTCGGCAGGCCACGCTTCGATCTGGAGCCCATGTCGGCCGAGGCCGAGAACTGGCCCTTCGTCAGGCCGTACACCCCGTTGTTCTCGATGACGTAGAGCAGGTTGAGATTGCGCCGCACGCCGTGGCACAACTGTCCGAGTCCGATCGAGAGCGAATCCCCGTCCCCGGACACGCCGATGTACACCAGATCGCGGTTCGCGGCGTTCGCCCCGCTGGCCACCGACGGCATCCGGCCGTGTACGCTGTTGAAGCCGTGCGACTCGGACATGAAGTAGGCGGTCGTTTTCGAAGAGCAGCCGATCCCGCTCATCTTGGCCGCCCTGTGCGTCGGGATCGCCAACTCCCACGCCGCCTCGATCAGCGCGGCCGTGACGGAATCGTGGCCGCAGCCCGCGCACAGCGTAGACATCACGCCCTCGTAGTCACGGCGGGTGAGGCCGAGTTCGTTCTTCTCCAGACTGGGGTGGAAGACCCGCGGCTTGGCGATGAATGTCATGCGCCTACTCCTTCGGCGGACTTCGCCGCGATGCCGAGACAGTCGCTCACGTCCTCCGTGACCTGCCGCGCGCTCAGCGGGAGGCCTCCGTACCGGCGCACGGAGGCGAACTTTTCCTTCGAAACCGGCGTCTCGAGCGTGAGCAGCGACTTCAGCTGCGCGTCACGGTTCTGTTCGATGACGATATTGACGTCGTGCGCCTCGATGAAGCGGGTCACCTCCGGCGTGAAGGGGAACCCCCGGATCCGCATGTAGTCGAACCGGAGCCCCTCCTCGTCGAACTGATCGATGGCCTCGCGCACGGCGCCGTCACACGCCCCGAGGGTGATCAGTCCGTATTGCGCGCCCGGACGCGACCGGATTTCCGGAGGAGGCACGGCCTCGGCCGCGTTCTCGATCTTGACGGCGATGCGGTCGATGACCTCCAGGTATTCCTCCTCATCCTCCGTATACTTTCCGTACTTGGTATGGCCCGACCCCCTCGTGAAGTAGGCGCCCTTGGGATGCTCGCCCGGGATCGTACGATACGGAATCCCGTCCCCATCCACATCGAGGTAGCGGTAGAAGGTCTCGACCTCCTCCAGCGCCTCTGCATCCAGCACTTTGCCTCGGTCCGGCCGATAGGTGTCATCCCACCGGAACCGGGGCACGACCCAGTCGTTCATCCCGATGTCGAGGTCGGACAGGACGAACACGGGCGTCTGGAAGCGTTCGGCCAGATCGAACGCCTGCACGCTGAACTCGAAGCACTCCGCCGGGTCCTTCGGATAGAGGCAGATGTGCTTCGTGTCCCCGTGTGACGCGTAGGCGCAGAGGAGGATGTCGCCCTGCTGTGTGCGCGTCGGCATCCCGGTCGACGGCCCGACACGCTCGATGTCGAAGAACACGCACGGGATCTCGGCGTAGTAGGCGAGCCCGATGAACTCCGTCATGAGCGAGATCCCCGCCCCGCTCGTCGACGTGAAGGCGCGCGCGCCCGCCCAGCCGGCCCCGATCGTGATCCCCGCAGCCGCGAGTTCGTCTTCCGCCTGCAGGATCGCCGCCTTGCTCCGGCCCGACCCCTCTTCGATGCGCAGGCGCCGGCAATAGGCCGTGAAGGCGTCAACCAGCGAGGTGGAGGGGGTGATCGGATACCACGCAGCGACCGTCGCGCCGGCGTAGACACAGCCCAGCGCCGCCGCCGTGTTTCCGTCGATCAGGATCGAATCCCGTGTGGCGTCCATCCGCTCGAGTCGGATCGGGAGGGGGCACTCGAAGTGCTCCGCCGCGTAATCGTACCCTATCCGGATCGCCTTGAAGTTCGCGTCCAGCAGGTGCCGCTTCCGCTCTCCGAATGTCTCCTCGAGGAGCCCGCGGATCACCTCCATGTCGAGATCGAGGAGCGCCGCGAGGGCGCCTGTGTAGGCGATGTTCTTCATCAGGATGCGCGTGCGGCCGCCCTCGAAGTTCTTCACGCACATCTCGGCCAGGGGCACCCCGAGGAAATTAACGTCGTCCCGCTTGAGCGTATCCGCCATCGGCCAGCTTGAGTCGTACAGCAGCCAGCCGCCGGGGACGAGTTCCTCGATGTCGCGCGCGTACGTCTCCGGATTCATGGCCACGATGAGGTCGAAATCCGGCCTGCGCGCGACGTGACCCGTCCCGTTGACGCGGATCTCGTACCAGGTGGGAAGGCCCTGGATGTTCGAGGGGAAGACGTTCTTCCCCGACACCGGCACCCCCATGCGGAAGATCAACTGCATGATGAGTCCGTTGGCGCTCGCGGAGCCGGTACCGTTTACCGTCGCGATCTTGAACGCGAAGTCGTTGATGCGTTCGGACTTCATGCCGCTCATGGCGTCAGGGCGCCGCCTGCACGAAGCCGCCGGGAGCCATGGCCTCGATCCCCATCCCCGAGTAGGGATGGTCGGCGTCCTGTCCCGCGTAGGGCTTGAGCAGATCGAACGTCCGCATGTCCCACGCCGCCGTCGGGCAGCGTTCCGCGCACAACCCGCAGTGGATGCACAGGTCCTCGTCCTTCACCATGGCGCGAGCCGTATGGGGCAGCGGCCCGGAGACGTACAGATCCTGCTCCAGGTTCTCTGCCGGCGCGAGCAGTCGCGTTCGAAGTTCGGCTTCCTCGCCGTTGTGGGTGATCGTCAGACAATTCAGGGGACAGATGTCGATGCAGGCGTCGCACTCGATGCACAGGCTCCCCGTGAAGTGCGTCTGAATGTCGCAGTTCAGGCAGCGCTCGACCTCCTTGAGCGTCTGCTCGAGGTCGAAGCCCTCCTCGACTTCCGTCTCGATGCTCTGGAGCCGCTTCTCGAGGCGGACGTGCCGCATCTTGCGCCGCTCCGCGTACTCGTAGTCGTTCGAGTAGCTCCACTCGTGGAGACCCATCTTCGCGCTGACGAGGTTCATGCGGTCCGGCGGCCGCCTGTGGAGATCCTCCCCGTGGCAGTAGGCGTGGATGGAGATGGCCGCCTGGTGCCCGTGCTCGGCCGCCCAGATGATGTTCTCGGGGCCCCACGCCGCGTCACCGCCGAAGAACACGCCCTCCCGCGTCGACATGAAGGTCTTCCGGTCGACGACGGCCTCGCGCCACTTGTTGAACTCGATCCCCGCGTCGTCCTCGATCCAGGGGAACGCGGTCTCCTGGCCGATGGCGAGGATCACGGCATCGGCCGGGAAGAACGCCTCGTCGAGCTTGGTCGCCACGAGGCGGCCGTCGTCGTTCTCGTTCCATTCGACGATGTCGAAGTTCATCCCCTTGAGGACGCCGTCCTCGACCACGAACTCCGTGGGCGAGTGGTTCTCGACGATGTCCACCAGTTCTTCCTGCGCGTCCTCCAGTTCCCAGGACGACGCCTTGAAGTACGATTTCGACTTGCGGGCCATGACCTTGACGTCGGTGCCGCCGATGCGCTTCGACGTCCGGCAGCAGTCCATGGCCGTGTTCCCGACCCCGATGACGAGCACGTTCTCCTCGATCGAGTTCGTGTGCCCGAAGGCCACGGATTCGAGCCAGTCGATGCCGATGTAGATGTGGTCGGTGTCGTACCGCCCCGGCAGGCGCAGTTCCTTGCCGCGCGGGGCGCCCGAACCGACGAAGATGGCGTCGAACCCCTGCTCCAGGAGCCACTTCATGCTCTCGACGGGCGCGTTATAGCGGATGTCCACGCCCATGTCGAGGATGTAGTCGATCTCTTCCCACAGGACTTCGGGAGGCAGGCGGAACTGCGGGATGTTCGTCCACATGAGCCCGCCGGGACGGTCGTTCTTCTCGAAGATCGTGACCTCGTAGCCGAGCGGCATGAGGTCGCGGGCGACGGTCAGTGACGCCGGACCCGACCCCACGCAGGCGATCTTCTTCCCGTTCTTGCGCACGGGGATGGTCGGGAAGCGCGGGGTGACGTCGCCCCGAAGATCGGCTGCGACCCGCTTCAGGCGGCAGATCGCCACCGGCTTGTCTTCGACGCGTGTGCGGCGGCAGGCGGGCTCGCATGGGCGATCGCACGTCCGGCCGAGGATGCCCGGGAAGACGTTCGACTCCCAGTTGAGCATGTAGGCGTCGTCGTACCGTTCCTGCGCGATGAGGCGGATATAGCCCGGTACGTTGGTGTGGGCCGGACACGCCCACTGGCAATCCACGACCTTATGGTAGTAGTCGGGATGCTCGACGTTTGTTGGCTCCACCGTCTCTCCTCGGGCCGACCCCGCCCGCCAGGCCCCACGGCTCCCCGACCCGCGAGTCACTTGGTGAGATGAACCGCTTGCAATCGTAGGGGACGAGACGACCTGTCGCCAGTTTCCCGGGAGTGCCGCTCCGCCTCGTTGCTGCAACGCCCCGGGAGCGCGAAAGTTGCACCGATGAGAAAACGACCTCGCCTGTCCCTCTCCGAAGGAGAGATCCTGCGGGCCCTCGGAGGCCTCGAGGCGGCACTCGCCGACCACCATGACCGGTACCCCGGGGTCCCGGAATCGCGGCAGCCCGTGCATACGGTCGCGGGTGGCGCACACCTGTTCCGCCGCGACACGGCCGCGAAGCTCGGGCGGATCGCGCGCGGGTATCTCGACCGGTATGCGGGCGACCCGGCCGCCCTGGCCGATGCGCTCGGCGGCGCGTGGTCCCCCGGGCTCGCCGGGGTCGTACACCAGCGCCTGCGAGGCAAGCTCGAGCGCGAGCCCGTCGAGAGCTTCCTGATCGACTTCGAGGATGGCTTCGGCGCCCGCCCGGAGGAAGAGGAGGACGCGGCGGCGGTCGCGGCGGCGCACGAGACGGCGGCAGGGGTCGCCGCGGGGAGCCTGCCTCCCTCTCTCGGCATCCGCATCAAGCCCCTCGCGGGCGTCACGGGAGGGCGGGCGCTCCGGACGCTGGACCTCTTCCTGACCGCCCTCGCCGACGCCGGCGGGTCCCTTCCGGACGGTTTCTTCGTCCTCCTCCCCAAGATCGTGTGTCCCGAGCAGGTGACCGCACTCGCGCGCGCGCTCGACCGGCTGGAGGAGAAGCTGGGGCTGGAGGCGGGCGCGGTCACGATCGAGATCATGATCGAGACGCCGCAGTCGCTCGTCGGGCCCGGAGGTGGGGCGGCGCCGCCCGGTCTCGTGGAAGCGGCCGGCGGACGCTGCCGGACCGCACACCTCGGGGCCTACGACCTCACGGGGGCGGCGGCGGTCGCGGCGGAGGAGCAGACGCTGGACCACCCGTTGTGCGATGTGGCGCGGCAGATCCTCAAGCTCTCCCTCGCGGAGACCGGCGTGCAGCTTGCGGACGGCGCGACGAACCTCCTGCCGGTGGAGCCGCATCGCGGAGGCACCTCCCTCTCCGAGGCCGAGGGCGCGGAGAATCAGGCCGCCGTGCACGACGCCTGGCGCCGCCACTACGCCGACGTCCGGCGCTCGCTGGCCCAGGGCTACTACCAGGGCTGGGATCTGCACCCGGCGCAGTTGATATCGCGCTATGCCGCGGTCTTCTCCTTCTTCCTGGAGGGACTCGACGCGACGGCGCGTCGCCTCGAGCGCTTCGTGGCCGGCGCGGGACAGGCCATCCTCACCGGATCGGTGTTTGACGACGAGGCGTCCGGACAGGGACTCCTGAACTTCTTCCTGCGCGGCCTCGCGAGCGGCGCCCTGACTACCGAAGACATAGCGAAGTCGGGTCTGTCGCTGGAGGAACTCGAAACCCGCTCCTTCCGCACCATCCTCGAGCGGCGCGGAGCATGATCGGCGCGTGACCGCCTGGTGATCGGCGCGTGGCTGGAGAGAGGAAGCCTCCGGGTGCGGGACGACCTTCCGTGCGCCGCGGCCGGTTTCGGCAAGGTCGTGGTGCGGGTCCTCGTGGCGGGCATCTGCGGGACGGACCTGGAACTGATACGGGGATATCGGAAGTTCGAGGGGGTTCCCGGGCACGAGTTCGTGGGCGTGGTCGAGGAAGGTCCGGCCCGCTGCTGAGTTCCCGGACGGGTTCGAGAGCGCTATGAGAGTCGTTCGTCCGGGTGGGACGATCATACTCAAGAGCATATACCAAAACGATTTATCATTGGATATCTCATCTATTGTCGTAGATGAGATTCACCTTCTCGGATCGCGGTGCGGACCGTTCGCGCCTGCCCTCTCGGCCCTCCGCCGCGGGGAGATCGAGATGCTGGCGAGGTGGTGGAGGCGGCACTGGCACACAAGGTCCGCAACCAGATCGAGGCGGCCTACCGGGGCTCGGACCTGGTCGAGCGGCGTCGTCGGCTGATGGCCGATTGGGCAGCCTATGTGGCCCAAGCCGGCTAACGCGTCGTTACTCACCGCCACCGGGGTGACAACCACTGGGGCCTGGACCGCACTCAGGCGCGATGGTCGCATCGACTCCTCGCTCCTTCGCACCCCGCCGGGGAGGGTGGCGCGGCGTGGCCGTCGGAATCTCGACTCAAACATCGTTGTGGCTGCCTGAAGCGGGTTAGCTGGCCCGGCCTGTTTGTGCCGCGCGTAGCCCCTTCCAGGTGCTGTAGCACAGGGCGAGCAGCACCAGCGTGAAAGGTAGTCCGGCGGCGGTGATGGCCGCCTGTGCGGCCACGAGGCCGCCGCCGAGCAGCAGTGCGACGGTGACCAGCCCCTCGAAGACGCACCAGAACACGCGCTGGGCGACCGGCGCGTCCAGCTTGCCGCCGGCGGTGATGGTGTCGATAACCAGCGATCCGGAGTCGGAGGAGGTGACGAAGAACACCACGATGAGCACGAGACCGATGACCGCCGTCACGTTCGCAAGCGGCAGCGACTCCAGCAGCGCGAACAGGGCAAGCTCCGGCTGCTGCCCCTGCACGGCCGTGATCACGTCGAGATCACCGCGGTCGACGTACTGCGATACCGCAGTCCCGCCGAAGGCGTTCATCCAGATCGCGATAGTCAGCGTCGGGATGATCAGCATGCAGGCGATCAGTTCGCGCACCGTCCGGCCGCGCGAGATTCGGGCGATGAACAAGCCCACGAAGGGGGACCACGAGATCCACCAGGCCCAGTAGAAGATCGTCCAGCCGTGCATGAAGTCGAGGTCCTCGCGGCCCAACCAGTTGCTGAGCGGTCCGATCGCTGCGAGATAATCGGCGAGGCTGGTCACGGTGCGGGTGGCGATGTCGAGCGTAGGGCCGACCGTCAGCACAAACGCCAGCAGCAACAGGGCGAGCCACAGGTTGGCTTCGCTCAGCCGCTTGACCCCCTTCTCCATCCCGCTGATAACCGACGTCAGCGCCATGGCGGTGATGCCGGCGATCAGCAGGACCTGGGTGGTGTTGGTCGTCGGCGTGCCCCACTGGTGGGCCAGCCCCGCCGCCAACTGTTGAGCGCCCAGGCCGAGCGACGTGGCCAGCCCGAAGAGCGTGGCGAAGACGGCGAGAATGTCGATGCCGTGGCCGATCCGGCCCCAAACCGCCTCCCCCAGGAGCGGATAGAACGCCGACCGGAGCGTCATCGGCAGTCCAAGGTTGTACGAGGCGAAGGCGATCGACAGCGCCGCCACCGCGTAGATGGCCCACCCATGGATGCCCCAATGGTAGATGGCGCCGGCCATGCCGAGGCGCGCTGCCGCCGGGCCGGCCGCCTCGAGCCCGAGCGGCGGTTGCAGAAAATGCTCCACCGGCTCCGACACCCCAAAGAACATCAGGCCGATGCCCACCCCGGCGGCAAACAGCATCGCGAACCAACTCGATCGAGAATAGTTCGGCCGGGCATCCGCGCCACCCAGGCGAACGCGGCCAAGCGGCGTCACCACCAGGAGCAGGCAGAAGAGTACGAAGAAGTTGCCCGCGCCCATGAACACCCAGTCGAACGTCGGGAGGAGCCACGCGCGCAACGCCCCAAAGCCGGCCGTCGCCCTGGCCTGGAATGCCAGTACCCCGGCCACGAACGCGATGATGGCGAGGCTGGAGACGACGAAGACCGGATTGTGGATGTCGAGGCCGAGAACCCGAACGTTGTCCTGACCCAGCTTGTAGTCGGTCTTCGCGATCTCGGTCATAGGGTCTCGTCAGCGGGCCGCCGCGGCCGACCGCGACTCGTCCCCCGGGTCAGCCGGAGAGCCGCACGCTCCGCACGCGCACGCCACCCTCGTCGGTCGCGAGCGTCCACGCGATCAGCAATTCGTCGGCGAGGCGCACCATGCGGGGGAATCCGCTCGAGCGTTCACCGGCGGTCTCGGAGACGAGCACCGTGGCCTCCATGGACCCGTCCGGCCACACGCGGCGGGCGAGGACCCGCGGGGCATCGTCCGACGCTTCCAGCCACACGGCCACCGCCGAGCCGTCGTCGAGGCGCTCGATGTCCACCCGGCCCAAGGGCAGGCCCTCGTCGATCCGGATGCCCGGGCCAAAGGTCGCGCCGCCGTCGTCCGAGAACGCGACGTGCACCCGGGGCGCGCCGCCGACCCCCGTGTACCACGCCGAGGCGAGCGCCTGCTCGTTTCCACTCAGCTGCGGTCCGTTCACCGGGCAGCCCGGGATCGTCCAGCCGTCGGTCGACAGCGGCGCGGGGTCGGTCCACTGCTCCCCCGCCCCGCGAACGACGGAGATGTCGCGGACTTCCGATTCGCTCCGGTCGCGGTAGGCGGCGACCAGGCCTTCGTTCACGCGGGCCAGAGCGGTCTGGCAGCACTCGCACGTCCGGTCGTCGAGCAGAACCTCGGGCCCCAGATGGCCATCGGGTGCAAGCGTGCGAAAGCGGACGGACATGGCGCCGCGCGCGCCGCTCTCGGGATCCGGAAGCATCGCGCGGCCGTCGAGCCACGCGAGCCCCGCCCCGTCCCGCCAAGGCACCATCGACACGAAACCGTGTTCCGTCGGAGACGCATCGTCATGCGCGCGCACGGGCTCACTCCATGTGTTCCCCCCGTCCGAGGACAGCGCAAGCATCACGTGGTAGGCGTACGGCGCTTCGGCGACCTTCTCCAGCCAGTGAACCGCGATCGTACCGTCCGGCATCTCGACCGATGAGGGGAAGTCCGCCCAGTTGACGAACAGTTGATCCGTGGCTCGCACCGTGCGCGGGGCCGACCACCCGTCGCCGTCGCGGATCGCCAGGCGCAGCGCGCTGGCCTCTCCGTCCGGCTCGATCCAGGTCAGCACGGCGCGACCCTCCGCGCCCGGCGAGAGATGGGGCTCCCCGCTACCGGGCGGCCGTTCGAACTCGACATCTCCCGGCGTCAGCGACGTGCGTCGCTCCACGTCGGCGGCGCACCCGCACAGAACGGCGGCCATGACGAAAGGCAGGAATTTCGTGCGATCAGGCTTCATCTCTTCTCCACCGCTGGTTAGCGGGTATGATACGCGTCCAGCCGTGCCATGAGAACTGGTACAGGAGCCGCCGTCAGCCCCGCCCCTTGCCGGCCGTTACCCGGGGGCGCCACCTCTCGGGGTGAGCCTCGAGCCTTTCTACGGCGGCCCGAAGGACCTCGAGCGCCAGGTCGATCGTATGGAGGTGCGTGCGGAACGCGAGCGCCGCCATCCGGAGCACGAACGTCCCGTCGATGGTCGTCGACGAGAGGAAGACCCGCCCATCCCGGTGCGTCTCTTCCACGAGCGCCTGGTTGAACGCGTTCGCGTCCCCCGACTCCGGCACCCAGCGATAGGTCACGACGGTGAGCTGCGGCTCCGGGCCGACCTCGAACCCGAGCGCCGCGACCTCGCGGTGGAAGTATCGGGCGAGTTCGAGTTTCTCCTCGAGGCAGGCCCGAAACGGAGCCTCCCCATACAGGAGGAGCGGCAACCACACCCGGAGCCCGCGGAAGTGCTTCGTGAGTTCCGGAGAGACGGCGGCGGGCGAGCGACCTCCCCACTCGGACTCGACCGTGTCCTGCAGGTAACTGGCGTAGTAGGCGTGCGCGTCCTGGAGCGCCTCGCCGTCGCGGATGAGGACAGTGCCGGTGCCGTACGGGAGGAACATCCCCTTGTGGGGATCGAGGACCAGCGAATCCGCCCGCTCCATGCCGGCGAGCAACGGCTGGCACGCCTCGACGAGCGCGAAGAAGCCCCCGTAGGCGGCGTCGACGTGGAACCAGAGACCCTCCTGCTCGCACACCTCCGCGATGCGGGCGAGCGGATCGACCGCGCCGGTGTCCGCGGTGCCCGCCGATCCGAGGACGAGCCAAGGCCGGAGTCCCCGGGCGCGGTCCGCCGCGACGAGTTCGGCGAGGGAGTCCGGGCACAGCCGGAAGTGGCCGTCGCGCGCGACTTCGCGCCGGACGGCTTCCCCCATGCCGGCTACCCGGATCGCCTTGTGCAGGCAATGGTGGGCGTGGGCGGAAGCGTAGACGACGGCTCGCTCGTAGTCCCGGGCCCGGAGCCCGGCCGCTTCCCGGGCCGTGACCACCGCGATCAGGCTGGCGATCGAGCCGCCCGAGGCGAGGTTGCCGTCCGAACCCTCGGGAAATCCGACGAGCGACGCCATCCAGTCGAGGATCAGGTCCTCCATCTCGACGGATCCCGGTCCCGTGAAACGGACGCCCGCGTACTCGTTCGTCACGGCCGCGAGGTAGTCGCCGAGCGACGACGCGTAGATCCCGCCACCCGGCACGTAGCCGAGATGTCCGCCGTGCGACGGCAGAAGCCCGGGCCGCACGACCGACTCGTCGATGCGTTCGAGGAGCGGTTCGATCGGCAGTGTCGCGCGTCCGGGGGGAAGTTCCCGGAGAGCCGCGACCGCGGACTTGTCGATGTTGTAGGCCGGCCGGTCCGGCAGCTCATGGAGGAGCCGCTGGACGTACGCATGCACCTGTCCCATGAGCCGGTCGCGCTCGCCCGCATCGGGTTCGAGCGGCCGGGCCGCGTCCTCCAGTTCGAGAATCCGGGACCGCTGCCGACTTGAGATCGGGCGCATGATGCGATCCTATCCCTTCCCATCGGGTGGCGCGAGCTTTCTTGCCGTCTTCGCTGTAGGATGTCGGGCGCGCCCCGAGACGGTCCGGGACGGCGTAGCTCAAATGGGAACGGTAGCCGGAGGATCCCGGGTGTATCCGCTTCGAAGAAGCTGGCTGGCGGCGGCGCTCGCCGTCGCGCTCGCGTCGGGTGTGCAGGCCCAGGCGCGCGCGGACCGGGCGGGCGCCTACCTGCGATCCTTCCACGACCTGCGGCTCTTCAATGGAGCGGCGCTCATCGTCGACGAAGGAGAGGTCCTGTTCGAGGGCGCTTTCGGCCCGACCGACCTCGCGGGCGTCGTCGCCAACTCCGCGGTCACCCGCTTCCGCGTCGCCTCGCTGACCAAGCAGTTCACGGCCGCGCTCATCCTGAGACTGGAGGAAGAGGGACTCCTCCGGGTCGAGGATCCGGTCAGCCACTACATCGGGGAGTACCCGCCCGCGAACGGGGACCGGATCACACTCCACCAACTGCTCACGCACACTTCGGGCCTGCCGAGCTACACGAACATGCCGGGGTTCATGGAGTCGAGCGCCGAGGTGCCCCACTCGCCGGGCGAGATCCTGGCGCTGACGTGGGAGGAACCCCTCTCCTTCGAACCGGGCACGGACTTCGAGTACTCGAACTCGGGCTACGTGCTGCTCGGCTGGATCGCGGAGCGCGTCACCGGGCTTAGCTATGATGAGGCGCTCGAGACCTATGTGCTCGAACCGCTGGAACTTGGCGATACAGGATACGACCACACGTTAGCGCCGCCGACGCGTCACGCGGCGGGACACACCCGCGACCTCGTCGGCTACCGCCCGGCGCGACGGATCGACCCGTCGGTTCCCTACTCCGCCGGGATGCTCTACTCGACGGTCGGAGATCTCGCCCGGTGGGCTGACGCGCTGCGCTACACGAACCAGGGGGACGCCGGCGCCGCGGCCGATAGCCTGGCGGCGGGCGCCGCAGGTGGCCTGTTCCGGGATTCGGCCACGCTGCGCCGGATGATGACGCCGGACCTGGAGTCATACGGGTACGGAGTCGTCGTACGGACGCGGGAGATCGGAAACGAGGAGAGTGTGCGGGTGATCGAACACTCGGGTGGCATCTTCGGCTTTTCTTCTCATCTTCGCATCTTCCCGGACCATCGGCGTCTCATCGTCCTCCTCGACAACACGTCCTCGGACCTGCGACCGATCGTGGAGGGTCTGACGAGCGTCCTCTGGGGGCTCGAAGCCGCGGCTCCGAAACCCTCGATCGCAGAGCGGCTCCTCCCGATCATCGTGTCGGGGGGCGTCGAGGCCGCGATGTCCCGGTTCGAGAACTGGCACCGCACGCGCCCCGACGACTACGACTACTCTCCCCGGCAGATCCTGATGCTGGCTGGCCACTTCCGCGAGGAAGATCCGGGTACTGCGATCGCGATCCTCGAGCGTTACGTGGCGGGGACGCCGGAGGCGCCCGGGATCCGGTTCGCACTGTCCGAACTTCACGAGGAGGCGGGGGATGCCGCAGCGGCGGCGGCCCACATCGAGGCGGCGCTCACCTACAATCCGGGCATGCCCGAGTTGCTGGGGCGGCTGGCCGAACTCGACGTGGAGCCCGATCTCGCCCTCCGGCTTCCGGTCGTCACCCGGGATCCGGAACAACTGGCGCCTCTCACGGGCGAGTACCGCATCGACCCCGCCACCACGCTGACCGTCACCCTCGAGGACGGCGTCCTCCTGGCCGGCCGTACGGGCGAGGAGGCCTTCCGGCTGCTTCCGCAGTCGCCGATCGCGTTCCTGCTGCACGGTTCGGCGGTGCAACTCATATTCGACATCCAGGACCGCGCGGCCAGCGCCGTCTCGATCGTGGAGGCGGGCCAACGCCTGACCTTCCCGAGAATCGGAGGCTGAGCCGCCGCGCGGTCGCCACATGTACGACTTTGCCGTCGCCGGACTCGGAGCCATCGGGAGCGCCACCGCGGCGGAACTCGTCCGGAGGGGGCACTCGGTCGTCGGCTTCGATCGGTATCGCCCGCCCCACACCATGGGTTCGGCGCACAGCGACACGCGGATGATCCGGGAGGCGTGGTATCACGGGTCGCCCTACGTCCCTCTGGGCCGCGATGCTTACGCGCGCTGGAGACGCCTCGAGCGCACCTCCGGCAGGACGCTGCTCCGGACGGCGGGAGCCCTCATGATGGGGCCCGAAGACGGCCGCGTCCTTGCGGGGCACCCGCTCGCGAGCGTGACGCGAGGCGGCACCGACTGCGTCTCGCTCTCCGTGCAGGAGGTGGCCGAGCGCTTCCCCTGGCTGCGGCCCGATCCCGGGACGATCAGCATCTACGAGCCGGGGGCCGCCGTCCTCTCGCTGGAGGCCTGTCTCGAAGCGACTCTGGAGGCGGCTTCCGCGGCGGATCTTCGCTTCGACGAGCCGGTAGTCGAGTGGTCCGCCTCCGCATCCGGCGTCCGGATCGGCACGGAGCGGGCGGAGTACCGCGCTCGCCGCCTCGCCATCGCCGCGGGAGCCTGGACGTCGCGGCTGGTGCCCGAACTCGGGCTTCCACTCGAGGTGGAGCGGACGGTACAGTACTGGTTCGAGCCCGCCGGAGCCCATGCTCCAGCACTCGCCGACGGACCCGCCTGGGTGTGGGAACTCGACCGGGAGGGGACCTGGTACGGCTTCCCTCCGACGGCGCGCGGGCTCAAGGCGGGGATGCATTTTCAGGCCGGACGCGGGACCGAAGTGGACCGGGTGGACCGCGAGGTCGGGGATTCCGAGACGGAGGCGCTACGACGGCTCTTCGCGCGATACGCCCCGGGAGCGGCCGGACCTCTCGTCCACGCTTCCGTCTGCCTCTACACGAACACGCCCGATGAGAACTTCATCCTCGACCGCCACCCCTACCATCCCCGGGTCGTGGTGTTCGCCGGCGGGTCGGGCCACGCATTCAAGTTCGCGCCGATCCTTGGGGCGTTCATGGCGGATCTCCTGACGGACGTACCGCCCCGCCACGAACTGTCCCCCTTCTCCGCCGCCCGTTTCCGAAGCGAGCGCCGCTAGAATGCCGGGGAGACGTTCATGGGTTCGGGTTGTCAGCTCGGGTTGCTTCCCGAACGATCACGGACCGTTGAGCCTCCCCCGGCGAAGCGCAGGAAGAGGGCCGGGACGACGACCATGTTCAGCGTGGTGGACGTGAGGAGCCCCCCCAGGACGACGACCGCCAGCGGCGCCTGAATCTCCTTGCCGGGTTCGCCGAGGCCCAGCGCCAGCGGGATGAGGGCGAGGCCCGCCGTCGAGGCCGTCATCAGGATCGGACTCAGCCGCTCCATCGAACCGCGCCGGATGCTCTCGATGAGCGCGTGGCCGTCCCCGCGGAGATCCTGGTAGCGGCTCACGAGCAGGATCCCGTTGCGGACGGCGATCCCGAACAGGGTGATGAACCCGACGAGCGTCGCGATGTTCACCGTCCCGCCGATGAGGAAGACGGCGAGCACGCCTCCCGCCAGCGCCAGGGGGAGGTTGACCATGAGGAGCGCGGCGATCCGGGCACTCCGGAAGGTGCGGAACATGATGAGGAAGATCGCGGCGATCGAGAACAGCGACAGGATCGTAATCCGCCGCGTGGCCTCCTGGCCGCTCTCGAACTGTCCTCCGTACTCGACATGATAGGCCGGCGGCAGCGCGACCTCCGCCCCGACGCGCGCCTGCAGTTCCTCCGCGGCCCCGCCCACGTCGCGCCCCGCGACGTTGGCGCTCACGACGATCTTACGCTGGACGTTCTCGCGGCTGATCGTATTGGGCCCCCGCGCCGGCTCGATCGACGCCAGTTGCGACAACGGCACCGTGGCCCCCGCCGGAGTCGTCATCAGCGTGCCGCCGATCGCCTCCGGGTTCGTCCGGTGTTCGTCCGCGTAGCGAACCACGAGGTCGAAGGCGCGGTCCCCTTCCCGGATGAGCGACACCTCCTCCCCCTGGAAGGCGACGTCCACGGCCGCCGCCATCGCTCCCGGCGTGACGCCGTACCGCGCCATGGCCCGGCGGTCGGCCCGGATCTGGAGCTGCGGGATCTCGGCCTGCCGCTCGACGGCAATGTCCACCAACCCTGCCACACTCGTGGCGACCGTCTCGATCTCGCCCGCGAGTTCGCGCAGCCGCTGGAGGTCGGGCCCGAACAGGTTGACGGCGATGGCGGCCCGCGTCCCCGACAGCATGTGATCGATGCGGTGCCCGATCGGCTGGCCGATCGTGACGTTGGTCCCGGGGAGCCCGGCGAGATCGTCCCGCAGCGCGGCCATGACGTCCGCCAGTTCGTGCTCCGACAGGTCGAGCGGCACGTCGATCTCGGAGGCGTTGGCGCCCTGGGCATGCTCGTCGAGATCGGCCCGGCCCGTGCGCCGCGAGGTGGAGACGACGGCCGGGTGCGCCAGCAGTTGGCGCTCCACGCGGGTGCCGATGGCATCGGACTCCTGCAGCGAGGTGCCTGGCGGGCTCACCACGGACACGGTCAGCGCGCCCTCCTGAAACTCGGGCAGGAACGAGCGGCCCAGCAGGGGGAACACGGCCAGCGTACCCGCCAGCAGGACGACGGCACCGACCAACACCGGACCCGACCGCCGGAGGGCCCAATCCAGAAGCGGCCGGTACGCCTGCTCGATCCGGCGCATCAGCCACGGCTCGCGCTTCCTGTCGAGCGCCCGGTCGTCCGGCAGGAGGATGTGGCACAGCGCCGGCGTCACCGTGACCGCGACGAGGAGCGATGAGAGGATGCTCACGATGTACGCCAGGCCGAGCGGCCGGAGCATGCGTCCCTCGACGCCGGACAGGAAGAAGAGGGGGACGAATACGATCGAGATGATGACGGTCGCGTCGAGGATCGGATCCCGGATCTGGCGCGCGGCGCGGCGGATGAGTTCGAACGGGGATTGGCGCTGCTCCGGGGGGAGCCAGCGGTCTTCGCGCAGGCGGCGGTGCACGTTCTCGACCACGATGATCGCGTCGTCCACCAGAGCGCCGATGGCGATGGCCATCCCCCCCAGCGTCATCGTGTTGATCGTGCCCCCGAGCAGCCGCAGCGCGAGGATGGCGAGGCCGAGCGAGAGCGGGATCGCGAGCACCGAGATCGCCGTCGTCCGAGCGTCCCAGAGGAAGAGCAGGAGGATCGCGACGACCAGCAGGGCGCCGTCGCGGAGGGCCGTGGTCACGTTCTTCAGGGCGAGCGAGATGAAGTCGGCCTGCCGGAAGATGGTGCGTTCGAACGCGACCCCCTCGGGCAGGTCCGCCTCGAGCGCGTCCAGCTCGGCGTCGATTCGCTCGGTGAGTTCGAGGGTGTTCGCGTCGGGCTGCTTCTGGATGGAGAGGATGACGGCGGGTTCCGCGTTCACGGAGGCGGTGCCGAGGCGCACGGCGGGACCGATCCGCATATCGGCGATGTCTTCGAGGAGGACCGGGACGCCATCCCGCACCGCCACCACGGCGAGGCCGATCTCCTCCAGGTCGCGCGCTCGCCCGATGCCGCGGATGAGGATCTCGCGACCGCCGGAGCGATACACGCCCCCCGACGCGTTCCGGTTCGAGGCGGCCGCGGCCTCCAGCACCTGGTCGAGCCCCACCCGGTAGGCGAGCAGCCGCTCGGGATGGACCAGGACCTGGTACTGCCGGACTTCCCCGCCGATCGGGATCACCTGGGAGACCCCCGGCACGGCCAGCAGCCTGCGGCGCACTGTCCAGTCGGCCAGGCTCCGCGCTTCCATGAGCTGCGCGGGCGGCGCGCTAATCCCCACGAGCAGGATCTCGCCCATGATCGAACTCACGGGGGCGAGCACGGGGACGCCCGCGTCCTCCGGCAGCTGGCCGGCGGCGAGCTGCAGGCGCTCGTTCACGATCTGGCGCGCGCGCAGGATGTCCGTGCCCCAGTCGAAGTCCACCCACACGATGCTGATCCCGTGGGCCGAACTCGATCGGACCCGGCGCACACCGGCCGCACCGTTCACCGCCGTCTCGATCGGGAAGGTGATGAGGCTCTCGACCTCTTCTGGCGCCAACCCGTGCGCGTCGGTGAGCACGGTCACGGTGGGCGCCGTGAGGTCCGGGAAGACATCGACGGGCAGGTTGGCCGCGACCCAGCTCCCGCTCCCGAGGACGACGACCGCCGCGCACACGGCGAGAAAGCGGTTTTGCAGCGAGGCGTCGACCAGCCGGTCGAGGAGACCCATGTGCCCGGGAGCGTTCATCCGGGCGGCCTCAGTGCGGATGTCCGTGATCAGAGATCTCTGCTTCTCCGAGCGACGCCAGCCTCACCTGGTAGGCGCCCTCCGCGACGACCTGTTCCCCCCTCGCCACGCCCGAAAGTACGATCGTCCACGATCCGTCCGAGGGTCCGGTTTCCACGACCCGGCGCTGGAACGCCTCCCCGCCGAGCTTGACGTAGACCACGGAGAGCCCGTCCTCATCCACGATCGCCCGCGTCGGAACCGCCACGCCTTCCACCGGTTCGCCGAGGATGAGGTGTCCTTCCGCCAGCAGCCCCACCTTGAGTTCGCCATCGGCGTTGGAGACGGCGAAGCGCACGGGGAGAGTCCGGCTCGCGGGATCGATGACGGTGCCCACGGAGACGACGCGAGAGGCCGTGTGTGTGTGCGACGCCCCTTCGACCGTGAACCACGCGCCACTCACCGCGCTCACCGCCTCGGCGTGACGGGCCGGGACCCGAGCCACGAACCAGAGCGTGTCCGGGTTTACGACGGTGAAGGCGTGCGTCCCGACCTCGACGTGCTGGCCGGGGGCCACGCGGCGGTCGGAGATGACGCCGCGAATCGGGCTCTGGAGCCGGTAGACGTTCGGATCGGGACCGCCTCCATCCGCGCCCTCCCGCACGCCGCCGATCGTCTCGAACGCCGCCAGCGTCAGCTCGAGATCGTGCCGGGCCTCCTCGAGGCGGCGTTCGGCGATGGCGCCGGCCGCGAACAGGCGCTCCGCCCGGGCCGCCTCCCGCTCGGCGCGCACCACGTCATGGCGCATCCGCGCGTACGAGGCATCTACATCCGTAGGCGCGATCAGGGCCAGCGTCTCCCCCGCCCGGACCGCGTCCCCGGGCACCGGCGACGGCCCCTGCACCCGCACGAGCCCCGCCACGGGCGTCGAGATGTGCGCGAGACCGTTCCCGGGGGCCACGATCTCCCCGGTGGCGGTGATCGAGCCGGGGATCCGCCGCTCGTCCGCGACGGCCACCTCGAACGGCATCGACCACTGCTGCTCCTTCGCGAATGCGATCAGCCCCGGTGGCGGCACCTCCACGTCGTGCGGCAGGGCCTCCGCGCTGGCGAAGACCTGCAGCTGTCCCACCGGGATCGCGTGCTCGACGCCCCGGGCCGAAAGCGTCAGATCGGCGCGCCAGATTCCGGTCTCGGGCAGGGTCGGACTCGGGTTGTAGACGCCCGGCACCGACGGCGCCTGCAGCACGATCTCCTCGCGGGCGCCGCCCGGCCCGCGCAACAGCAGCGTGAGGCGGCCCTCGCTCACCGGCTTCCAGTCCTCCAGCCACGTGAGGTGGATACCCCACGGATCGCTCCCGACCCCGCGCACGTGAGGCGGATACTCGACGAAGAGCTCGAGCACTTCCGTCCAGTGCGTGACGACGCCGCCTCCGGCGTGGGAATGGTCGGCCGCGGCCGCATCGTCGGCGACCGGCGAGCCGCAGCCGGTGCTCCAGAGGACCGCCGCGAGGGTCGCCGCCCGGGTCACCGCCCGGGACGAGCGGACGTCGGGCCTCATCCTTCCGCCTCCGGAGCCCGCCCCATGGCGCGCAGGAGATCGTAGTAGGCGACCCATGCGCCGGCCCGAAGGGAGAGCGCCGTCAGCCGGGCGTCCCGAAAGGCGTCCGCCGCGTCCAGGACCTCGACCAGCGTCATCTCTCCCTCCGCGTACGCCGCCCGCGCCGCCGCGAGAAGAGCGTCCGCGTCGGCGAACAGGTCGTCGCCGACGGCTTCGAGCCGGCCGCGGGCGGACTCGTAGAGATCGGACGCGGTCAGCACGTCGATCTCGGCCTGCCGGCGGCGAAGATCCAGCCGGTGGACCGCCGCGGATTCGCGCGCGGCGGCGCCATCCCGCCCTCCCCGTCCCCGGTCGAAGAACGGAATCGGGAGGTTCACCCCGAATATCGCGCCGGAAAACCCGTCCGCCTGTTCCTTGTAGCCCAGATTCAGCGTCGGCTGCGGGGCCCAGGCCGCGCCCGCCACCGCCGTCGCCGCTGCCGCCGCATCCACCTCGCGCGCCGCCGCTTCGAGGTCCGGTCGCCCGGCCACCGCGTCCAGCGCGACTCCACGCGCGACCGGCGGCGGGACGCCTTCAAGCCCTTCCGCGGGGCCCACCTCCCGCGCCTCGGCATCGGGAACGACAAGCGCGGCCAGCGCCCGGCGGGCGGCGCGGGCCCGGAGTACCGCGTTGGCCAGATCCTGGTCGACCCGCAGGCGCTCGATCCGCAACCGCCGCGCCTCGTAGGCGGAGATATCTCCGGCCTCCAGGCGGCGCTCGGCGGCCTCGGCCACCGTCCGGATCACGGACGCGGCCTGCTCGACGGCACGCTCCGCCTCCTCGTCGTACCAGGTCCGTGCGTACGTCTCACGCACCTCGAAGGCCAAGCGTATCGAATCCGCGCGGAACCGGGCGGCCGCCCCATCGGTCGCGTGGGCGGCGACCCGGCTCCGGGCAGCGGTTCGGCCCGGCCACTCCACCTGCTGCACCAGCCCCGCCGTCGTCTCCCAGTAGTCCGCGCCCGCGTGGCCCAGCGACTCGCGGCCCACCACCAGCATCGGGTTCGCGTACGCCCGGTCCTGGCGCGCCATTCCCGCGATCTCGGCCGACTCGGCCCGCGCGATTCGCAGCCCGAGACTGTTGCGAGCAAACGACTCGAGTGCTTCGGGGAGCGTGATCCGTTGGACCGCCTCCTGGGCGACCGCCCCGTACGGGACGGCGGCCCCGCCCCCGAGCAGCAGCAGCGTCAAGGTCCCCATCACTCGCATGACACCTCCCGGAAAAGCGGGCCGACCCCGTCTCGTCACCGTTCGAATATGGTCGCGGTCGCAGCACGACTGAAACCGTTACGCGGAAGCTCTCCGTATTGTTCGCCGACGCTCGGACGCTCCACATTGGCGTCCACACCCCCTGCGAAGGGAGAAGGAGACCATGAGGAAGATCGCGATTCTCGTCGCCGCGTTCGTCATTCGGAAGCTTCTGAAGAAGCTCTGAAGGCGGTCGCCGAACCCCCTCCGGCTCCGTACCGCCGGGGTGACCCTGCCTCGCGCCGCTAGTCGGGGGATGGCCCGACCCGGCCGGGCCTCATCGCCGTGAGGAAGCGGATTGGCCTCAACGCCTCCCGGTCGTACGAGTAGTAGATGAAGATTGGCGTGCCCCGCATCTTCTTCCGCTCCACAAAGCCCCAGAACCGCGAATCGAAGCTCGAGTCGCGGTTGTCCCCCAGCATGAAGAACCGCTCGGCGGGGATGACGATCGGTCCCCAGTTGTTCCGCGTCGGCTCGTATTCCTCGCGAGCCGGGTCCGGCACCAGGTACCCGGTCTGCCACAACATCATCGGGTCCCCCGAGTCCGGCTGGCGGCGATTGCGGAGGGCATAGGGCTCCTCGAGCGCGGCCCCGTTCCGGTGAAGGACGCCGTCCTCCATCCACAGCGTGTCCCCCGGCAGGCCCACGGTGCGCTTCACGATGTCGAGTCCAGGGGAGTGGTCGGCCCGGAATACGATGATGTCGCCGTGTTTTGGTTCCTTGTACCCCGGGACGCGGAAGTCCGTGAGAGGAACGGACGAGCCGAGCGACATCTTGTTCACGAGCAGGAAGTCGCCGACCAGCAGGGTGTCCTCCATCGAGCCCGACGTAATGACGAACGTCGCAAGCAGGAAGCTTCGGAAAACGAAAAAGATGATGGCCGCGACGAGCAGGGTGCGGGCCCAGTCGAGGAACCAGGCACCGCTGAAACGCGGTGGCGGTGGCGGACGCTTCCGCTTCGATCCCTCCTCTTCGCTCCCTTCGCGGATCGTGTCTCTCGCTTTCCGGCCTCGTGCCATTGCTCTCCAGCCGCTCGTTCCACGGGCACCAGCGGCGCCGGGCTTCATCGTCATCGAGGGGACGCTACTCTGCGAGCCCGGCGTCCGCCGCGCAAACCATTGAGGAGGCTAGTCGGGAGAGGGGCCGATCCGTTCCGGTCTCATCGCCGTCAGGAAGCGCGCCGGCTTCGGTGCCTTCCGGTCGTACGAGTAGTAGATGAAGAACAACGTCCCCCGCATCTTTTTTCGTTCGACGAATCCCCAGAACCGCGAGTCGAAACTGTCGTCGCGATTGTCCCCAAGCATGAAATAGCGCTCTCCGGGGACGACGATCGGCCCCCAGTTGTCCCGCGTGGGGTGGTACCCTGGTCGTGCTTCCGGTGACAGATGCGCGGTTTGCCACAGCATCCGTGCGTCCGACGCGTCGGGGATCCGGGGGTTCCGGAGCACGTAGGGTTCGTCGACCTCGCTTCCGTTCCGGTAGAGGACGCCGCGCACCATGTGGAGTGTGTCGCCGGGGAGGCCGACGGTGCGCTTGACGATATCGAGCCCGGGCGAGTGATCGGCTCGAAACACGATGATGTCGCCGTGTTCCGGCTCGGCGTATCCCGGAACCCGGAAGTCCGTGAACGGGATCGTGGAACCCAGCGACATCCTGTTCACGAGCAGGAAGTCACCCACGAGCAGTGTCTCCCTCATCGATCCCGACGTGATGACGAAACTGGCGAAGAGGAAGGTCCGGAAGAAGAACAGCATCACGGCCGCGAGGGTCAGCGAGCGGATCCAACCGACAAACCACGCCCGGCTGAACCGTGGCGGAGCGGGGGGCCGCTTCGTTTTCCGACTTCGTGCCATCATCGCCTGACCTCCCTGGAGAGACTGCCGGCGCCCCTTGCGCCGGAGGTTACATGAGCCCGTCGAAGTAGAGATGGAGCCGCCAGGTAGCGCCGCCGCGTACGGCGCGGGCGATGTCGATCCGGAACAGACCCTCCAGGATCGAAAAGCCGGCCCCGACGCTCGAGCGCCAGCCCTCGGTTCCGAAGCCGTCCCGGGGCCCCGCCCATGCCGCATCCCAGAAAGCGGTCACACGCAACGCGCTGCCGCCCACGTCGTACGCGGGGTCGCCGATCCGGAAGCCGCGTCCCAGTTCGACGCGTCCGAGCCAGAAGCTCTCCCCGGCGGCCGCCCCGGGGTCGAAGGCCCGCAGCGTGTACGACCCGCCGAGGTGGAAGTGCCGCTGGAGCGGCGGCTCGCCGAACACTCTTCCCGTCGCACCCTCCAGCGCCAGGCTCCACAGCCCCAGAGGGAGTTGGAGTGCCGCCGAGACCGCCACCCGGCCGTAGTCGCCGAAGTCCCCCGTCGCGGCTTCACCCCACGCCGAACCACTCAGGACCGGAACCCCGGGGTCGACGGAACTGAACGCCCGCCATCGGCCCGAGATGCCGGCGATGTCACCACGCTCGGCGAAGATGTTGTCGGGGAAGGCCGCGTCGCCGAAGAGGTTCGGGAGCGAGGCGTCGCTCCGCTTGGGGGCGTTCTGGTGGCGCTCCGCGAACAGCGTCGCCTCGACCCGCGTGCGGGCACCCTGCCGGCTGGCCGAGAGTTCGAGCCCGGTCTCGCGGAAGTAGAGGCCTTCGTCGTACCCCAGCATCAGGCTGTTGAACGAGTTTCCCAATGAGAGAGGACGACCCCAGTCCCCGAGGTCGGTCAGCCGACGGTACGCGGTGATCCCGAAGCCGCCGCGCGCGGTCTGTCGGCGCCACCCGACTTCCACCCCGGGCTCCCATTCGGGGATCCCGATCCGGGGCGTGACCGCGAACTCCGAGGAATTGCCCGTGGGCCAGCCGAACCGGGCGTTCAGCGATAGTCCTTCGACCCGGTTGTAGCGGAGCCTGCCCAGCCCCGGAATCAGGTCGAGATGCGGGGCGAGCGCGCCGGCCGCCGGGATGCGGAGCGACGAGAGGCGATTCCTGAGGTCGTCCAGTTCATCCGCCTCGAACGCGACCACCCCCGGGGAGAACAGGGGTTCGAGCAGTTCCGGAGCCGCGGCGAGGTCGTCGATGGGAGGGACGATGATCACCACCGGCCGCGAATTCTCCGGCAGCGAATCCGCTTCCGCGGTGAGTGGATCGTCGCGGATCCTCTCGGCCTCGGGCTCCGCCCGGAGCCCCACCCGAAGCCCGACCCTGGACCGCTCGAGCGTGTCCGATTCGGGAATCGGGATCTCCTCGTCGCGGTCGACCCAGCGGGTCCAGCCGAGCGGGAGATCCTCCCCCGGATCGAGCGTTTGTTCCTGGTCGACGAGATAGTCCTCGAACGTCCACTCGAAGCGCACAGGCACGCTCCACCGCCCCGCCACGGTGGCCGTGGCGTCGAACGCCATGCGGTTCGGCAACCACCAGCGGAGTTCCTGGAGCCCGTAGTCGATCGTGATGAAGTCGACCCTGGCCCGGATGGGCTTCACGAACCCGGGCACGTCCTCCGCATCCTCCGGCTGCTCGCGGTCGAAGTCGTACTCGATCGCGGGACGGTAGGCGGCCCGGGTCAGGACGCCGGCATCGGCATCGAACCAGAAGGAGCCCGCGATGCGGTCGAAGCGGCCCTCGCGCGGCTCCACGATCGCTTCGATCAGGGTCACCGTGCGGTCCGACCCGGCAAAGCGGATTCTCAGCGTGTCGCCGGAGCGGTACCGGTAGTGGAGGGCGGCCGTGTCGGCCAGCGGGTGGAGCGCCCAGTCCGAGCCGATCGCCACGTGCTCGCTGGCCGGATCGAGGATGTCGAAGTCGAGGTCGAAGGCGTCATCCTCGCGCAGGTCGTCCTCGAACTCGACGCCCAGGCCGGCGATCGGCACACCCCGCCGCACCCCCAGCCAGCGGATGATGTGGTCGCCCTCGGCCGCCCAGCGCATGCGCGCCGCGCGCTCCTGGTGAAACATGGCCCGTTCGCGCCGAAGCGCCCGGCCGCCGAGCCCGGCGTAGATCCGCTCGCGGTACGTCAGTTCGAAGCTGGTCAGTCCGTCGGCCCGGGCCTTGCGCTGCGCTCGCGCGCGTTCGATCAGCGCCGCCACGCCTGCGTCGGCGTAGGCGTCGGCCGGCACCTGCCGCAAACCGGCGGCGCCCGGGGTCGGCGGCGGATCCTGGAGGGCGTCCGCGTCGCCCGACCCGCCGGAGGCGAGCCACAGGGCCGCCAGCGAGAGGGCACACGTGGCGCTACTCGCTCGGTTCAATCCAATCCCTTGTGAAGACGTTCCGGTCGGCGGCTCATGAGCGACCCGACCGCCCTCGAGCGTGGATGCATCCCGCCAGGGAGTGCTACGTCTATGTTTCAGCAGACGTTTCAACAGGCTACGACGTCACCGGACCGGCAAATGGGCATCTATTCCGAGCACGTTTTTCCGCGTCTCATGGAGAGCGGCCTCAAGGGCGAAGTGCACCGCGGCTATCGGCGCCGGGCGCTCGCTCGCGCGCACGGAGAGGTGCTGGAGGTCGGCTTCGGGACCGGATTGAACCTCGACTGCTATCCGGAGTCCGTGCGCCGGGTCACCGGCCTCGATCCCGCGGCGGTGCTCGAACGCCGCGTGCGCAGGCGCGTCGCCGAGGCCCCCTTCCCCGTGGAGCGCATCACGCTCGACGCGGCCGACCGGCTGCCCTTCCCCGACGGCCACTTCGACACCGTGTCGAGCACCTGGACGCTGTGTTCGATCGAACGACTGCCGACGGCGCTCGTCGAGATGAGACGGGTACTCAAGCCCTCGGGAGAACTCCTCTTCCTCGAGCACGGGAGGAACGGCGGGCGGTGGGTGGCCCGCGTCCAGGATGCCGTCAACCCCCTTCAGAATCTCGTCGCCTGCGGCTGCAACGTGAACCGGAAGATCGACGAGGAGATCGAGGACGCCGGGTTCCGGATCACCCAGCTCGAGCGCTTCATCATGCCCGGCGTACCCCGGGCGCTGGGGTCCGTCTACCTTGGCGGGGCCCGTCGGGCCAGCGGGAGGCAACTCACAAACCCGCAGCGAGTCAGGCGCTGAGCGTTCTTCGCGCCAGAGAGGCCCCGGCCAGACCCGCGACCGCGGGACCGAGGAGGAAGAGGAGAGCCAGGGCCCAGTGGCCCGACGAGGGGTCCGTGGCGGAGACCCAGACGCCGATGAGGCCGAGGAGACCCGGACCCCAACCGGGAGCGAGCCCCCAGAGGAGCGGACGCGCACCCCGATGCCACCGGGTGAGCGCGAATCCGATGGCGAGATAGAACAGACCACCGAGCGCGATGAGGCCCGCTCCCGGACCGACCGGCAGGTCGCGAAACACGAGGGCCAGTCCGACGAGACCCGCCAGCAGGCACACGACGATCGACCCGGTGATCTTCACGGTGATCTTTACGGCGGCTTTCATGGCGTGCGAAGATGCGGTGCGCTTTGCAGTTTCTCAAATCTCAAATCGCCCATGCCCGCGACCGCGCGAGGCGCCGTCCCGGAGGAAATCGATGAGACCACACTCGTCTCGCAGGCGGCCAACGGCCTCCGTCGCCTTGAGTTGGATCGCCATCCCGCTCGCGGTCATCGGCCTCGCACTCGGGGCCCGGGCCGACGACGCGTCGGCCGACGGGATTGCGATCGGGAGCGGGGCGGCGGAGCTCGAAGATCTCGCCTGGATCGCGGGCCACTGGGGCGGAGAGGCGATGGGGGGACAGATCGAGGAGGCGTGGTTCAGCCCGGCCGGCCGGTCGATGTCCGGCTCCTTCCGGCTCGTGAGGGACGGTCTCGCGATCATGTATGAGCTGCTTCTGCTCGAGCAGGACGACGACGGCGAGATCTACTATCGCTTCAAGCACGTGGGACGCGGTTGGGCGCCCCGCGAGGAGACCGCGCTCGAGTTTCGTCTCACGGAGCTGGAAGGACGCAAGGCGACGTTCCGGAATACGGCCCCGGAGCCCCCCGAGAACGGATTGTCGTGGTTCACCTACGAGAGTCCGACGGAGGACGCGCTGCGCGTGACGATTCACGGGAGCCGCGGCGGGGATCCCACCGTGTTGGCGATGACGCGGCGCTGAACCGTATTCCGGAGACCACGTCAGACGTTTGACTTCATGAACCCCCTCGGAGGGAGGAGCCTCGAATGGCGGCTTACACTTGCGACGAATGCGGGATGAGCATCGGGACGATGACGTGCGGCCAGTGCGGCGCGGAACTGACTCACGATACGCTGGTCAAGGATGACGGCAGCGCCGTCCATGTCTCCCGGTGCCCCGCGGGGCACGGCATGGTGAAGTCGCCGATGTGCTGCGGGCAGGATATGGCCTGCCGGGTGTAGTAGCCGGCGGTGATCGCCCCGAGGTGGCCGGGAATTGAACCGGGGGCGAGGAATCGCCATCCTTATGGAGACGGTCCGGACCTCGGGGGAGACGGTCCGGGCCTCGACCAGCGGGGGTAACGTGAGTGTATTGCGGTTGCGAACCAGGTGGGGCCTGCTCGCGGCGCTGGCCCTGGCGGCGGGTGCCGTGCCGGTGGGGCCGATCGCGGCGCAGGAAGAAGCGGAACGACGCACGGCCGAACTCATCGGCCAGGTGGTGAGCGCCTCGACCGGGCTCCCCATCGAGGGCGCCACGGTCCAGTTCATGGGGAGGGTGGCCGGCGCGATCACCGACGCCGAGGGGAACTTCCGGGTCCCCAACGCGCCCGCCGGGAAGGACTCGCTCGAGGTCCGTTTCATCGGCTACGAACCGAGCTACGCCGTCCTCGAACTTCAGCCCGACGTGACGACGCGCGTGACGCTGACCCTTTCCCGCACCGTCGTTCGCATCGCGGACCTGACGGTCGAGGTTCGGCAAACCCGCCGCGCACGGAACCTGACCGGCTTCGTGGAGCGCATGGAGAAGGGGTTCGGGACGTTCTACACGCCGCGCGAGATCAGGACCCGGAACCCGCGCCTCCCCAGCGACCTGTTGCGCGGCGAACCGAACATCTCGGTCGGCCGCATCGAGTACGGGCGTGCCGAAGTCTATCTGGGGCAGGGGGCCCGGCTCGGATGTCCGCCGGCGCTCTACCTCGATGGGATGTACCAGTCGGGGATGCAGTTCGACGACCTCCCGAAGGAGGACCTGGGCGCGGTCGAGGTCTACAAGCGCGACGTCGAGACGCCGATGGAGTTCATGCGTACAGGCTCCACGTGCGGCGCGATCGTGGTGTGGACGCCGGGTGGCCCCGGCTTCCTGGACTGGGCCGGCGACCTCCCCGAGCCGTTCGAGTAGCCCCGATCCCGGGCGACCCGCGAGGGCTTCGTCGTCAGTCCCGCCCTCCCGCGGGCTCGCCGTTCAGGGACAGCGTCCATTCGAGTTCCATGTCCTTCCGGAGCGAATGGTAGACCGAGCAGTATTTCTCGAACGAGAGCATGACGGCGCGCCGCGCCTTCGCCTCGTCCACCTGCCCGGCCAGGTGAAACTCGAACTTCAGCCCCTTCAGGTAGCGCGGCGCCGTGTCCGAGCGCCGGAACCGGGTCGAAACCGAGAGCGCAGTGAGGGGTTGGCGTCCCTTCTGCAGGATGTGGACGACGTCGATCGCGGCGCACGCGGCGACCGCTTCGACGAGCAGGGCGACGGGGCTCGGGGCTACCCGCTGATCCCCGTCGATCCGCGTCTCGAACCCGGCCCGTTCGGCCGTGAATTCGAGGCCGCCGTTCCAGCGGAGTTGCGTTTCTTCGCGGGTTTCTTCGAGGCTCATCACGGTCCTTCCGGCTGGAGACGAACGCCGCAAACATAGACTCGGGCCGCTGAAACCGCTCCCGGACGGGGGGCGTACGGGTTCTTCAGGAGGTGCCACATGCTCGACTTCATTGGGAACTTTCTCTGGCTCATCGTCACGGGCGTCCTGTCCATCGGGGGGTACGTGACGATGAAGAAGTTCGTCCACCGACGCCTGCGCTTCGTCGACGGCGTGCACCGGCGCGGCGTTCCCGTCCTGGCAGGCGTCGCGGCCTGGGCCGTCGCATTGCCGGCCGCCATTCTTCCCATCCTGAACCCGATCACCGCCATCCTGTTCGGCATCGGAATCGGGGCAGGCGTCGCGGCGGGGAGGCGCGAAATCAAGCGCCTCCCGAGCCCCTGAGTCACCAGGGGCTGCGGGCGCCCGCGGACGGCCGCGGGTGCGGCGTAGCGGCCGGGCCCGACGAACTCACCAGGCGACGGGACGCGACCGCGATCGTGTACACGCGCTGGCTGGCCGGCGACAGGATGTAGGCGCGCGCCCCATCGTCGGAGAAGAGGATCTCCCGTGGCTCGCCGGGCAGGGAGATCTCGCCGATCCTCTCCCCGGATGCCATGGCCGCAACGGTGACGGTGCGGCTGGCTCGGTGTGAGATCCACGCTTCCCGTCGCCCGGCATGAAAGGCGATCCGCACGGGTTCCTCGCCGCCGCTCGGAAACCGCCTCAGCTCTCGAAGATCGTCGAAGTCGCCGAGCACGCTGACCGTGTGATCTCCGCTGTTCACGACCCACACTTCGTCGCCCGCCGGTGCGACCGCGACGCCGCCCGGCCGCCGACCCGTCGGGACCCGCCTCGACATGACGGTCAAGCGGTCGATCACGGCGACGTCCTCAGACCCGGAATTCGTCGTGAACACGCGACGTCCATCGCGACTGACCGCAATGTCGGTCGCGCCCTGTCCCCCGGTCCTCCACAGCATCATGACTTCACCGGTCCGCGCATCGACCTCCACCACGCCGTTCTCAGCTTCGCTCGTCATCCAGAGCCGGGTCCCGCCCTCTCCGACCGCGATGGCGCCGAGTTGCCGGTAGTCCCGCGGCTGGAAGACCGCATGGACGCTCCGCGCTTCGAGGTCGATGACGGTCACCCCACGCCTCAGAGGCGGCGCGCCCGCACCTCCATCCGACGACAGCGCGGCGCCTCGCCGCCCCAGCGGCTCGGGCTCCCAGGCGTAGCTCGTCACGTATGCGAAGCGGCCATCCGGACTCAGGGCCACACCGCGGGCGTCGGGGCCGGTGGGGAGGCTGGCCACCACGCAGTAGCGGAGAGGGTCCACCAGCAACACCCTCGGGGCCGCCGCGCCCGACGTCACCAGAGGGATGAGCCGGGGGCCACCTGCGGGGCCTTCCGGGGGCAGAGTCCGCTGCGCGGCGACGGGGGTGGCGAGTGCGAGACCGAGAACGGAAATCGTGAAGGGCGTGTGAAGGAGTCTTGGGGTCGTCCGCACCGTCTTCCCTTCTTCCACGGCGGGCACGACCTCTGCCCGGGATCCGGAGTGAGCCCTGTTGGAGTGAGTCCTGTTGGAGTGAGTCCTGAAGTTCGCGATGTCCACTTGAAATACCCGGCGCGGCGGGCAAGGTGCCCGGGCGGGCTTGTCCCGATCCTCCAATGGGACATTATGCGATCATGACCTTCTCCGTCGACCCCCATCGCCTCACGGCCGTGCTCCTGGACCTCGTTTCCACGGACTCCGTGAACCCGGCCCTCGTGCCCGGAGCCCCGGGGGAAGCCGCGATCGCCCGCGTGACGACCCGCCACATGCGCGAGGCGGGGCTCACCGTGGACCGCTACGAACCGGAGCCGGGCCGCCCCAGCGTCGTCGGACGCCTTCCCGGCACGGGGGGCGGTTCCACCCTGATGCTCAACGCGCACTACGACACGGTGGGCGTGGAGGGTATGGTGGACCCGTTCGCGGGCCGGGTCGAGGACGGCCGGCTGTACGGGCGCGGCGCCTACGACATGAAGGGCGCGCTCACCGCCTGTATCGAGGCGGCGCGGCTTCTCCGGGACTACGGAACCCGCCTCGCCGGGGACATCCTCGTGGCCGCGGTCGCCGACGAGGAGTACGCGAGCCTCGGCACCGCCGACCTGGTCGCGCGGCGCGCCCGGGGCGAACTGGATTTCGACGCGGCGATCGTCACAGAGCCCACCTCCCTGGATCTCTGCGTCGCTCACCGCGGCTTCACCTGGATCGAGATCACGACGCGGGGCCGCGCCGCCCACGGGAGCCGCTACCGCGATGGCGTCGACGCGAACCTTCGCATGGGCCGCGTCCTGCACCGGCTGGAGGGACTGATCGAGGAACTCCTCGCGCGTCCGGGCCATCGGCTGCTCGGCCCCCCCTCGATGCACGCGGCGCTCGTGGAGGGCGGGACCGGGATCAGCACCTATTCCCCGCGCTGCACGCTCCGGGTCGAGCGACGTACCGTGCCTCCTGAGACACAGGCGTCCGTGGAAGGCGAGATCTCGCGCCTTCTCGAAGATCTGCGCGCGGAGGACCCCTCGCTCGACGTGGAGTGGAAGACCTTCTTCCACCGCGAACCCTTCGAGACCACGCCGGAGGCGCCGATCGCGGCCTGCGTGTCGCGCGCGGCTCGCAGGGTGCTGGACCGGGATCCGGCCGTGATCGGCGAGTCTCCCTGGATGGATTCGGCGCTCACCCAGGCGGCGGGGGTCGACTCCGTCGTGATCGGACCGCACGGCGCGGGCGCCCACGCGGACGTGGAATGGGTGGACCTCGACTCGTGCGTGCGCCTCGCCGAGATCCTCGCCGAGGCCGCCGCCGACTACTGCGGCTGAAGGGCCCCGACAGCCGTCACATCCCCGGCTGACGTGCGGGTTCCCCCGCCACGCTCTCGCACGGCGCGAGCGGCGAGGACAGCCCGGCCGAACAAAACGCCGAAGTGGCCCGAGCTGCGACCCAGCTCGTGATCAGGGGGTGCGGCAGGAAGCCCTCGGTCGGGGTGTATTCGAGACCTTCGAGGACCCCTGCGTAGGGGCCGAACCCCGATACGCGGTACGGGACCACCAGGACCCGGCGTCCACGTTCGCCCATGTCGGCGACCGCCGCCCGGATCTCCCGCTCCGCCTCCGCCCTCGCCTCGGCCCAATCCTCCCTGAGGGTGGCCAACCGCACCTCGCCGTATCCCGCGGACCGCAGCGCCTGCGCACTCTGCCCCATGGCATCGAGAAGGTGCTGGTTCTCCGCCTCCACGCCCATGCCGTGCGCGAGGAGCAGGAGGCCGGTCTCGGGCGGGTGTGCGCCGGCCGAGCCGGCACGGTCGAGGAGAATGCCCGCTACCTCGTCGGAACCCGCGAGACCTTCCCGCGTCAGCAGGATCCGGCCGCTCGTTGCGAGCGGGTCGAGTTCCGACCCGTCGACCATGCGGTGCCCCACCATCGCCATGCGCGGGGCGTCGGGGCGCAGTCCGAAGAGGAATTCCGTCGGGTGCAGAAAGGAGGCGCCCGAGACGAACAGTCGCACCACGGCCACGGTGTTGACTCCCTCGTCCTCGAGGGCATCCAACGCAGCCTGCAGCGTGCCCGGGTCCGCCATGCCCAGAGCCAGCGCCACGGGGATCCGGTCGCGTAACGGCTCGATGGCGGCCTCGACGCGACCGTTCCAGTCCTCACCCGCGCCGTGGGCCATGACGAGCACCCCGGGACGAGTCTCGGCGGCGGCCGACGGCGGTTTCCCTTCCGGATCCGCGGCAGGTCCGGTGACCCGGGGAGACACGTTCGCGGACGCGCATCCGCCCAACGCCCAGAGCACGGCGAGAGCGGCGTACGGCGCACGCGTCCGGGGCAGGCGAGCGGTCATCTGGTTACCCCTGCGCTGACAATGACATTGATAATGATACTGACACTGAGACTCGTTCTCATATAGGAGGGGCGGAAGAAAAAAGTTCCCTCACAGCGAACGTCGCAAGGATTAACGGCGCTCTTCTCCGCTCGCGGGCAGGTTGGCGAAGATCACGTTGGGCGCGCCCGAATTCGCGGTGATGATCTCGGGGAAACCGTCCCCGTTCAGATCGCCGACTGTGACCCCATAGGTGCCGCAGTCATCGCACCCGAACCGGAACTCCTCGAACGGTTCGCCCGTCTCGGTGCCCCGGTTGAAGTACACGGCGTTCCGGGCGCCGGCGTTGGCGACGATGATGTCGAGGTCCCCGTCGAGATCCAGGTCGGCGAGGACGACGGCATAGCTCTGATCGTCGTCGCGCCCGAACATCCGGCTTCGCTCGAAGGTCCCCGTCTCGTCGCCGTAGTACACCGCGTTTCGTTCACCGATGTTCGCCACCACGACATCGGCGAAGTCATCGCCGTTCACGTCGCCGGTCGCGACGCCGCGCGTCTCGTCGCTGCCGGTGCCGTAGGCGGTGCGCCGATCGAAGGCCCCTGCATCGTTCCAGTGGATCGCATTGGCCCCGCCGTCCCGGTTGGCGAGGACGAGATCCAGGTCCCCGTCCGCGTCGAGATCCGCCGCCGCGACATCGATCGTGGAGTCGTCCCCCGCCCCGAACGGCGTCCCTTCGTCAAAGCCTCCGGCGCCGTCGCCCCGGAAGATGAAGTTCTGCCGACCCCGATTGACGACGAGGATGTCCGTGTTCGCGTCGCCGTCCAGGTCTGCCAGGGTGAGACTCCGGGTCGAACTCGGAGTGCCGAAGGTGCCGCTCCTCTCGAAGCGTCCGGTCCCATCGTTCAGGAACACGAGGTTGCGGGTGCGATCGTTCCCGGTTGCGATGTCGAGGTCGCCGTCCCCGTCGAAGTCGGCGAGGGGGGCCGCGTACGTGCCGTCCTCCTCGTCCCCCAGCCGGCGGGCCAGCGTGAACCCCGCGCGTCCGTCGTTCAGAAAGATCCGGTTCTGCTCGGGCCAGTGCCGGCCGTTGGCCACGACGATGTCGAGCGACCCATCGCCGTCCACGTCGCCTAGGTGGACCGAGGCCGTGAGCCGATTCTCGGGACCGAGCGGGCCCAGCGGCCGGAACGTCCGCTCCTGCTGTCCACTGACGCCGCGCGCGGTGCACGGGACGGCCGCGAAGACGCACGCAGCGAGGAGCGCGGCGCTCCGCCGGGGCATCACGCGGCGCGGCATCACGTGGCTCCGGTCCATTCGAGGCTGCGCTCCCACAATTCCCGGGCCAGATCGGCATCGTACGCCTGCGCCTGGGCGCGGACTTCCTCCTCGACCTTGAAGTACCGTCCGGTCACGTCGTCGCGGGAGGGGTCCTCGACGAGTCGCATGACGGCGCGGCCTCCGATCTCGGGCCGGGTCAGCAAACTCCTGGTCATGCGCATCAGGAGACCGAGTGTACTCCGGTTCCTTCTCGCGATCCGCGTCCGGAGCGTCCCCGGGTGCAGGGTGTTGGCGGTGATCCCCCGATCTTCCCACCTCCGAATCGACTCGAACGTGAAGAGGACGTTGGCCAGTTTCGTGTCTCCGTAAGACTTGAAGCCTCCCCTCCAGGCGTCGCCGCGCGCGATGGCTTCGAGCCCGGCCCGCCGCAGATCGCCGTAGCGGTGCGCATCGGAACTCACGTTGACGATCCGGCCGCGCCCGGCCGCGAGGCCGTCGAGGAGCAGGTGCGTGAGGAGGAAATGGCCGAGGTGGTTGGTCGCGAACATCATCTCGAAACCCTCCGGCGAGATCTCGCGGCGGTGCAGCCACGCGCCGGCGTTGTTCACGAGGATGTCGATCGCGGGCAGCCGAGCGGCCAGGCGCCCGGCGAGCGCCCGTACATCGGACGGGCGCGAGAGGTCGGCGATTTCGAGGCGAACCTCGGCGCCCGCGGCGGCACCTGCCCGCTGCATCTCCGCCAGGGCCTCCTCTCCGCGCCCGCGGCCGCGGCAGATCATGGTCAGGTCCGCACCCGCCTGGACGAGCAACTCCGCCGTCGATTTGCCGACACCGGAGTTCGCCCCGGTGACCACGGCGATCTGTCCCTTGACGCTCATGTGGTCCCCTGTGTCCATGGCTCCACTCACCGGGCGGGGAGGGCGAAGGCCTGGAGTTTCGAATCGACCTGCCCGTCGGCGGAGGTGGCGACCACGACGAACTGCCGCCCGGCACGAGTGCGGTACGTCATCGGGTTGCCGCGCCCCAGGCCGTCGCCCAGGTCCCCCCGCCACAGCGTGCGGCCGTCGCTCACATCCATCGCTTCGAGCCACGGCGTCCCGCCGGCCAGGAACACGATCCCGCCTGCCGTCACCAGGGGTCCCGAGGTCGTGCCGTGGCTCTGCGGCGTCCCTCCCATCGGGGGCGGGTCCAGCCCCGCCAGCGCCGGGTGCTGGCGGATCGCCGAGTCGTCCCCGAAAGGACGCTGCCACAGGTGCTCGCCCGTGTTGAGGTCGATCGCGGTGAGCGTGCCGTACGGCGGCTTGATGATCGGAAGCCCGCCCGCCACCGAGAGGGTGCTCGCGAAGTTCGGTAGATAGTCCGCGTCGCCGGCGCCCCGTTCCCCCTCGGCGACCCGGGCGAGGAACGGGTCGTCGTAGGCTTTCACGAACATGTGCCCGCTGGCGGGATCGATGGCGGCGCCGCCCCACCCCACCCCGCCGATGAGGCCCGGCATCATGATCGTCCCCTCGACCGAGGGCGGCGTGAAAATCGGACCCGTCCGGTGGCGGCGGAACACCTCCAGCGCTTCCGCCCTCAGCTCCGGCGTGAAGTCGATCAGGTCATCCTCGGTAATGCCCTGCCGGGAGAAGGGCGCCGGCCGCGTCGGGAAGGGCTGCGTCGGCCACGGCACCTCTCCCGGGACCGTACTCTCGGGCACGGCGTGCTCCTCGACCGGCCACACGGGCTCGCCGGTCAGGCGGTCCAGCACGTAGGTGAACGCCGTCTTCGTCACCGCCACCACCGCGTCGATCCGCCGTCCGTCCACCTCGATCGTGACGAGGCCCGGCGGCGCGGGCAGGTCGTAGTCCCACAGCCCGTGGTGCACCGTCTGGAAGTGCCACACCCGCTCGCCCGTGCGCGCGTCGAGGCACACGAGCGACTCGGCGAACAGGTTCTGGCCCCGCCGGTGGCCGCCGTAGAAGTCGTTGTTCGGAGTGGAGACGGGCAGGTAGACGAGCCCCCGCTCGGCGTCGAGCGAGAAGGGCGCCCACACGTTCGCCGAGCCGGTGTAGGACCACGACTCGTCCTCCCACGTTTCGACCCCGAACTCGCCCTCCTTGGGGATCGTGTGGAAGGTCCACAGCAACTCGCCCATGCGCGCATCGAACGCCTGTACATCGCCGGGAGGGTTGTTCCGGTAGATCCGGTTGTCCGGGACCCCGCTGCCCACGATGACGATGTCCTCGAACACGACCGCGGGAGAGGTATTGGAGATGTGGAGCCGGTTCGCGTCCCAGGCGAGACCCTCGGTGAGGTCGACCTCGCCCCCGTCGCCGAAGCCCGGGACCGGCGCTCCGGTGGCGGCGTCGAGCGCGATCAGCCGCCAGCGGGTGTTGAGGAAGATCCGCCGCTCCCCACCGTCGCTCCACTGCGCGATCCCGCGGTGACAGAAGCGGCATCCGCGGTGGAGGTTCCCCCACTCCCAGGAGCGGGGATCGTAGCTCCAGAATTCCTCGCCCGTCTCCGCGTCGAGGGCGACGACGCGGTTGTAGGGGGTCGAGAGCCACATCGTGTCGTTGATGACGATCGGCGTCGCCTCGAACGCCCCCGGCGCCACCCGCTCGCCCTGGATGGGGCTGGCCGCGTCGGGGATCGGCGTCTCGCCCGTCTCCCAAGTCCACGCCGCCTCGAGTTCGGTTACGCTGGAGCGGTCGATGTCGTTGAGGGAAGAGTACTTGAGACCTCCTGGATCGCCCCCGTAAACGGGCCAGTCGTCGGCCGCGTAGGCCGCGGACGAAGCCCCTTCGCCGGTACGAGTCCCGGGTGTGCCGCAACCGGCGACGGCGAGTCCGATGACCAGGGCCCGGACAGCTGCGGGGGGCGCGGGTCCGCGGTCAGCCGTCCTCATCGACCACCGCGATCACCTTGACTTCGATCAACACGCCGGGGCTGTACAGTTCGGTCGCGCCTACCGCCGTCCATGACGGAAGCTCCGGCAGGAACTCGTCCTTGGCCGGCCTCGGTGCGCGTGAAGGCGGTGGGAGCATCTCTACCTCGCGGATGGTCGGAAACTCGAGTACGGGAGCCGGAATGTGCGGAGAACGCGCGCGGCCGGCGAGCCCGGGACTGCCTCCGGGCGCTGGCGTCGCCGTGGCGTCAGCCTGCGATCCGGGAAGACGGATTGTGCTCCCGGGCGTACTGGAGGCAGGCCTCCCAGTCCGCTTCGTAGAAGGCTCTGGCCCTCTCGAGTTGCTCGTCGGTGAGCAGCGGCTCGGGGTTCAGGAACCGCTCCGGCGCCACGCGTCCGAGACCCACGCCGAGGTGCCACGCGAGCCGTCGCGACCGCACCCGAAGCCAGCGGCGCGCGGGGTGCTCGGAGCGTTGCCGCCGTGTGAACGGCCCGCGCCGGCCCACCTCCCGCAGGAACCGGTATTGCCGGTCGCCATACGAGCGGTTCACGGGGCGGAAAGCGATCTCCGTCTCGTCGTACGACGCCCCCACATAGTCGGCGATCGCGCGCACGAACCCCTGCGGATTCGCGACGAGCCGGTCGAAGAAGAGCACGAGCGGCCGATGCTCGAAGTGCTCCTCCAGCACGCGTATGCGCTCGCGGAAGAGGGCCGAGGCCTGGGGACGGACCCCCGCGTCCCGCTCGAAATCGATGAAGCTCTCGAACGGCACGTAGCGGAGTTCCTTGATCTCCCGCAGGTACACCGAACGGAGCCATCCGTCGTGGCGGCGGAGGACCAGGATCGGGCGGGCGGTCGGCGCGGCGCGCGCGAACCACGACACCGACGGCGTGAACTCGCGGTATCCCAGCTGCCGCGACACGAGAACGGGGAGATCTCCGCCCATGGCGATGATCCCGGCGCTCTGCCGGAACCGGGTGCGCGGGATGTAGCGCACGCCCCGGAAACGCGGGAAGACCTGCTCCTGCAGCCACCGGGACGCCGCCCTCCCCGCCCCGACGTGGAAATAGATGTCCGGCCTCATCGAGGCTCCGCCGGGCGACGGGGCCGCGGAATCCAGCGGGGAACGCTGCGGCAGTACGCGTCGAAGGGCTCGCCGAACGTCCGGCGCAGATCCGGCTCCTCCTTGAGAACGACGAAGGCGGTCAGCCACAGCCAGTAGGCGAGCGCGTACGCGAGCAGCCACGCAGACGAGAAGAATACGGCCTCGCCGAGGAGGATCAGCACGACGCCGAGCAGGAGCGGATGGCGCGTCCGCGCATACCAGCCGTCCTTCACGAGTACGGTCGGGGCCACACCCGGGACCGCGGATGTCCGCCTCCGGAGCAGGCGCACGGCTGACCAGAGATAGAGGTACACGCCGAAGCCTCCGAGCGCCGCACCGAGCCAGCGGAAATGCCCGATGTCCACGGCGAGCAGCGGGATTCCGCCTGTGCGCCGCAGGATCAGGGTCGGAATGCCCACCATGAAGACCCCGTGCAGGACGACCCCGGTGAGCGCAGTCCTGAGCGCGGCAGTGAGTGACGGCTTCATCGAGACGCGCTCCTGAGGTCGCCGGTGCGCCGTCCGCCAGAACGCACCAGAATAGCAGCGATGTGACGCCGACGTGGACTCCGGCGTCTCCCGGTCGTCCGCATGAATCTACAAGCGCTTGACTGCGGCCGGGACGATCTCGCCTGGCCAACCCGAGGGATTGCCATGGACCACCGACGAGGCGTGGCGGGGGCGGCTCTCCTCGTACTGCAACTCGCTGCGAGTCCGATCGGCGGGGAGGCCCAGCAGGAGGACAACTGCAACGGCCGGGCCTCCCTGCGGATCGCGGTTCGAGACGAGTCCGGGTCGGTCGCGATTCCCAATGCAACGGTCCTGCTGCGCTGGACGGAGTCGGAGGCGGTGCGGAGGCCCGTACGCCAGGTCACTCAATCCGATGGCCGCCTGTTTCTCTGCGCGCCTGGGGAGACCCGGCAGGCTACGCTGTGGGCGGAGTTCGCCGATGCTTCCAGCGGGGAGGCCGTTGTCACCCTGGAGCCCGGCGTTACGCGCGAGGTCGAACTCAGACTCCTCGTCTCGTCCGGGAGGACCGGGCGACTCATCGGCCAGATCCGAGACGCCAGAACGGAGGACCCGGTGGCGGCGGCCGCGGTTTCGCTCGCCGGACGTCCCGAGACGGTCCAGACCAACCGGCGCGGACGGTTCATCATGAGCGGCGTCCCGGTCGGCGTCTACGAACTCTCCGTGCGACACCTCGGCTACGCACCGCTCTCTCATCCCATCAGCGTATCGCTCGGCATGACGACCGACGTCGAGGTGGGGCTGGTTCCGGACCCGGTGGAGATGGAGCCACTCGTGGCTACGGCAACGAGGGTGCGTCGGCTGGAAATCAAGGGCTTCTATGAGCGAAAATACTGGGGAGAGATGGTCAGTGGAGGCACCTTCTACACGGCCGCCGACATCGAGCGCCGCCGTCCCGTGCTCATCTCTCACATGATCTCGGATGAATCCGGGATCAAGCTTACCTGCGGCATGCGTCGTTCCAAGTGCCGATTGGTCAATACGAGACGGTCTGTCGGCTTCGCGAACGAAGACTGCGTGATGAGCATCTATCTCGACGGCTCGTGGATCAACCGGAATCCGCGAGATACGATCGACGACTTTGTCATACCGGTCGAGATCGCGGGCCTCGAAATATACAGGGGCGCCGCGTCGCTTCCGGCGGAGTTCGGCGGATACGCTTCCGGGTGCGGCGTAGTTGTGATCTGGACGAAATAGTCTCGACGTGAAGAACTCCGGACCCTCGCCGCGCCTCAACGGGACCGAGCGAACCTCATCCGACGTCTCAGCCGTCGCGCAGGGCGTCGAGGAACACGTCGCCGTACTGCTCGAGCTTGGCGGGACCGATGCCCGGGACGCGCAGCATGTCCTCCGGCGTGCGGGGACGGAGGTCGATCAGATCCCACAGCACCTGATCGCTGAACACGATGTAGGCCGGGACGCCGCGCGCGTCGGCCAGTTGTTTCCTCAACGTGCGCAGGCGCTGGAAGGTCGGGTCCGACGGCGACCGGTCGATCTCCGCCGCGGCCGTCCGCGGCCGGACACTCGAGGTCCGCGTCTTCCGCTTGAGGACGGGGAGCACGTCCACCAGGTCGGTCACGCCGACACCGGTGCAGACGTCGCACGACTCCCCGCACGCCTCGAACTCCTCGCCGAAGTAGGCGAGCAGCCCCCGGTGGCGGCACGCATCGCGGTCGGCGAGACGGAACAGGTCGACCGCCGCCTTCCGCTTCGCCTCGCGAGTCGTCGGGTCGTCGATCTCGTCGAGGAAACGCTCGCGCACCTTGACGTCGGCCCACGAGTAGAAGAGGACGCAGTCGCTCGGCAGGCCGTCCCGCCCCGCACGTCCGATCTCCTGGTACCACGACTCGATGTCCGACGGCATGTCGCGGTGGATGACGAAGCGCACGTTCGACTTGTCGATCCCCATCCCGAACGCGATCGTCGCCACGACCACATCTACCTCGTCCCGCGCGAACGCGTCCTGGTTTTCGGCCCGCGCCCCGTCCTCGAGCCCCGCATGGTACGGCACCGCGTCGACCCCTTCGCGGCGCAGGAACTCGGCCATTTGTTCGACGGACTTTCGCGACAGACAGTAGAGGATCCCGCTCTCGCCCCGGTGGCGGCGGATGAGCCCGAGAATCTCGGCGCGGGTATTCCCTTCCCCCTTCTTTCGACACACGACGCGCAGGTTGGAACGGAAGAAGGATCCCTTGTAGCCCTCGGGCTTCCGCATCCCCAGTTGGCGAAGGATGTCCGCGGCGACCCGGCGGGTGGCGGTCGCGGTGAGGGCGAGGATCGGCAGGCGCTCGCCCCCGTTCTCGCCCATCTCGGCGGGTCCTGCGGCTCTGGCGGCGAGGAGTTCGTCCCGCAGCCCCTGGAGTGCGCGGTAGGAAGGGCGGAAATCGTGTCCCCACTGGGAAATGCAGTGCGCCTCGTCCACGACGATCAGAGACACCGGCGCCCGGCGCAGCCGCTCGCGCATGCGGGGCGACAGGGCCTCGGGCGCCAGATACACGAGTTCGTAGACGCCCCGCTCAAAGCCGGCGAGCCTCCGCCAGCGCTCGTCGGGCGCGAGCGAGGAGTTGATCGCGGTGGCCCGGAACCCGAGGTCGCGCAGCGCGTCGACCTGGTCCTTCATGAGGCTGATGAGGGGGGAGAGGACGACGACCGTTCCCGGCATGAGCCGCGCCGGGATCTGGAAGGTGAGCGACTTCCCCGCCCCGGTCGGCATGACCCCGATGCAGTCCCGCCCCGCCAGGACCGCGTCGATGATGTGCGCCTGCCCCGGCCGGAATTCGTCGTAGCCGAACACGTCGCGCAGGACGGATCCGGGGTCGGGGGTTCGGAGTTCGATCATGGCGGCAAACATACGACCAGTCTCGGATCGCGGCTCAACCGGATCGCAACGGCGCGACCGCGGGCGACAGTCGCGCGAGGTCGCGCGCGCCGCGTGCGCGGGGAAACCCTTTCTGTGCTGCCGACGTCTGTAGAGGTTGAGGAGTCAGGCCGCGCGTGGCTCAAGATGTCCCTGCCCCGGAGGTGTTCGATGTCGACGCGTTCCCCCCGATCCGGCCCGAGGGTCGGACTTCTGCTCACCGGGATTCTTCTGGTCTGTGGCGCGTGTGGGGGCGGCGGCGCGGCGCCCGACTACACGGCAGTGGAACTGGAGGCAGCGAAGGCCCAGCTTCGGGACCACGCGCGGCTCCGCACCTTCGAAGCCGGCAAGCTGTTCGGCGACGAATGGGTCGCCCGCGCGCCGCACGACGCGGAACTCCGAGGCCTCTACACCTACCAGCTGGTGGGCTGGCGGCTGTCGAGAGAGGTCCACGAGCAGGCCGATGCGATCCTGGCGGACGACCCCGACAATCCCTGGGGCGTTTACGCGAAGGCCTACGCACACTTCGTCGACGGCGAATCGAAGCTCGCCCACGAGATGGTGCTCGAAGCGTGGGAGGCTTCGCCGCAGCCGGAGTTCGCCTTTCTCTACCTTCGGGCTTTGAGCCGGGACGATTTCGAGGCGGCGTGGCAGTTCCTTGAGTCGCTCGATGAAGAGACCCGTGGGTGGCCGGAGGTCCTCCGCATGCAGGCCGAGCTGGAGTCCCAGGCCCGCTACCGACGCGAGGATCCGACCTGGGCGGATTCCAGCCGCGCGACGTGGGCGGAGTTCAAGGAACGGCACCCGGACCATGTGCTGGGCTACACGAGGCTGGCCAACGAGGCTTACAACGCCCGGCGCATGGACGAGTGGACACCGCTCATGGAAGCGGCCCTCGAACTGGCGCCGGGATCGTCGGAAGTGCGGGGGCAGCACTGGCGGGGTCTGTGGATGTCGGAACTCCTTCCGAGAGAGGAACGCCGACCGGCCATCGACGCGAGCATGGCGGCATTCCGCGAGGCGGGCCCCGAGACGCCGCCGGGCCTTTACGCGATGGCTTCGATGTACCGGGACATGGGGGACGAGGAGCGGGCGGCCGAACTCGAAGCCCGCGTAGTCGAGAGCGACCCGGGGAGCTTCTACGCTTCGATGGTCTACCTCGCCGAGTTGCAGGGGGCCAACGACAAGCTGTCTGAGCTCCGGGAGGAGCACGGCCCGGATTCGCCGGAGCACCGGGCCCAGATCGGAGTCGTGCAAGATGCCGTCTACGAGTACCTGGAGCGGCCGCTGTACAACGACACCTACAAGGGCACCGCCTACATCACGCTCTATTTTGCTCTCAACTCGATGGATCCGATTCCGGTGGAGGACTTCGCCGACGCGGTGAGGGGACTCGCCGAACACGAGCGCCTCAATCCCCACATCACGTTCGGGTCGGCCCCGCTCGCCATGATCGACAACACGCCCTATGCCCTGGAAGCGGCCGACATCGTGCGGGCGGGGGTGCCCGCCATATTGGAGCGCGTCATGGAGTCGCGCGACTTCTTCGATACCGAAGGTGAGTTCGACCAGGCGCTCAGGTCCTCCTTGAGCAGCATCTACGACGTGATCGGCTGGGCCTTCGTCAAGGCCGGCCGCGCGGAGGACGGGCGTCACACACTCGAGCGCGCGCTGGCGATCGCCGAGGACAACCGCGATGTCCGCTATCACCTGGGGCAGGTTTACGAGCAGCTCGCGTCCGAGGCGGAGGAGGGGGGCGACACCGAGGCCGTGACGGAGTGGTTGGACCGGGCAGAAGACTCCTATATCGCCGGATTCGGAGCCAGCCGGGGCACAAACCCCAACGAGGCCGCGCTCGAAGCGCTCTACGAGAGCCGCAACGGGAGCCGCGAGGGGATCGAGGAGTACCTCGCCACCCTGGACGAACGGGACCGGATCCGGCGCCGTGAGCGTATCCTGGAGTCGCGGGTGGAGGCCGCCGGGACGTACGAGCCATTCCATCTCGCGCGGCTCGATGGCGAGATGGTCGACTCGGCGGACCTCGAGGGGAAGATCGCCGTGCTGCACTTCTGGGGGACGTGGTGCGGCCCGTGCGTCGTCGAGATGCCCGAGTACCAGAAGTTCGACGAACGCTACCGCGAGGACCCGGAGGTGCAGGTGGTCTCGATCAGCAACGACCGCACGAACGAGGTTATCGAGGAGTATCTGGCGAAGAACGACTTCGACTTCACCGTGCTCATGGACGACGGCTACGTCGGACGGGCGGGGGTGTCTGCGTGGCCGACCACGTGGTTCGTCGACCGGGAGGGCTACGTCCAGTTCGTGAAGATCGGCACCGCGCTGAAGTTGGACGAAGAGTTCTCGTGGCGCGTGGAAGCACTCCGCGAAGAGGCGACCAGCCCCTGATGTCGCTGCGTTCGCGTGGGTCCGGTTGTGGGTTCGGCGGACTGCTTCTCGTCTGCGGCGCCTGCGGCGGCGGTCCCGCACCCGACCACACGTTCGAGGAACTCCGGGCGGCGAAGGTCGAGCTTCGGGACCACCTACGGCTGAGGACGTTCGCCGAAGGGATCGAACTCGGTAGAGAGTGGATCGATCGCGCCCCCGATGATGCCGAGCTCAGAGCCCTGTACGCACACCAACTCGCGGGCTGGAACCTAGGCCGGGAGGTCCGGGAGCAGGCCGATGCGATCCTCGCCGAAGATCCGGATCATCCCTGGGGCCTCTATACGCGTGCTCTCCAGTTTTTCGCCGAGGGGGACTGGGAGCTTGCCGCCGAGCCGAGTCTGGAGGCGTGGGAGGCTCTGCCACGCCCGGAGTTCGCCGCGGCCCATCTTCAGGCGACGCTGGGGAGCGGGGTCGAAGAGGTTCGTTCCTTCCTGACTTCGCTGGACTCGGCAACGCGCGCGGCACCGGAGGTCCTGCGCAGACAGGCGGAGCTCGAGTCGTGGGCTCAATACGAACTCGACGACCCGACGTGGGCGGACTCGAGTCTCGCGACCTACGCCGAGTTGCGTGACCGGTGGCCGGATCACGTCGACGGTTACCTGGGTGCGGCGGAGAACCTCTTTCGCGCCAACCATGCAGCGGAAGCGCTACTGCTGATCGAGGAGGCCCTGGCGCTCTCCCCCGCGTCCGTCGATGTGCGGAGGCTGCACTGGCGGATCCTGTTCGAGTCCGACGTACTTCCGGCCGAGGAGCGACAGCCGGCGGTGGAGGCCAGCGTCACGGCGTTCCGGGAGTCGGGGCCGGAATCGATCCATGGGCTGTCGGCGGTGGCGGGCATGTATCGGAACATGGGCGAGGTGGCGGGCGCGGAAGAACTCGAGGCCCGGGTCATCGAGCGCGCACCCTTGAGCCGCCACGCAACGCGGATCTACGCCCGCGAGTACAACGCCGAGAGCAGCGAGCTGAACCGGCTCTATCAGGCGGAAGGCCGCGATTCCCCTGAGTACATGGCGCAGCTCCCCGTGGTGCGTGACGCCATTCACCGGTTCCTTGAACGACCGCTTTATTCGGATGGATACAAGGCGAGCGCCTACATGCGCCTCTACTTCGCGCTCAGGGACATGGACCCCGTCCCCGCGGAAGAACTGGCCGACGCCGTCCGGGGGCTCGCCGCCCACAACGATCTAAACCCGCACATCACGTACGGATCCGCGCTGCTCGACATGGTCGAATCCACGCCTTATGCGCTGGAGGCGGCCGAGATCGCGCGGACTCGCGGCCTCAAAAACGCCGTCGACCGTGCCCGGCTCTCTCGCAACTCCTTTGACACCGAAGGAGAGTGGGAACAGTCCCTGCGCTACTACCTGAGCATCGTCCACGATGCCATGGGATGGGCCTACTTCAAGGCGGGACGGATCGACGACGGGCTGCACTCGCTGGAGCGGGCTCTCGTCCTCACCGAGGCCAATCGCGAGACCCGGTATCACCTTGGGCAGGTTTTTGAGCACTTTGCCGACGAGTCGGAGGACAGTGGAGACGCCGCAGCGGCGGTCGAGTGGCTCGACCAGGCCGAGGATTCCTATATCGCGGGCCTCGGGAGTACGCGCGTGGGCGAGAACCCCAGCCAGGCCGCGATCGAAGCGCTCTATGAGCGCCGCAACGGCACTCGCGAAGGGATCGAGGAGTATCTCGCCACGCTGGACGAGCGCGACCAGATCCGGCGTCGCGAGCGCATCCTGGAGTCGCGGGTCGAGGCGGCGGGAACGTATGAGCCGTTCCGACTTGCCCGGCTCGATGGGTCGCTGGTCGACTCGGCCGACCTCGAGGACAGGATCGCCGTGATTCACTTCTGGGGAACCTGGTGCGGCCCGTGCATCGTCGAGATGCCCGAGTACCAGGAATTCGACCGCCGCTACCGCGACGACCCCGAGGTTCGCGTGGTCTCGATCAGTAACGACGCGTCCCGTGATCTTGTGGACGAATACCTCGAGCGAAACGGCTTCGATTTCCAGGTCCTGATGGACGACGGGTACGTCCAGCGGGCGGGCATCGGGGCCTGGCCGACGACCTGGTTCGTGGACCGCGACGGCTACATCCAGTTCGTGAAGATCGGAAACGCCTCGAAGCTCGACGAGGAGTTCTCGTGGCGGGTAGAGGCGATCCGGGAGGGGCCGGAGGGCCGCTGACCAGGCCCGCGGGGCCAGGAGTCGTGCCCGCGGCCCCGCTACGCGCTACCAGCGGAACTCGGTGCGGGCGGCCTCCGCCGCGACCAGGGTCCGCAGTTCGCGGGCCGTGCCGACGGGCAGGTAGGGGATCTCCACCTTGTGCGAGGCCGCGCCCGCCCCGGCCGTGTCCACCCTGAGGAGGCGCGGGGGATCGACGGCTACGTGGCGCTGGGCCGAGAGGGCAAGGCGTCGGCGGGGATCGATCCGGAGTCGTGCCCGGCGAAGGCGCGCATGGCGGAGAAGCTGGCGGCTCCGGCGGGCCGGGCCGTATACGCGAAGCGCAAGTGGATCGCGGAGGCGCCCATCGGCTGGATCAAGGAGGCGATGGGGTTCCGGCGGTTCAGCCTCCGGGGCCTGGAGAGCGTGCGGGGCGAGTGGGACCTCGTGTGCCTGGCGCTCAACCTGCGGCGGATGCACGTCCTGCTGGCGGCGTGAGGGGCGAAATCTTCGCGCCGGGAGCTCTCCGGGACCCGAAACGCGCCTGGATCCCCGCCGAAACGGCGGCCGGAGGGCGGCCTCACCGCCGCGACGGTGCTCCGCGGCCGAAACCGGGCACCCTCGTCTCCCCGCGATACATCTTCGCCGGGCTCGTTAGCCCGTCGCCCCGTTCCTACCGCGCACGCTCCTAGCAGTCCGTGGTAAAAGTCGGGATGTTCCGCGCCGGCATTGATGGTTAGATTGTGGCCGGGACAGGAGTGGCCAGTCAGTCGGAGGTGGGCGATGGCGATGGGGCGGCGGAGGGGCGGGCGGCAGAAGGCGCTGTTCGTGGCTGCGGCGGGGATCCGGGCTCCGGGGCACCCGTTCTACCGGGCGCTGGACGGGATGCTGGCGGAGGCGGGCTTCGACGGGTTGTGCGAGGAGACGTGCGCGGCGTACTACGCGGAGCGGCTGGGCCGTCCGAGCGTGGCGCCGGGGGTGTACTTCCGGATGCTTGTGGTGGGGTATCTGGAGGGGATCGGATCTGAGCGGGGGATCGCGTGGCGGTGCGCGGAGTCTCTGTCGCTGCGGGAGTTCCTTGGCTACGAGCTGGACGAGAACCCGCCGGACCACTCGACGGTGTCGCGGACGCGGCGGCGCCTGTCGGCGGAGGCGCACGAGGCAGTGTTCGCCCGGGTGCTGGAGCTCCTGGAGGAGAGCGGGCTGTTGAGCGGCAAGACGCTGGGGATCGACTCGACGACGCTGGAGGGGAACGCGGCGATGCGGTCGATCGTGCGGCGGGACACGGGGGAGGGATACCAGCTGTTCCTGGAGGGTCTGGCGGAGGCGTCGGGGATCGAGACGCCGACGAGGGCGGACCTGGCGAAGCTGGACCGGAAGCGGCCGAGGAAGGGGAGCAACGAGGACTGGGAGCACCCGCACGACCCGGACGCGCGGATCACGAAGATGAAGGACGGGCGGACGCGCATGGGCCATAAGCTGGAGCATGCGGTGGACATGAGCTCGGGGGCGGTGTGCGGGCTGACGGTGCAGCCGACGACGGGTGGCGACTGCGCCTCGCTGCCGAAGACGCTGGGGGAGGCGCGCGGGCAGCTGGAGCGGGTGGGGGCGGAGGTTCGGGAGCTGGTGTGCGACAAGGGCTACCACTCGAACGCGACGATGAAGCGCCTGGCGGGGCTCGGAGTGCGGAGCTACGTGAGCGAGCCGAACCGGGGTCGTCGGAGCTGGAAGCGGGACCGGGCCGCGCAGAAGCCCACCTACGCCAACCGGCGCCGGATCCGAGGCGCTCGTGGCAAGCGCCTGCTGAGGGCGCGGGGCGAGAAGCTGGAGCGCGCCTTCGCCCACATGCTCACCACCGGCGGCATGCGCCGGACGCACCTGCGCGGGCACGAGAACATCCGCAAGCGGATGCTGGTGCACGCGACCGGGTTCAACCTCGGGCTCCTGATGCGGCACCGGTACGGCTACGGCACGCCGAGGAGTCTTCAGGGCAGACGTGCGTCCACGCTTCAAACGGGAGGCCTCCGGGTCGCTTTTTCGGCCCTTTTCCGGCCGAAATCGCGCGTTTTCGGCCACCCGGGACCCGTCGAGGCCCGGATATCACTCCGACGACGCCCCGGCCGCGTCGGCGCAACAGTCCGCCGACACTTTGCCGAGGTCATATTCCGTGGCCCGCAGCGCGCTTTTGCCACGGCCTGCTAGACGGCGCTGTCGTTCGTCTCCCGCGCCGCTTCGAGGGCGTCCGCCGGGCTGGCGAGGGGTGGCTCCGCCCGCGTATCGACGGCCGCAGTCGAGCGCGAGCGCACCCGGCGGGTCGCGCGCATCCGCGCGGCAACCGCAATCCAGACCGCCGGCAGGCTGGACATCGCGCCTCTTTCCGACCTGTCCGTGCTGAACTTGACTCCGTTGCCATGGAGCTGCGGCGGCAATTACGCTCAGGCTTAAGAAGCAGTCTCCACGCCTCAGGAGGTAGTGATGATCCGTTTCCGAGCATCCCTTCGGGCGTCGATAGTGCTGGGCGCAGGTGCCTGGGCTTCCGGCTGCGGCGACGACACGACTGGGCCGCCCCCTCCCGAGCCTTCCCAACCGGCTGCAATCACGGTGTCCCCGGCCACGGCCGAACTGGCGGCGTTGGACGCGACCGTGCAGTTGAGCGCCCAGGTCCGCGACCAGCACGGCCAGCCGATGGCCGGTGCCGCGGTGACCTGGGTGAGCGGCGACACCGGGGTGGCGACGGTGGACGGGACCGGACTGGTCACCGCGAAGGGCAACGGAACCGCCACGATCAACGCAACCGCGGGGACGGCGTCGGGGAGTGCAGCCATGACCGTGGTACAGAGGGTGGTGGCGGTCGACGTGTTGCCCGCCATCGATAGTGTGTCGGTGGGCGATACAGTCCGCCTCTCTGCGCAGGCGACGGACGGCAACGGCTATGCGGTGGCGGGCGCCGAGTTCAACTGGGCGTCGAGCGACGACTCGGTCGCGACGGTGGACGCAGCGGGTCTTGTGCGGGGGGTCGGCGAGGGTGCAGTAGCGATCACCGCAATGGCGGGCAGTGTGCAGGCGACGATGGAGTTCATGGTGTTCCACCCGGACCGGCCCGCACTGGTGGCCCTCTACGAAGCCACGAGTGGTGCGGGTTGGATAGCCAACGACGGTTGGCTGTCGGAACGGCCGATCAAGGAATGGCACGGCGTGACGATAGGGTCGAGCGGCCGTGTCACCGGGCTGACGCTCTCCGCGAGCAACCTGGTGGGCTCGGTTCCGCCGGAGCTCGGCGACTTGTCATCCTTGGAGATTCTGGACCTGGAGCGCAACCAGTTGTCGGGGCCGATTCCCCGCGAATTGGCCAGGCTGCGAGGCCTCAGGACGTTGATCCTGGGCGTCAATGATCTGAATGGCCAGATTCCGGCGGAGCTGGGCAACCTGGTCAATCTGGAGGTCCTGCGGCTTCGCCGTAACGATCTGACGGGGCCGATCCCTGCCGAACTGAGCAAGTTGCACAACCTCATAAGGCTGGGCCTCGATCGAAACTCGCTCACGGGGCGATTGCCCCTCAGTTTCCTGCGGCTCGACCAACTTCGGCTTCTGCACTTCGCGGACAATGAGACCCTCTGTGTCTCCGGGTCGGCGGGTTTTGCGCTGTGGCTCGCGCAGCTTGACCTCTATGTGGGGCCGCTGTGCAACGAAGGCGACAAAGAGGCACTCGTGTCGCTGTACGAGGCCACCGGGGGGCGAAACTGGACGCGCGCTGACGGCTGGCTTGGTGATGGCGTTTTGGACGAATGGCATGGTGTGGACACCGATTCGCTCGGGCGGGTCACGGCGCTCGATCTGTCCGGCAACGGACTCAAGGGCAGTGTTCTGGAGTCACTGGCACAACTCACCGGCGTGATGTCTCTGCGGATAAGCGGAAACGTCGGCCTGACCGGTCCGCTGCCGGTGTCGCTTTCCACGCTCTCGCTGCAAGAGTTTCGCTACCACGATACGGAGCTGTGCATTCCCCTCAACCGGGCCTTTGGCGAATGGCTCGCTTCCATCCCATCTCACGAAGGTACGGACGCGACGTGTGCCCCGCTCTCCGACCGGGAAGTCCTCAAGCACCTGTACGAGGTCACCGGCGGCACTGCCTGGACCAACGACGCCGGGTGGCTGTCCGGCCGACCCCTCGGCGAGTGGCATGGAGTGACGACGAACGAGGATGGCCGAGTGGTCCGGTTGTCCCTGCAACAGAACAACCTGGCGGGTCCGATCCCGTCCGAGCTGGCCAACCTCTCCGAACTCTCGGATCTCAACCTCAGCTGGAACCGACTGACGAGCCCGATCCCGGCGGAGTTGGCCGGCCTGTCGCGGCTGGTACGGTTGATCCTTGGCCGAAACGACCTTGCAGGCCCGATCCCGGCGGGGCTGGGCAATCTGTCCCGTTTGGCGGTCCTGTATCTTGACGGGAATGGGCTGACGGGACAGATCCCGGCTGAACTGGGCAACCTGTCCAACCTGGTATTGCTGGACATCGGTGAGAATGAGCTGTCGGGTCCGATTCCGCCAGAGTTGTCCGAACTGTCCGAGTTGGCTTACCTGTACCTTGGCACGAACCGGCTGACGGGACAGATCCCGGCTGGGCTGGGCAGCCTGTCCAGGCTGAGGGAACTGAACCTCGCCTGGAACCGGCTGACGGGGCCGATCCCGGCTGAGCTGGGCAGCCTGTCCGGGCTGGTACAGTTGGTCCTCGGCCAGAACGACCTCACGGGGCCGATTCCGGCTGCACTGGGACGCGTGTCGAGCCTGGCGGCTCTGTACCTCGATGGCAATGACCTGATGGGGCCGATTCCCCCCGAGCTGGGTAGCCTGTCCAGCCTGTTCATAGTGAACCTCAGCGAGAACGGCCTTACGGGACCGATCCCGACCGATTTGGGCAACCTGTCGGGACTGTCCACGATGAACCTCAGCGGGAACGACCTTGCGGGACCGATCCCGACCGAGATAGGCAATCTCTCCAACCTGACCCGGCTGGAACTCTTTGGAAATGGGCTCTCCGGACGGATCCCGCCCGAACTGGCCGGCCTGTCCAGCCTGGTCCGGCTGCGACTCGATGGGAACGAGCTTTCGGGACCGATTCCTGCCGAACTTGTCAATCTGTCCCGATTGAGGTTTCTGTGGCTCATGGAGAACCAGCTATCGGGAACCCTGCCGCCCGAATTGGGAGGTATGACAAGCCTGAGGCGGCTCAACCTGGCCAACAACTCCGCGATGTACGGGGCGCTCCCCGCGAGCCTGACTGCACTCCCGCCGCTGACCGAGCTGATCGTGACCGGCACCGATCTTTGCGCGTCCGCGGATGCCGGCTTCCAGAGTTGGCTGTCGGGGGTTAAGCATGCGCGGGTGGGGCCTTGCGGGGCGGACACCGGTTCGCGGGCGTACTTGACCCAGGCCGTGCAGTCACTCGCGTTCCCGGTTCCCCTGGTCGCCGACAAGGCGGCGCTGCTGCGGGTGTTCGTGACGGCTTCGCGCGCTACGAGTGCTCGCATTCCGAGGGTGCGGGCGACCTTCCATGTCGACGGCGAAAAAGTGTACGTGGCCGACATTCCTGGCTCGGAGACCCCAATCCCCATCGAAGTTCAAGAGGCTGAGAGTGATCTCCGGAAGTCGGCGAACAGGTGGATTCCGGGATCCGTGATACAGCCGGGACTGGAGATGGTGATCGAGATCGATCCCGATGGCGTGCTGCCCCCCGGAACAGGTATAACGAAGCGGATTCCCGAGAACGGCCGCGCATCGGTACTCGTGGAAACCGTGCCCGCGATGGATCTCACGGTCGTCCCGTTCCTGTTTGCGCCGGCCCCCGATTCCACGATCGTGGAAATCGCCTTGGGAATGGCCGCTGAACAGCAGACACACGAAATGCTATGGGATTCGCATACGCTGCTGCCGATTTCCGATTTCGACGTGAAGGCTCATGAACCCGTATTGACCTCAACGAACGACGTGGTTGACCTGCTTCTTGAGACCGCCTTGATTCGACACCTGGAACGCGGCAACGGCTATTACATGGGCATCATGGAGGTGCGGGTTGTCGGGGGGGAATCAGGGGTCGCGTACACGCCCGGCAAGGTTGGCTTCTCGGCGGCTGAGCCGCTCGTACTGGCTCACGAACTGGGACACAACCTCAATCTTCTTCACGCGCCGTGCGGGGGTGCCGGTGGCCCGGACCCTGCGTTCCCCCAGGCGAATGGGTCGATCGGTGTCTGGGGATACGACCCCCGCGACGGTGGTGCGCTTGTACCGCCACATGTTCGGGACATGATGTCCAGTTGCGGTCCCCCGTATTGGGTGAGCGACTATGGTTTCACCAGAGCTCTGGCCCATCGGCTTGCAAACCCGGCAAATGCCCCCGGGCTCGCCCAAGCGCTCACCGATGCGCCCACGCGGACGATCCTCCTCTGGGGCGGCGCCGACGAGCAGGACAATCCGTTTCTCGAACCCGCCTTCCTGGTGGATGCCCCGCCCAGCGTTCCCCGGTCCCCCGGCGAATACGAGCTTGCCGGGCGAACGGCGAGCGGCGACAAGCTGTTTTCGCTGAGTTTCGACATGATGGAAATGGCCGACGCCGACGGAAGGGCATCGTTTGTCTTCGCGCTGCCTGTGCGGACCGAGTGGACTGACGCGCTCGAAAGCATCACCCTCTCCGGGCCGGAGGGATCGACGACGATGGATCTGGCGACCGACCAGCCCATGGCCATCCTGCGCGATCCCGACAGCCGTCAAGTGAGGGGAATCCTGCGCGACACGTCCGCGGTGAAACTGACACAGACGGCCGCGCAGGTTGTCGGTCTGACCGAGGGTGTGGAGGTGCTCTTCAGCCGCGGGATGCCGGATGCAGCGGCGTGGCGGCGTTATCAACGATATCGCCCCCGATTTCGACGCCGAGACCACCGCCGGGCCGATTCACTTCCACGAATGGATCGGTGACGGATGGGCTGTCCTGTTCTCTCACCCGAAGGACTTCACCCCCGTGTGCACCACCGAACTCGGCACGGTGGCCGGACTCAGGGGTGAATTCGAGCGGCGCAACTGCAAGGTGCTCGGGATCAGCGTGGACGGAGTGAGCGATCACCGGGCCTGGTCGCGGGACATCGAGGCGTCCCAGGGCCACGCGCTCAACTACCCGCTGGTCGGAGACCCCGAGCTCAAGGTCGTGAAGCTCTATGACATGCGTCCGGCCGGCGCGGGCGACACCAGCGAGGGCCGCACCCCGATGGACAACGCCACCGCGCGTTCCGTCTTCCTGATTGGGCCGGACAAGCGGATCAAGACCACCCTGACCTACCCGATGAGCACCGGGCGAAACTTCGCCGAGATCCTCCGGCTGCTCGACTCGATCCAGCTGACGGCCCGGGAGCAGGTGGCCACGCCCGCCGACTGGCAGCAGGGCGACAACGTGATCATCCTGCCGGCGGTGTCCGACGAGGCCGCACGGGAGAAGTACCCGGACGGCTGGGAGCAGCCGCTGCCGCATATCAGGATCGTGCCGCAGCCGGAGTAGCGGAGGCGGGCGACTAGCTCCGCCGCCTGCGCGGCGCCTGGGTGGCCCCCAATGGGGAGCAACCCTAACGTTACGGCGGGAGGTCACAGATTCGTATCCTTCTGCGACCGTTGGAGTTGCTGGCTTGGCGGTCTGGACTCTCGCCAATTGACTCCCGCTAATGGGATCAGGTGCGAATGGTGCGACGGCTCGCGAGCGCCTTCCTGAGTCGGTCCTCGTCGGCCCTCTGGTAGCACTGAAGCACCGTCTTGGCCGTCTTCCAGCCGCCAAGCTCGCAGAGCACCTTGAGGGGCTGGTCCATCAGGTCGGACGCGAACTTCCGCCTCAGGGAGTGCCAGCCTCTACCGTGCTGGGGTTCCAGCCCCGCGAGCTTCTGGGCCCGATTCCACCAATAGCGGACGAGCGTTCGTCCCGCGCACCTCGAAGCTCGACGAAGAGTTCTCCTGGCGCGTCGAGGCCATCCGGGCGGGGCCCGGCGGTCGCTGACCGGGACCGCGCGGGGGCCGGGGCTCGCGCCCCCGGCGCCCCTCTATTCACTACCAGCGGAACTCGGTCCGAGCGGCCTCCGCTGCGACGAGGGTCCGCAGTTCGCGGGCCGTGCCGACGGGCAGGTACGGAATCTCCACCTTGTGCGAGGCCGCGCCGGCTCCGGCCGTGTCCACCTTGAGCCGCGCCATCCCGCGGAGTCGGTCGAAGGGCGTCGCGCGCAGGGCCACCACCTGGATCTTCGCGAAGCGGGCGATCGTGGTGCGGCGCCACAGCCAGCCGCTCCGGAACCAGACCATGTCGTCCCGGAGCGCCCAGCCGAGGTGGTCCACGTACTTCCGGGCGTACAGGGCGGCCCATGCGAGAAAAGCGGCGTGGATCGCCACGCCCCAGGCATCGAAGAAGAAATAGGACGGGATCGCAACCAGCGTCGCGACGAAGGCCGCTTCCTTCGCGACGCGCCGGAAGGCGCCCGGCGAGACGGGCTCCCAGCGCGGTTCCTCGGTCCCGAGTTCGGGCATGACCTCGCGCAGGAAACTCCAAAGGCGATCTCGCCGGAGGATCGGTGCGAGCCGCTGTCGGTTCGGGTCCTGCTCGCCGGCCTGCTTGCCGCCCGCTGTCTGCACGCCCACGGCGACGCGACGCACCCAGCGGTGGAGCGGCCCCTCGTGGATCGTGACCGTCTGGACCCGGCGCAGGGGGATCGTCGCCGCCACCCGCGTGAGCATGCCGAACGTGGTTCGCAGCCCTTCCTCGGAGCGCACGACGCGATAGTCTTGGAGCCGGACGAGCGCCCACGCCATCGACAGCAGCCGTGCGAACAGCAGGAGGCCGATGACCAGAGCGACCGCCGCACCGACCGCGGCGACGACCCCCGCGCCCGTGACGTCCGCCGCAAAGCCCTCGATCAGGCGGGGCACCGCGGACTCGTCATCCACCAACGGTTCCGTCAGCCTGTCGAACAGCCCGGTCTCCCACGCGACGCCGAACGCCGCCGCGATGAGAATCATGCCCCGGTTCTGGATCAAGCCGTGGAGAATCAGTTCCCGCGGCGGGAGGTGCAGCAGCGTGCGCGCTTCCTTACCGCTGGCGGGTACCGGGTCGACCGCCGCCTCCGGACCAACGGCGGCCTCCGTCGGGGACGGCTCCGGTTTGTCGCCGACAGCCCTTTCCCTCCCGTCGAGAACGCGCTGCCGGAGTACATCGAGGGCCGGCAGGGGCAGCACCGTCATCGTCGCCTCCGGCTCGTCGCCCCCGCCCGTCTGGATCTTCACCTCGACGACGTCCAGCAGGCGGTGGAGGACGCCCTGCACCGCGTCGAGATTCTGGATCCGGGCGTACGGCACGTGGCGCTCGCGCCGGAAGAACAGACCGCTGCGGATGACGAGTTCCGTGGCCTCGTAGCGATAGCGGAACGTGAAGTAGCGGACGGCCGACGCCACGGCGAAGGGCACGAGACCCACAAGGAAGACGGTTCGCATCCCGATGCCGCCCACGAAACGGGCCGACGCGGCGCCGAAGATCAGCGGGAGGATGGCGCGCCGGATCTGGCCCCAGAGCAGGAACCCGATCGACAGCGGATGAAGCCGGTGTTCGGACGGGTCCGGCGGCTGCGCCGATGACCTCGTCTCAGACGGCATCGGCGCCCTCGAGGGGCAGGAGGTGATCCCGGATCTCGAGCGCCGTCCCGTGGGCCAGTCCGTCGAGCGACACCTTGGCGTAGCCGGTGCCGGCGGTGTAGATGCCGAGCGTCCCGAGCCCGTAGCGCCGCTCGAGCGGCCCCTGCGATACGTCGGTGTGCTGTACCCGGGAGCGCGGCACGCTGATCGCCTTACGCCACACGACCCCCGTCCGGATCTCGATGCCGTCCGGGTTCACGGTGTAGGAGGCGTGGCGGTGGTGGAGAACCGGCCATTTGTGTAGCCACCAGCCGAGCGTGCTCGTGACGACGGTCCACCCGCCCGCGATTAACGCCACCACGCCCGGCGGTAGGCCGATCGCTACCCACAAGACGCCGACAACCGCGGCCAGCGGCAGCGAGACGCAGCCCGTGACGATGCGGCCGACGACGCGGTGCAGGGGAATCGCCCGCGGATCGAGCGAGCGCCGCACCCCGTCCGCGATCCCGACGGACGCGGGCTCGGGGGTCGTTAGCAGCGAGTTCTCGGACGGCGGGCGATGCGTCGACTCGTTCATGGCCCCAAGTTACGGGTTTCGTGCGTTGTCCGTGTCGGAGATTCGGGGCAGCGGGAACTACGGCGGCTCGAAAGGAGGGTGCGGTGAGTTCCGCGGCGTCACGCAGCGACGATCAGCTTCTGGCGGAGTGCGCCGTCGAGACGTTCCGGGCCGGCGGGCCGGGCGGGCAGCATCAGAACAAGACCGAGTCGGCCGTCCGGCTCACGCACCAGCCGACCGGCATCGTCGTAATCGCACGCGAATCACGGAGCCAGCACCGCAACCGGCAGCGCGCCCTCGCTCGCCTCCGCGCCGCTCTCGAGGAGCGCGAGCGCACACCGCCGCCCCGCCGACCGACCAAGCCCTCCCGGGCCGCCCACAGGGAGCGCCTCGAAGAGAAACGGCGCCGCTCCCTCACGAAGAGGCAGCGGCGCCGTCCAGAGTCCGACGATTAACCGCCGGGGCGTCAGGTCGTCGTCGTGACGGCCCGCCTCGCGGGACGGTTGTCGTACTTCTCCCACAGCCGGCGGTGCTTGTTGTCCAGGTCGGACGGCACGCCCTTGATGAACACCCATTCGATCGCGGTGGTGATCTCGAGCGGGTCCCCGTCGGTCACGATCAGGTTGCCGACCTTGCCGACCTCGAGCGACCCCAGCCGGTCGTCGACGCCCAGCACCCGCGCCGGCGCCAGCGTCACCGCTTCCAGCGCCGCGTCCTGCGGGAGTCCCCACGACACGGAGTTCGCGGCCTCGTAGGGGAGCGTCCGCGAGTCGGCCGAGTTGAAGGTCGCGAAGGCGATCTCGACACCCGCATCGTGGAGCACGCCGGGCAGCGTATTCGGATCGTCGTACCCTGTGTCCTCACCCTGGGGCAGCCGCTGCACCGGGCCCAGGATCACCGGGATGTTCTTCTCGGCCAGCATGCCCGCGATCTCGCGCGCCCCGTTCCCGCCCGCGATGGCGATGTCCAGGTTCCACTTCTCCGCGAACTCGATCGCCGACTCCATCTCCCGCCAGCCGTTCGCCCGCACGATGACCTTCATCCCGCGGTCGAGGACGCGCGAGAGGTGCTCGAGCTGGATGTTGCGCTCCACGCGGTCCGAGCCGGACTCCACGGCTTGCTTGTAGTGCTGCGCGGCGGCGAACCACGAGTCCATCTCGGCGACTTCCTCGTCAAAGCGCTCCTGCGCCTGGCGGAAGGAGCGCCCTCCCCCACCGCCGCCGAAGCCCCCGAACCGGCCCCCGCCGGCGGAGAGCGTGGGCCACCCGATGACCATGGCCGCGGTCTTCTCGATCTCCATCTCCTCGACCGTCCAGCCGTCCAGATGGATGAGCGTCGCCTGCCCCTGGATGCCGGAGCCTCCGCCGCCGAAGCCACGACCACCGCCGCCCGGCGCGGCCATCGTGTGCGTGATCCCGTTCGCGCGCGCGACCGGGATGTGTTCGCTGGCCGGGTGGATCGCTGTATGCGCGTTGAGATGCGGGTTCCAGCGGCCCAGTTCGCTCGCGTCGTTCGTCACCGCGACGGCCCCGACTTCGGTGAGCCCCAGCGAGCTGAAGGCGTCGATCATCCCCGGATAGACGTGCTTCCCTTCCCCGTCGATGATCTCGGCGTCGGCCGGAATCTCGACATCGCGCCCGACCGCGATGATCTGGCCGCCCCTGAGCACGATCGTCCCGTTCTCGATCGCGCCGTTCGCCACCGTGTGGATGGTGGCGCCGCGCACCGCGAACGTCCCGCCTTCCTGCGCGGCGGCACGCTCCGGCGTAACGATCGAAGTCACGATCGAGAGTGTGCCGACCGCCGCCACAGCCCCGACGATATTCCTGAATCTGGTCATCGTCCGCCTCCTGACGCCCCGCCCCGGCCGCGATTGCCCCGGGAGTCCCCGGAGTCGTCGGCCTCGCCGAGCATCGCTCTCAGTCGTTCCTTTTCGGCTTCCATTTCGGCGCGCATCGCCATGTCCTCGTCGATATCGAACACGACTTCGCCGTCGACATACGTCGTGCGAACCTTCGCGTAGGAGGAGAGTGGATAGTTCTCCCACAGGACGACGTCCGCGTCCTTCCCCTCCTCGAGCGACCCCACCCGGTCGTCGATCATGAGTTGAATCGCCGGGTTGATCGTCACGAGCGCCAGCGCCTCGACCTCGCTCAGGCCGCCCCACTTCATCGTCTTGGCGGCTTCCTGATTGAGGTGCCGTCCCTCTTCTCCGCTGTCGGAGTTGATGGAGACGACGACCCCGCGCCGGGTCATGATCGCCGCGTTGTAGGGAATCGCCTCGTAGGCCTCCATCTTGTAGGCCCACCAGTCCGAGAAGGTGGAGGCGTGGGCCCCGTGCTCCGCCATCTCGTCGGCGACGCGGTAGCCTTCGAGCACATGCTGGAAGGTGTGGATGCGGAAGTCGAACTCCTCCGCCACCCGCATGAGCTGCAGGATCTCGTCCGCGCGGTAGCTATGCGCGTGGACGTAGCGCGTACCCTCGAGGATCTCGACCAGCGGATCCATCGTCAGGTTCCGGCGCGGCGGGATCGCGTTCCGGTCGCCGTCGGCCACCCGCGCGCGATGCGCGTCCCACTCCGCCTTGTACTCGGTGGCCTCGATGAAGGCCTGCCGGATCACGTCCATCACCCCCATGCGCGAGGCGGGATAGCGCGACTCCTGCCCGGGAATCGTGGCACTGCCGGCCCGCTTCGGGTTCTCGCCGAGCGCGAACTTGATCGTCGGCGGAGCACCCTGGAACAGGAGGCCCTGCGCGTTCGCACCCCAGCGGTGCTTGATGACGGCGTTGTTCCCGCCGATCGGGTTCGCGCTTCCGTGCATGACGTGCGACGTCGTCGTGCCGCCCGCCGCCTCGCGATAGATCGCGATATCCGTCGGGTCGATCACGTCGTGGATCGAGACCATGGAGGAGACGGAGACCGCCCCTTCGTTGATCGCGTCCGCCGCGATGTGAGAGTGGGCGTCGATGATCCCGGGCGTCACGAACTTGCCCGTCCCGTCGATCACGACCGCGTCGGAGGGCGCCTCCACCTCGGAGGAAGGCCCTACGGCGACGATCCGCCCGTTCTGGAAGAGCACGGCGCCGTCCTCGATCTTCCCGGCTTCCGCCGCGGTGAGGACGGTCGCACCCGTGATGAGGATCGGCTGATCCTGCGCGGCGGCCCCGCCCGGAACCCCGAGCACGAGACCGAGCGCCATCCAGCCGGCGCCGATTCGCTTGATGCTGTGTCTCATCGGACACCTCCCCCGGGCCGCGTGCCCGTGAAGTCCATGTTGAACCTGCCCTCGACCGAGGCGTTGCCTTCGATGGAATCGCCCTCGACGGTGCCGGTGTAGACGATCTCGACCTCGCGGCCGGGCGCCATCGAGCCGGTCACGGTGATGCTGAACTCGTTGCCGCTCACCCAGCCGTCGACGATCTGCTGCTCACCGCGCTCGCCCTGGATCACGCCGCTGATCGTGCCGTCCTCGGAAACCTCGAGTTCGGCCGTCGCTTCCTGTGAATCGTTGTTTAGGGAGAGGATCCAGGTGCCGTTCATGTCGACCGACGGCGCCTCCGTGGGCCGCGGCTCGGGCGCCTCTTCCTCGAACCTGTGGCCGTCGACGAAGACCATCCGGATCTCGGTGTCCTCGTCGAACAGCGGCCCATCGGTGACGACGAGGTTCGCGATCTTGCCGGCCTCGACGGAGCCCAGCATCGCGTCCACGCCGTAGATGCGGGCTGGGGCGCCGGTCAGCCCGTCGAGCGCGGCCTCTTCGGAGAGCCCGTTCTCGATCGCGGTCCGTACGTTCTCCATCAGCGCGCGGGGGCTGCCCGCCGAGCCGCTGTAGAACGCCCATTCCGCGCCCGCTTCCTCGAGCCGGGCCGGCGTGGTCGGCGCGTAGGCCCGCCGCTGCAGCGACGAGAGCGACTCCTCGGCCTCCGGATCCACGTCGCGGTTCCGCTCCGGCCAGTCCGCATTGACGAGGACCGGGACCCCGGCGGCGGCGATCTCGTCGGCCAGTTCGTAGGCTTCGTGACCGCCGGCGAGGACCGGCCGGGCACCCGTGTCGCGCCCGAGCTTGATCGCCCGGCGGATCTCACGCACCTCGTTCGCCGGCATGACGGTCGGCCAGCCCCCCGCGATCGCCGCCTGCACCGGGCCGAGCGCCCGGTCGTAGGTGGGCCGCGGCTGCCCGCTCGGGTTCGCCATGTAGCGCGCCTCGTACTGCCGGCTGTGCTCCGCATCCAGGTAGAGCTGCCGGATATACGAGATGACGCCCATCAGCGAGCCGGGGAAGTTCCGGAAGCCGCCCGCGCCGCTCATCGTCACGCGGAGGGCGGCGGGCGCCTTCACGACCATCTCCTGCGCGCCGCCCGCGAGGTTCACGACGGCGCCCTGCCCCGTGACGATGCCGTCGTCCGGTGCCACCAGAGCGTTCGTGAATCCGGCGCTGCGCCAGGTCGCGATCGCGTCGGAGTCGGCATCCAGCATGTCCGCCGCGTTGAGCCAGGAGTTCGTCGCAGGACGGTCCTCGGGTCTCACGGTGCGGGGCTGGTTCGCTTGCCCTACGAGCACGGCGAAGGGGTTGCCACCCCCGCCTCCACCGCCCCCGCCTCCGTTGCCTCCCCGGGAGGCCATCCCGACCTGCGAAAGGCCGTCGAACAGGCCGGGGTAGACCGTCAGGCCCGAGGCGTCGATGACCCAGGCGTCGCCGGGGACATCGACATCGGCGCCGACAGCCTCGATCAGGCCGTTGGCGACGACGACGGTTCCGTTCTCGATTACAACGCCGGTGCCGGTCACGATGCGCGCGTTCTGGAGGGCGAAGAACGGGGGAGGGACCGGGGTCTGGCTCGGCATGTACTGCGCGGCTGAGGGCGCCGGGGCGGCGAGCCCGAACAGCGGCGCGAGGAGCAGACCCGGGACCACCCCGCTCGCCAGCCGGCGCGCGAGTGCGGTTCGGTTCATGAGAGGTACTTCCTTCCGAGTGAGTCCATCACGGTGCAACGATCCCTGCGCATCTCTTTAGGACACGCGGGCGTGAATCTCCGTTCAGTCTCCCCCGGGGTCAACGGCGCGACCGCTCGACCCGGCAAGGGGGCGGACTCCGAATCCACTTCCTGTTATGTCCCCTATTCCGGGGATGGCACGACCGATTCGGCGATGCGACCGTTGTCAACTAGGGCTTGCTGGTTCACCGGCGGCACACATCGCCCATCCGACAACACCAATTCAGGTCCAAGGAGGGACAAGCATGGCACGCCTGCCCACGCTCTGCCTCGTCGCGGCGGCGACCACCGCCTGCGGTACGCTTTTCAATTCCAAGATCAAGACCATCGACATGACTTCCAGCCCGACCCAGGCCGAGGTATGGATCGACGGGAACATGCGCGGCATGACGCCCCTGTCTCTGGAACTGGACAACCAGACCTCCCATACGGTGATCTTCAGAAGGGAAGGCCACTCGGATGTCGTCTGCGAACTCAGTTCCAACACCGGAGCCGGATGGATCATACTCGATGTCCTGAGTGGATTGCTCCCGATCATCGTTGACGCTGTGACGGGTGACTGGAACGGGATCGGTCAGGACGCGTGCAACGTGACGCTGCCGACCGCGCCTGGAGGTGCCGCACCCGCGGCGGCTCTGACGAAGCTGGCCAGAGAGAACGGGTGGGTCATGTTGCCAGTGAGCTTGCCCGGGGAGTCCCTCGAGGCGAAGACCGCCGCGCACGCGACGGGGGGGCGACCATGAAGGGGTCTCGAACGGTGCTTATCCTGGCGGTCGGTTTGATCGCCGGTCCCCGGCCCCTGTTCCCCCAGGACGTGGGCGACCGCGTCCGCGTGACGACCGGCGGCGGCAT